>DAOLFC010000163.1:0-7008 GCA_035326505.1 Arachnia sp.
CGCGTAACACGCGCGAAGCGCCGTGAACGCGTCGGGCGGGAGCGGACCCCACCCGGAACGCCACGGACCCGAGCCCCGCAACGCAACCACTAGCTAGCTAGCTAGCTAGCTAGCTAGAGGACGTTGATGTGGCGCTCGAGTTCCCAGGGCGTCACCTGGCGGCGGTAGTCCTCGAACTCGTCGCGCTTGTTGCGCAGGAAGTACTCGTAGACGTGCTCCCCGAGCGTCTCGGCGACCAGCTCGCTGCCCTCCATGAGGTGCAACGCCTGCTCCAGGTTGCTGGGGAGGCGAGCGATGCCCAGCGCGCGACGCTCCCGGTCACTGAGGCGGAACACCTCGTCCTCGGTCTCCGGCGGCAGCTCGTACTCGCCCTCGATGCCCTTGAGGCCGGCGTTGAGCAGCACCGCGTACGCCAGGTAGGGGTTGACTCCCGAGTCGACGGCCCGGTACTCGACGCGCGCCGACGATCCCTTGCCCGGGGTGAACTGGGGCACCCGGATGAGCGCCGACCTGTTCGCCCGGCCCCAGCAGGCGTAGCTGGGGGCCTCGTGCCCGTCCGCCAGGCGCTTGTAGGAGTTGACCCACTGGTTGGTGACGGCCGTGATCTCCGGCGCGTGCCGCAACAGCCCCGCGACGAAGTGCCGGGCGGTCTGCGAGAGGTTGTACTCGTCGCTCGCGTCGTAGAACGCGTTGCTGTCCCCCTCGAACAACGACATGTGGGTGTGCATGCCGGAGCCCGGCCGGCCGCCGAACGGCTTGGGCATGAACGTCGCGTGGATGCCCTGCGAGATCGCCACCTCGCGGATGATCACCCGGAATGTCATCACATTGTCCGCCATGGTGAGCGCATCGGCGTAGCGCAGGTCGATCTCGTGCTGACCGGGCGCGGCCTCGTGGTGGCTGAACTCCACCGAGATCCCCATCTGCTCCAGCATGGTGATCGCGTCGCGACGGAAGTCGGTGCCGTTGCCCAGCGTCGTGTGATCGAAGTAGCCGCCCTGGTCGAGCGGCGTCGGCGGATCGAGCCGGCTGAGCAGGAAGAACTCGATCTCCGGGTGGATGTAGAAGGTGAAGCCCGCGGCTCCGGCCCTGTCGAGCGCACGCTTGAGGACGAAGCGGGGGTCGGCGAAGCTGGGCGAGCCGTCCGGCAGCTTGATGTCGCACAGCATCCTGGCCGTGCTCCAGCCGGGACCGGTGCGCCAGGGCAGGATCTGGAACGTCGACGGGTCGGGGTGGGCCACCATGTCCGACTCGTAGGCGCGAGCGAACCCCTCGATGGCGGACCCGTCGAAGCCCACGCCTTCGGACAGTGCGCCTTCGACCTCCGCCGGGGTGATAGCGACCGATTTGAGCGCACCCAGCACATCGGTGAACCAGAGCCGGATGAATCGCACGTCTCGCTCTTCCATTGAGCGCAGGACGAACTCCAGTTGCCTATCCATGCGGGCCATTGTGCCCGGGATTTGTTACAACCGCATGACGAAATCTCACGAACCGGCGCATCGGGGCGCGCGACTATCATCGGGGCTCATGGCTCAACCCGGCTGGTACCCCGACCCCGCGGGGTCCGGCGAGCCCCGATACTGGGATGGCCGACGCTGGGTCGCGCCCGGCCCGCCCCCGCGCCGCCGGCCGCCCCAGGCCTTCGGCTTCGTCGCCGGCCTGCTGGTCCTGGCCGTGATCGTGGCTCTTCTGGTCTGGCAGCCCTGGCGCGACGGCAGCCCCTTCGGAGTGCCCGACGATCCGAACTCGGCCCGGCCCAGCGGGTCGCAGTGGAACGAGCTGCGTCCCAGCGAGACCCCGACCGACCCCGAGGACGCCGACGACGGGGGACGGCCGGTCGAGTGCCCCCTCGTAGACGAGCCGGAGGGCGCCCCGCACGGCGAGTGGTACCGCTCCGGCGGCATGCAGTTCCGCGCAGTGCCCCGCTGGGGAGACTACGGCGGATGGACGATCGACTTCACCTCCGAGCGCTCCGGGCAGATGGACGCCGTCACGGACGGGTGGGTGGCGATCACGGCGATCGGCACCCTCGACACGGAGGTGTTCTCCCACGACCCCGCCTCCGCCGCCCGGCAACTGGCCGAGTGCATGTCGACGTCCTACTACTACCGCACCCTCGACCATCAGGAACTGCTGGAGGACCGGCGGATCACCACCCACGACGGGGCGGAGGGCTGGCTGCTGCGGATCAACTTCTGGAACATCCCCGATCAGCCGGTGGTGGGCGACGAGGTGGTCGTCGCGGTGTTCCGCAACGGGGACGACCTCATCCTGTTCCATTCGCAGGCCCCGATCGACGACAAGGCCCGCAAGAAACTGGTGGCCGACGCGCTGGCGTCGATGGAGAAGGTGAACTGACATGGCCCAACCCGGCTGGTACCCCGACCCCCAGGACCCGTCGCGCCCGCGCTACTGGGACGGACAGCGCTGGGCCCAACCCTTGAACCCGGAGCCGCCCCGGCGGCCCCGCCGGCAGTGGGTGTGGTTCGCCGTCGCGATGGCGGCGGTGGCCGTGCTCGTCGCGGCGCTCCTCTCCGGGACCGGCGCGCTGCACATCATCGATCCCCAGCCGGAGTCGTCCGCGCGTCCCTCCGGCAGCCAGTGGGACGAGCTCTCCCCCAGCCCGCTGCCCAGCGACGCCCCGACCCTCGGCGACCGCGGCCAGGTGATCGAGTGCCCGCTGATCCACTTCGACTCCCGCTCGCAGATCGATGCCGACGGCCGGGTCCGCGGGGGCGGTCTGTCCTTCGTCGCACCCTCCGGCTCCGAATGGCAGGAGTCCCCCACCAGCGTGCCGTGGATGACCGACCAGAACTCGGTGATCCGGCCGATCGTCGAGGGCTGGATCAGCAACATCGACGTGGGCTACGTCCACGCCGAGGACGGGTTCACCGAGCCCCGCACCGCCGCCGAGCAGTTCATGAGCTGCATGGCCTCGTCGACGATGTTCCTGGGCTACGAGTATCGCGACGTGCTCGAGTCGAGCCCCTACGAGGTGGACGGGCACCAGGGGTGGCGGCTGAGAGCCGACGTCCATGTCGGCAATCAGCCCGAGGTGGACGGCGACACCGTCGACATCGTGGTGCTCGACCTCGGCAAGCCCGGCCGGCTCTCGGTGTTCGTGTCCTGCGCCACGATCGGCCTCGCCGACAACCAGGAGGAGGTCGCCGAGGCGCTGCGCAGCCTGCGGGTCGAGTAGCCGGACACCCTGGCGCGGGACACTAAGATAGGTCCTCGTGAGCATTGTGACCCCGTATCCGACCACCCCCCTGCGGCAGGTGCCGCGCACCATCGCGCGGCCCGAGTACGTCGGCCGGCGAGGACCCAAGCCTTACACCGGCTCCCATGTGCAGAGCCAGGATGTGATCGAGCGCATGCGGATCGCCGGGCGGATCGCGTCGCAGGCGATGCACGAGGCCGCGAAGGCGATCGCGCCGGGGGTCACCACCGACGCGCTCGACGCCATCGCTCACGAGTACATGCTCGATCACGGCGCCTACCCGTCGGCCTTGGGCTACCGGGGGTTCCCGAAGTCGATCTGCACCTCCGTCAACGAGGTGATCTGCCACGGCATCCCCGATCTCCGCCCCCTGGAGGACGGCGACCTGGTCAAGATCGACTGCACGGCCTTCAAGGACGGCGTTCACGGCGACAACTGCGCCACCTTCTTCTGCGGCGACGTCGACGAGGAGTCGCGGCTGCTCACGGAGCGCACCCAGGAGGCCCTCAATCGGGCGATCAAGGCCGTCCGGCCCGGCCGTCCGCTCTCGGTGATCGGGCGCGTCATCGAGTCCTACGCCAAGCGGTTCGGCTACGGCGTGGTGCGCGACTACACCGGCCACGGTGTACACACCACCTTCCACTCCGGGCTGGTGGTGCTGCACTACGACGAGCCCCGCCTCGACACCGTGATGGAGGTGGGCATGACCTTCACCATCGAGCCGATGCTCACCCTGGGCAACCAGGACAACGAGCTCTGGGACGACGACTGGACGGTCACCACCCTCGACAAGTCCCGCTGCGCGCAGTTCGAGCATTCGCTGGCCGTCACTCCCACCGGGGCCGACGTTCTCACCCTCCCCTGACGCGCCGCGCCGGCCGGCCATAACCCGGAGACGAGACCGCTTCAGAGTTCGCTCTTCCACCAAAGTCGGTGGAAGAGCGAACTCTGAAGCCGTGTTGGGGGACGAGGTGGCCGTATAAGCCGGATTCTGTCTCGATGACCATCTATCTCGACGACGCGTTGCCGCGACGCTCTAGCAGCCTACCCGGGCGCCTCGCGCGAGCAGCGCTCAAACGGCGTCCGCGGCCGGCGATGCCGGCCTTCTTGGCCTTGCTCCGAGTGGGGTTTACCGAGCCGCCCCGGTCACCCGAGGCGCTGGTGGTCTCTTACACCACCGTTTCACCCTTACCTGTTGCCAGGCGGTCTGTTTTCTGTGGCACTGTCCCGCGGATCGCTCCGGGTGGGCGTTACCCACCACCCTGCTCTGCGGAGTCCGGACTTTCCTCAGCATTGCTGCCGCGATCATCTGGCCACCTCGTCCGGTCGCTGAGTCTACCGCGTCGACGCCCTCACAGCGCGAGCGCCAGCCGGAGCCCTTCGTCGACCCGGCGCTGCTGGTGGAGCGGAAGCTCGCCGACCAGACAGACGAGACGGGTGGGGTCGAGTACAGAACTTCGTTTGATATCGCCTTCCGCCGTCCGGATAAGCTGACGAGCGTGAGTGAGTATGCAATCGACGTATCCCCGCTGTGCATCGACCACGGCGAGTTGGTGTTGAGTGAGGGCTCCTCGGTGATTTCCGACGACCTGCTCGCCTGGCTCCGCGAGCGTCGGATCGCTGCCGTGGTCTGGCCAGCAGCGCGGGAAGCGGTGCTCTTCGCCATCGCGCACGATGCCGACGGAGCCGTTCAGCTCGTCGACAAGGATGGATCGCTCACCGACGGCATGCTCTTTGCCGACCTTCGCACAGAGCTGTCGAATGCCGGGTTCGGGATCGACATCGCGCTGACCTGCGACCTCATCGACCCGAAGAGCACAGCTGACTCCGAACGGGACGACGCTGAGGTCGAGTTCGAACTACCCGACGACTTCGGCCGAGGCACCGTGTATGCGCTCACGGAGGACGGACTCACAGCAGTCGAAGATCTCGAATGGCCGGAGGAGCCTCGGTCGCAGATCTGGGAATTCTCCCACCGTGGACCGAGCTACGCAGAGATGGATGCGCTGATCAATCGTCACCCCATCACGGTGAGCGTCTGCGACGGGTGGTCGGCGTTCGGCTATCGCGAACCGGAGAAGCCTCGCACCGATCTTCCTCCAGGTCGCAACGAGCTCCCTCTGATCACCGCGTACCTCGTCGATGCGACCGACGACCACGTCGGCCCCCTCGGCTGGGTGGACGTGAAGACCAAAACCAGGAATCTGTTCGGCGGCTACTACCTCACGCTGCAGCGGGAAGCTCCGGCCACGTTCCCGGCCGCCGAGGGTGAGGCCGGCCGCCTGCTGGCCGCGATGGCGAACAACGCTCTCGACCCGGATTCGGAAGAGAACGCGATCATCGCCGACGACACGATCGCTGTGGATGCAGCCGGGCTGCAGGCCGCCGTCGCCCCCGCGGTGGCTGATCCGCACGAGCGGCTGGCGATGCTGCTGCGCGCACTCGGTGTGCCGGCCGAGTTGATCGAGCACACCATCGTCGGAAAGTCCTCCGGCAACCAGCTTCTCGTCGAGCCCCGCTCTCCGCTCTCCCATCTCATCGCTATCGCCGACGGCGGCATGCGCGGCATCACCCGACTCGACCGCGAGCTGAACGCCCTCGAACGCGCGGCCGACTGGGGTCTGGACAGACCCGCACTAGGCCTAGGAGCAGCAATCGCAAACGCCGGCTTGGGGCTGGCCTGGCTACGAGCAAGCCTGCGTTCGAGGGGCACCAAGCGCACCCTGGGGCTCATCGGATCGCTTCTGGTTGTCAGCGGAGCCACCGCCGACGCGGTCCTGGCCGCACGCCGGCTGCGCCGCGCGCCGCGCAACAGCGGCTGACGAGCCCATCGCCTGGTTCATCCGCGACGAACGTATCCCCGACGGCACCGGAGTCGGTGCCTTCGTATGGAGGTGGTTCAGAGGCCGGATTCCTTGGTGCGCACCAGGATGCGGTCGCACTCGACGCACCGCAGCACCTCGTTGGCGGGCGCCCTGCGGTAGGCATCCAGGTCCGCCGCGGTGAGCTGCAGCTGGCAGCCGCCGCACCGTCCGCGTTCGAGACGGGCGGCGCCACGGCCGAACTTCGCCGTCAGCTTGTCGTAGAGCCGCAGCAACGGGTCGGGGACGGCGGCGACCAGGGGCGGCCGCTTGGCCAGCTGCTGCTTCGCCTGCGCACTCAGCCCGGCGACGGCGCGGTCGCGTTCGGCGACGAGCGCCCGCAGCCGAGTCTCGACCTCGGCCTTGCCGGCCGCGAGCTGGGTATGGCGCTGCGTGGCCTCCTCCACCTGCTCCATCAGCTCCAGCTCCGCGTCCTCCAGCTCAGCGATGCGACGCTGAAGATGCTCGACCTCCTCGGTCAGGCCGCGCAGCGTCTTCGGGTCGGACACCGAGCCGTCGGCGATGCGCGTCTCGTCCCGCGCCAGGCGCGCCTTCACCGGGGCCAGCTCCGACTCCGCCCGGCGCACCGCGACGCTGAGGTCGTCGACCTCGGTACCGGCCGAGATCAGCGCGTCCGAGATCTCCTTGCGCTGGGCGGCCAGCGCGGCGATCTCCTTGTGCTGCGGAAGGCTCTGCGCGGCATGCCGGAGCCGGGCCACCTCGGAATCGAGGTCGGCGAGAGTGAGCAGCTGAAGCTGGGCGGCGGGATCTGCGAGCATCGGGCTTCCTGTCCTATGGAACTGTGCGCCCGATTCTAGTAGCCGGTCGCGCCTAAATGCACGGGGATGGAACGCCATGCGGGCGATTGGCTTCGTTGTCGTCGGTCGACGTGAGTCACACCGCTATGACTCCCTCCTCCGCCTT
>DAOLFC010000164.1:0-6998 GCA_035326505.1 Arachnia sp.
CGGCGATGTCGATGTTGGCCATGATCTTCAGCCGGGAGGTGATGCCGTCCTGGATCGAACGGTCCGCCCGCTGCATCTCGTGCAGCACGCCGTCGATCCGGAACCGGACGGCGAGTTCGCGCTCCCCCGGCTCGATGTGGATGTCGCTGGCGCGGTCGTTCACGCCCTGGGCGATCAGCAGATTCACGAACCGGACCACCGGCGGCGCGTCCGCCCCGCCTTCGATGTTCTCGGTGATCCCGAGCGGATCCTGCGCGGCGTCGGCTTCGAGCACTGCGGAAAGATCGCTCAGTTCGTCGTCGGAGCGGATGTAGCGTTCGAAGGCCTGCGCCAGGGCGTCGCGCGCCACAACCACCGGCTCGACGGCCATGTCGGTGATCGAGGTGATGTCGTCCAGCGCGATGATGTCGGTCGGGTCGACCATCGCGACCACCAGGGTGCGCTGCGCGGCCTCCATGGCGAAGTCGCCCACCGCCCGACGCGGAGGCAGCGACGCTTCGGAATCGGGGCGCTCGATCGGTATGGCCTGGTAGCGGCGGCACAGATGGCCGGGCAGCAGCGCCACCACGTCCGGACTCAGCTGGACGTCGGTGAGATCGAAGAAACGGTAGCCGGTCTGCTCGGCGATCGCCTGCGCGATCTGCGTCTCGGTGATCAGCCGCTGGCTGACCAGATGCCGCTCGAGCTCGGGAGTGTCACCGAATCGCGATACCGCGGCGGACATCAACTCCGCTTCGATGGCGCCACTGAGCACCAGACGTTGTGCCAGTCCCCTCATCCCCGTCCTTCCCTCCGGTCAGTCTAGAGGCGCGACGCCGGTCAGGCAGGGCGATCCTGGCCAGAAGGCGCCAGTCCTCGACCCTGGATCGAGATGCGACCGGCCGGAACGCCGTGGTCGGCGGCCGCTCGGGGTGACCCTAGAATCACTCGTGGGACGGCCCCTAGGGAGACGGCTTCGTCAGCCGCGCTCCCGTCCGCGCCGGACCCCGCCCCGGTAGCTCAGTTGGATAGAGCAGCCGCCTTCTAAGCGGCCGGCCGCGAGTTCGAGTCTCGCCCGGGGTACCCCGGGGCACCCCGGTATCGTCCGACGGTGCGTCAGACAGTGGTTATGAGCCAGGTTGCCCAGCCCCCAACGCGCTTCGCTGCACGAGGGTCGTTCTGGCGTCCCCCGGGAGGCCGGCAACGACCATCCTGCAGCGAAACATCCGAACCGGTCATCACACGCCGGGGAAAACCACAATCGTGCAGCGAGCGGCTCAGTCGCCGATGGTGTAGCGGGCGCGCTGGACGATGCTCGGGTCCACCTGGTCGACCACGGAGTGGTCCTTGCCGTCGTACTCGAACTGGCTCAGGAAGTAGCGCATGGCGTTCAGGCGGGCGCGCTTCTTGTCGTTGCTGCGGACGGTGATCCAGGGGGCGTGGTCGGTGTCGGTGCCGGCGAACATCGCCTCCTTGGCGGAGCTGTAGGACTCCCAGCGGTCCAGCGACTCCAGGTCCATCGGCGACAGCTTCCAGCGCCGCACCGGGTCAATCTGGCGGATCGCGAACCGGGTGCGCTGCTCGCGCTGGGTGACCGAGAACCAGAACTTCGTCAGATGGATGCCGGCGTCCACGATCATGCGCTCGAACTCGGGGGCCTGCTTCATGAACACCGTGTACTCGTCGTCGGTGCAGAAGCCCATGACTCGCTCGACCACCGCCCGGTTGTACCAGGAACGGTCGAAGAGCACGATCTCGCCCTCGGTCGGGAAGTGCTGGATGTAGCGCTGAAAGTACCACTGGCCGTGCTCGCGGCTGGTCGGCGCCGAGAGCGCCACCACGCGGGCCGCCCGCGGGTTGAGGTGCTCGGTGAACCGCTTGATCGTGCCGCCCTTGCCGGCCGCGTCGCGTCCCTCGAAGATGATGATGTGGCGGGCGCCGATGTCCTGCCCCCAGTACTGCAGCTTCAACAGCTCCACCTGCAGCAGGTACTTCTCGTGCTCGTAGGTGTCACGATCGAGCAGTTCGTCGTAGGGGTAGTCCTCGCGCCAGGTCTCGACCGCGCGACCGCCCGGATCGATCAGCTGAGGGTCAGTGCCCTGCGCCTCGCCCACCGTGTAGCCCTGCGCCACCAGCTCGTCGATGTACTCCCGCAGGTTGACATCGGCATCGACCGTGACGCCCTCAAGATCGGCCGGACCGGACATGGCTTCCTCCCTCGTCCGCCCTCGTGGCGGATGCATCAACCCTAGCGGCGGCGGCACTCCGCCACCATGAGGCAGGTCGCGCGAGAAGTGAACTTCTGGCGACAGATCGTGGCTCAACCCCACCGAGCTGACGACGGAGCGCGCCCCAGACCGAACAGGGCTGCCTCCAGCTCGGGCTGGCGGTGGACGAATCCGTCGCTCAAGCCGATCGAGGCGCAGATCTGTTCTCGTCCTGGGCGAACGGACTACAGGGCAAGGGCCGGCTCGGAGCAATACAGTGGGGGCCGTGAATGACCTGCTGGTATGGATCGACTGCGAGATGACCGGGCTCGACCTCACGGCGGACGCCCTGATCGAGGTCGCCGCCCTGGTCACCGACGCCGACCTCAACGTGCTGGGCTCCGGGGTGGACGTGGTGGTCCGCCCCAGCGACGAGTCACTGGCCCAGATGGGCGACTTCGTCCGGGAGATGCACTCCAAATCGGGGCTGCTGCCGCTGCTGGAGAACGGCCTCTCGCTGCCCGAAGCCGAAGAGCTGGTGCTCGCCTACATCCGCCAGTTCGTCCCCGAGCCGCGCAAGGCGCCGCTGGCCGGCAACACCGTCGGCACCGACCGCAGCTTCCTGGCCCGCGACATGCCCGCCCTGGAAAGCCACCTCCACTACCGCAGCGTGGACGTCTCCAGCATCAAGGAACTCGCCCGGCGCTGGTTCCCCCGGGCCTACTACAACACCCCCGACAAGACCGGGAACCACCGCGCCCTGGCCGACATCGCCGAGTCGATCGAGGAACTGCGCTACTACCGCGAGGCCATCTTCGTCCCCCCGCCCGGCCGCCCCACCCAGGAGCTGAAGACGATCGCCGCCGTCCACCAGGCCGCCGTGGTCAACGCCCTGAACGCCGCCGAGCACCCGCCCGCCGCCGACTGACCTCGCCCGCAGAGCGCGAATTGGCCGCTTCGCGGATCCTTCCTTCTCGGTCCGATCACGAGCAAGCTCGTGTCGTCCCTCGTCGTCGGATTGACCGCTTCGCGGATCGTTCGTCCTCGGCGCAATCGCGAGCAAGCTCGCGTTGCCGCCTCGTCCTCCGATTTCCTCGCAACGGCCGTTAGCGGCTAAGCTTTACCAGCCGTCCGAGACGGCAGCGATGGTGGGTATAGCTCAGCTGGTAGAGCACCTGGTTGTGGTCCAGGATGTCGCGGGTTCAAGTCCCGTTACTCACCCCAAATGGGTCAGGTTTGAACTTTCGACTAAGGGTCCGCCCTTGGTCGAGGTTCGGGCCTGGCCCAACTTTTTTGCTTCGGCGGCCCAGGTGAGTGCGTCGGCCTGCAAGCCTTCGATGCTCAGCCCGTCGTACGGCGTCTTGTAGCCGACCTGAACGTCGTTGTCCTCATCGACGTAGATCGCCTTGAACAGCGCCTGGTTGCACAGTCGGCGGTTCGCATCGTCGGCCGTCTTGTAGATGTCGCCCGCGTTCGACAGCAGAGTCAGCGAGTCGTCCAGGTTCGCCCGAGCGAAGGCGTACTCGCCGTGGTGGGCGTCGATCCGGTTCTTGATCGTCTCCAGCGAGGCTGTGATGCGGTCCTGTTCTCGTTTGAGGAGTTCCAGCGTCACCGCGCCCGCATAGTGCGCCCGCAGGAGTTTCTCCTGCTCGTCTTCGAGTTGCGTGCGCCGTGTGGCGAGGTCTGCCAGCTCCGCGGCGCCCTCGGACATCATCTCGTCGAACCGTGCGTGCAGCATCGACGAGAGCGCGAGCTTGGTCTCGGCGCTGATCTGGACGTGGTCGTAGAACTGCTCGACGAGCCGTTCGACGTGCTCGATGAGCATCGCTTGGCGGGTGCAGTCCCCCTCTGCCGCCGTGCCTGCTGCCGCAGACGAAGTACGGATAGATCGTGCCCTGGCTGCTTTTCGCGTTGCACACGATCAACCGCGAGCCGCACTGCCCGCAGAACACCGAGCCTTTCAGGTAGTGCTCGTGTATCTGCGTCGCGTCCGCCGCCGACCGGTGAGTGCCGAGAACGGTCTGCACCTGATCCCAGACCTCGGCTATCAGCACGGTTCTTCAGCGACGCTTGGATGGAGATCATGACGATCAGGTGCGCCTGTTCCACCGGCTTTCGGTTCGGAGCGCGCCTGGGGTGCTCGGAGGAGACGCCTCCGTGTGATCTCATCCAGCAGTCTGATGTGCTGCTATTCGTCAGCGACGAGGAAGCGGATGCCCTCCCGGTAGCTCGTGATTGCGAAGTCCGGGAATCGCGTCGTGAACTTGGAGGAGTCGAAGGTGTTGTCCTGCCGATAGCGCGGGAGGAGCTCCTCGGCCTCCTTGACGGCAGGGTTGAGCAGCCCGCCGATGCGGAACGCCCACCTGGGCACCGTGGTGTACCCGATTCTTCGTCCGGTTGCTTCGGAGGCGATGTCGATCATCTGTCGGTAGCTGAGGCGATTGGGGTCGATGGGGAGGTGCCAGGCCTGGCCGTAGGTGTCGGGAGTGTTGCCGATGAGTGCCAACGCGCGGCTGGCGTCGGGAGTCCAGATCAGGCTGCGCTTCGCGTAAGCGTTCAGTGGCACGAGGGGCCGCTTGCCCTGCTTGATGCGGTTGAACACAGCCGCATTCGTGAGGCTCTGCGTCTTGCCTGGACCGTAGAACTCGGGGGCGCGGCAGATCACCGCATCGATCGTGCCCGCCTCCATCTCCTCCAGCAACATCGTGGCGATGTGCGCGCGCACGGTCGCCTTGCGTCCGGCCGGTTCGAACGCGGTGTCTTCGGTCTGGGGCGTGGCGGTGCGAGGGTACATGTAGGTGTTGTCGAAGAACACGAGCTTGCTGTCGTACTTCTGGCAGGCGGCGATCGTGTTCGCCATCATCGTCGGGAACTTCTGCTCCCAAAGCGTCGAGTCCATCGGTAGCCCGACGGTGAGGTAGACGATCTCGCTGCCCGCGACCGCACGGTCGGCGGCCCCGGCGTCCATCAGGTCGGCCGAGACGAGTTGATCGTCGTCGTTGATCTTGCGGGGGTTGCGGCTGACAAGCCGGATGTCGCGGGTGAAGCCGCGGTGGAGTTCGCGAGTGAGTTCGTCGGCGATCTGACCGCCGGAGCCGAGCACGGTCTGCATGACGCTCTTCCGATCCTTCTGGTCCGAGTCTGTGAGGGTCGTGCGCCGCGTCAGAGGAGCGCGGCGACCTTGGCGGCGGTCTCCTTGGCCGATCCGGGGTTCTGACCGGTGACCAGTCGCCCGTCGACGACGGCGTTGGAGACGAACGGCAGCAGCGCCTTGGAGTAGTGGGCGCCGCGCTCCTTCATGCGCTCCTCGACGTTGTACGGCACGAGCTTCGCTACCCCGGCGAGCACTTCTTCACGCCAGGAGAATCCGGTGATGTTGCTTCCTGCGACGAGGTAGCTGCCGTCGGAGAGCCTGATGTCGAGCAGGCCGCAGTAGCCGTGGCAGACCGCTCCGACGACACCGCCGCGCTCGTAGATCTCGCGGGTGATCCGCTGCAAGCCCTCGCTGCCCGGGAAGTCGAACATCACCGCGTGACCGCCGGTGAAGTAGATCGCGTCGTAATCGGCGGAGTCGATCTGCTCCGGGCTCGCCGTGTTGTCCAGTAGCGCCATCCGGGCCGGGTCGTCGTGCCAGGCTCTCGCGGACTTGTCGTAGTTGGGGAGCTTCAATGATCGAGGCTCCAAGGGCACGTTCCCGCCGGCGGGACTCACGATCGTCTGCTCGAACCCACGCTCGGCGAACAGATCGTAGGCGTGCGTCAGCTCAGACAGCCACAGCCCAGTCAGGTGCGACGGGTCGGCGTCGTAGTGGTCAACGTTGGTGACGACCAGCAGAATGCGTGTGCTCATGATGTCCTCGAATCAGGATCGGTTGTGGGCGGGAGGATGGCAGCGAAGATCGAGCGCACGCGCCCGTCGATCTCGGCCTGGTCGGTGGCGGGGAGCTTTCCGTCGAGGTGAAGGAACGCGAGCCCGTGGGCGAGTGACCATCCGGCGGTGGCCAGGGCTACCGGGTCGGCTTGCGGGAAGACCGCGGCCATGACGGATTCGAGATAGTCGTGCAACGCTCCGGCGGCGCGCACCCGGTCGTCGTCGCGGTCGTCGCATGGCTGGCCGAACATCAGCCGGAACAACGCGGGCCTGCGCAGCGCGAAGCGGACATACCCGACGGCGAGTTCACCCACCTCGGCAGCAGACGCCGGAGGGCGAGTCCCCCCGGTGAGGTCGCCCATGAGTTCGCGCAACCCGTGAACGGCCAGTGCAGACTCCAGCGCCTCCCGATCCGGGAAGTGCCGATACGGGGCGGCCGTCGACACACCTGCACGACGCGCGACCGCACGCAACGAAAACGCCTCACCGGCTTCCAGCATCTCCAAAGCCGTGAGCACGAGCGTCGCACGCAGATCACCGTGGTGATAGCCCGGCCTGGCCGATGCTGATCCCATCCACCCCTCCATCATGTAAGCACTGCTCACATTAGCACGAACAGCCGTGCACGTCGGCAAGCTGTTCCAGCACCTGGTGGAGCGACCGCATCCCCGAAGACAGGTCGCCGATCACCCCGTACATCTGCGCGGGCTGATCGAACGTGCGGCTCGCATGGGCGAGACCCCGCAGGGCTTCGGACGCCTCCGCGGCGTCGGCGGTGGAATCGATGAACGTGGGCATGGTCGGCCTCCTCGCAAGTCGTGTGATGAGGAGGTGTGCTGCAATGCCCCGAGGCATTGTCGGAGGTCGCTGACATACTTGGTGGAGGCGTCGGAGGGAGGCACGAGGCAGTCACCGGCGAGAAGGAGAGCCCACATGGACGAC
>DAOLFC010000165.1:0-6982 GCA_035326505.1 Arachnia sp.
GGTCGGGGTAGGCGGAGACCTCGACGGCTTGGGCGGCTTCGCCGGGGTCCATCTGCTGCCAGCCGGGAATGTCGAGCAGACCGCGCGGCGAGGGGTAGTTCGGGCCAGTCGGGCCACCGAAGAACGCTCGCGCTTGATAGGCCGGGTCCATGAGCTCGGCGACAGTGCCCCAGCCCGACTGTGGACGCATCTGGAACAGACCCAGGGAGTCATGGTCGGAGCCGTTGCCGTCGTTGGGGTAGTTCGCACTCTCGGGGTAGGTACCGGTGTTCGACAGCATCCGCAGCGTGGACTCGGTGAGCGCTGCCATGAGCGCGATCTTGATCCCCGGCCGTCCCACGCCGTCGGTGCTGTTGCCGATGGCGATGATCGTGGCGGCGTGGGTGAGCTGCTGCCGATTCAGCGTGAACGTCTCACCGTTCGCCGTCGTCACGGTCAGCGAATCCGGCACAGGCCCAAGGCTGACCACGCCTGTGGTGGTGGCGCAGTTGGCGGCGGCGGGGTTCATCAGTGCCCCGATCCCGAGCAGGATGACGGACGGGGCGAGGAACAGGAGCGCGAGGGCGGCGACAGCGGCTTTGCGGAACACGGCGGCACCTCAGCGCAGCGGGTTGTCGAGCTGGGACAGCCGCAGCACGTGGCAGGTCGGGTACGTCGGGGCGCAGACCACGAACACGGTGAACGAGACGGGATGCTCGGAGGTGACGGGCTGGTCGTTCCAGATGCCGGAGCGGTGGCGGGTGCCCTCGATCGTGACCGCGGTCGTGCCGGGGGCGATCTGCCCGGGCTGCGCCTGCGCCACTGCGTCGGCCCAGGCGTCAGGGACGAGCGAGGTGTGGATGACGAGGTACTGGGTGGTGGCGTACTGGCGTAGTTCGATCCAGGCGTCCCGGTTCGGCAGGTAGGTGGAGATGTCGGAGGCCAGGCCCGCTTGCTCGTCGCCGGAGGGGTCACCGACGGCGAGGATCGCCGAGGTGTAGTCCAGCGGCCACAACCCCAGCGCGGTATCCCACGCGAACAAGGTGGTGGCGACGCCTTCGGCGAACGCCACAGGATCGGCAGAGCGCGGCACGGATGGAACCTTCGGCAGCGGCGGCGTTGACGGCCCCGACGACGGGGGCGTGGTCACGGTCGATGACGGCTCGGGGCGCGGATCAGTCGTGCTGGGGTTGCGGGGGCCGATGAGGAGGCCGTAGACGCCGACCCCGGCCAGGAGCAGCAGGACGATGCCAGCGGCGATGAGTGCGACGAGTTGGCGGCGAGTCTTGGAATCAGCAGGTGCAGGGCTCATGCCTGGCAGGTGCACGCACCGTTACCGCGTCGGTGTCAGAGTGCGCGCAAGACCGGCTTCACATCGAGGAGGGTTTCGCGTGCGGTGCGGAGGTCGTCGACGAAGCGGGCGGTGGCTTCGGCGACGGTGAGGAAGTTCTCGTACTGCTCGTCTGTCAGCTCGACGGCGAGCACGTCGATGTCGTAGTGGGTCCACCAGCCTGCGAGTTCGCCCCAGGTCTGGACGAACGCCCGCACCGGGTACCGCACCGGCGGGGCGTCGTCGGGCACGAGCGGCTTGGGACGTGGCTTGGGCTTCTTGCCCTTCTTCATCGCGTTGGCGCGGGCGACGGCATCCTCGGCGAGGGCGTGCATCGTCGCCTCGCGCACCTCACGCGCGGCATCGGCAGACTCGCGGATCGCCTGGTAGATCGGATGCACCGGGTCGCCTGCCTCGATCTGCTCCAACGCAGCAGCGGCTTCGGCGCGGAGCGTCTCGGGTTGGGCGGGGTTGGCGGCGATCTCTTCGATGTAGCCAACCTTCTCCAACGTCTTGTACGACCCGCCACCAGGGATCATCGCCGCTGCCAGCTCGCGTGCGTCTCCGAGCGCACCTGACGGTCCCGGAAATTTTCCGGGACCGTCATTTCCTGGCTGGTTCTCGGCGCTGAACCGCGTCGAGGCTTGGCGGCGGGCGGCGTCTTCGGCCATGACTTCCTTGATCTCGCGGTAAAGGCCGGCCGCTTCGAGCTGGTTGTAGGGCTTGTGGAGCATGTTGTCGTCCTGCTCCGCGAGGAGCTTCCCGAGCCGATCCGACAGGCCGCCGCGCACCCACACGCTGACGGTGCGCCAGCCGAGCATCTTGATCGCCGCCAAGCGGCGTGCCCCGCAGACGAGCACGCCGTCGATGGTGATCGTCAACGGCTGAAGCAGCCCGTCACGGTCGATGGACGCGGCGAGGGTTTCGATGTCGCCGAGGTCGGTGCGGTGGCGCTTGCCGACGATCAGGGAATCGACGGCCCGGTCGAGCTGGATACCGGTCTGCGGATCGGTCATCGCGGCTCACCGTCCCAATGCCTGGGGGCCGCGAGTGCGAGGGCGAGGATCAGGTCGTCGTCGCGCAGCAGCAGCTCCAGCGTCTCGCCGAGCAAGAGCCGCAGCAGCATCCCACGTCCGGTGCTGGTGGCCGCGTAGGCGGGGTGCGGGTTCCCGAGCAAAGCCCGCAGCAGCGCGGTCCAGGTGCGGCGGGGCAGGTCGAGGAGCGCGCGGGCGTGCCGATCCCGCCGCAGCGCCTCGTAGGCTGACTGGCGGGTTCCTGCTTTGGTGAGGGCTCCGCAGACGTGCTCGACCGAGGCCCGCGCGGTGTCGGTCGGCCAGTCGAGCAGGCACAGCAGCGCGATCGCGTCCTCTGCCGCCGATGTGGCGGACATGCAGGCCTGTGCCGACCCCAGCAGATCATGCGGGTCGGTCTCAAGGTCGCTGGGCAGGTCGTCGGAGACCTGGAGCGCCGGGTGGTATTCGGACAGGGCGGTGTCGCGGTCGGAGAACCGTTCGGGATCGTGGAACGCGGAGACGTGGGAGCGGCGGGCCTGATGCACCGAACAGAGCAGGCCTTGGGCTCGTTCTTCGTAGATGCAGGTGATCCGCACGGCGTGGGTGATGATCGCCCACGGGTCGTTGGCTTCGAGGGTGGAGCGGTTCTGCATCGCGTCGAACGCCGCAGCGACCGCCTCCCAGGTATCGAGGCGGTGCTTGCGCGCCAGCGCCTTGTACTTCTCGGCGGCGAACTCCATCAGATCGCGCGCGACCGGATCATTGACCCAGGCGTCCTCACCACCGTGGTGGAGACGGTGCAGCAGAGCGCGCAGGCCCTCGCCGGTCGTGAAGTCCTCACGCGAGGATTCGGTGCTGGGGCTGGTGGTTGTGGTCATGGTGTCGGCACCTCCTGGCAGGTAGGTGCGCGCCCGCTCCCACGAACGCGCCCCTCCCGTGCTGGTTGCCGTCTGGACCATGAGCTGTCATCCCATCCCGACCCCAGGCCGTATCGGCGTCGAGGTGGTGACGGCGCGTCGCCCGAACGCCGTGATCGGCGGCAGGCGACGTGCACGATCTCGTGCTGCCTGCATCCCGACCCGAAGCGGTGCGCGGGTGCGGCGGGCGAGCTCGGCTTGGAAGTCCAAGCCGCGCCCGGCGACGTTCGCCGAATGCCGCGCCATCAGATCGGTCGGTCGCACCCACTCCACACCCCGGCCACGAACCACGGCGTGCTGCTTCTCGGTACGGGCGACCTGCGCGGCGCGCACCGCCTCCGGCGTCGTCGAGGCCTCAACGCCAGGCTCGCGGTGTTCGCGCGGCACCGAGAGTGCCTCGTCTGCCGGGGTCGGCACGATGCGCTGCGGATCGTGGCTGGGGCCGGTGTGCTGCGGGCTATCGGTGTTCATGAGGTTGTCTCCTCCCGCTCGTCGGCGGACTCAGTGATGTCAGTAGGAAGGTGTGCGGGGGTGAACCAGCGGCCCACGGTCGAGGGATGCACGCCGAGCTCGCGGGCGATCCGCTTGTTCGACCACCCCGCCTCACGCAGCCCCCACCCCAACGCCCGACGATCCGCCGGATCGAGCGGATCAGCCCTGGTAGGCATAGACGCCAGCTCAGCAACGCCACCCGCTCCCAGCTCGTCTGGAGCTGGGTCCGACGAAGCGGCAGCGAGCACGGCAACCGGGGTGCGGGTGAGGATGACGGTGAGGTGGGTGATCGCGAGCAGCACGACGGGCGGGACGGCGGCGACGGAGGCAGCGAGGACGCCAGGTACGTCGGCGTCGGCTGCGACGACGGCGTGGATCGCGTTCGCAGTGACCGAGACGAGCGCGCCACCGGTCAGGAGCGCCCACGGGTACCAGGCGGAGCGTTGCCCGGCGAGAGCGACGACGGCGACAGTCGCAACCACGATAATGCCGTCCACGATCAGCGGCCACGCCCACGCCTGCCCAGCACCGATCCCCGAACGCGCAGCGAGATCGGCCAGCGAGGTGAACGACAGCCAGAACGCCCCGGCGGCGATGAACACCGTCCCCGCCACCGCCGTCCCCGCAGCCCACCGTCGCGGACTCGCCTTGTCCATCACAGGCCCGCCCTCCCTGCCGAGACGACGGGTGAGGGCGCCGAACGGCCGCACCACCGATCCGAGGTCGGTACCCGACCCGCAGCAGCGGTCTCGGGTGTGGGCTGGGTGGCGCGGTACGCGGATCGCACGGTCGTGGTGATCTCACGCTCACTGAGCCCGGCCCGCGCTGCGGCTGGGCCGAGCGCGCCGAGTGCGTCGGAGGGTGGGGTTCCGTTCTCGGCGAGGCGGCAGGCGGCCCAGAACAGGCCCCGGTTCCGTTCGCCCTCACCGCGGCTCGCGACCCAAGAGGCGAGCCGTTCGGCATCTACCGTCGCGGTCGCGCCGTCTCGTATCGTCGGGGTTGGTCGGGGGTCGAAGAAGTCGCGGAGTCTTGCGGCATCGACGGGTCCGATGGAGTGGGCGGCGAGGTCGGTGATCTCGTAGCGCCGCAGGGTGCCGTCGATGGTGCGGCGGGAGGGTGGGGCGATGATGTAGCCGCCGTCGCCCCGGAAATCGACCCCCGCACCCGCGGCCTGCCACGACCGCTGCTCCACACCTGGGGTCGCTGGGAAGTAGGCGTGCGCGCCGCCGGTCGGAGTCCGCACCAGCAGACCCGCCCCGTCCACCAGCCCCGCCTCGGACGCGCGGCGCCAGGCGGTGCGGCCATCGACAGTGCCGTGAACATCGACATCCACCACGACGACACCCGAGAACGTCCCAGTGGGGAGGGCGATGTTGGCCTCCGGGGTGCGCGACCACCACGCGGCAATCTGCGCGAGATCGCTGGTGGCGTCGAGGAACCCGCGGCGGGTGAGCGGACGCTTCCCATCGGGCTCGCACGGAAACAGCGGCACACCAGCAGTTGCGAGACCGCGCGCCGCCGCGGCGAGGTTCGGTGTCCGGTCTACGCGGATGAGGGCGGCGAGAACGTCGAAGGGATCGGGCATCACAGCCCCCGTCCCGCTAAGACCGGTGCGGCATGTGGCCGGTCAGGCTCAACCTGCCGAGAGGACGTGCGCGTCGGCTTCACGCTCGGGGTATCTCGTTCCAGCCCAGGTGGGGTGCCGTCACCGAGCTGTGCAGTGTCGAGCTGGTCGAGGACCGCCAGCGCCGTCTTCCGCACCCGCTCGCCGGTGGCCTGCACGATCTGCGCGGGTTCCTTGTCATCGGCGCGCGCCGCCCAGGTCGAGACGTACGGGATCGTGTAGCCGTCAGTGGTCATGCCGTGCGCGGCACCGATCATCAGCGCCACCGACTCGGCCTCAACCTCGCGGATGCCGCGATGCTGCCGCACCTCCACGTCGTCGGGGTCGTGCATCATCACATGCGCGAGCTCGTGCGCCAGCGTCTTCACCCGTGCAGCAGCAGACATGTTCTCCCGCACCGACACCGTCCGGGCCTCGTAGTCGGTCATGCCGTTCGCGCCCATGATCGCCATCTCGTCCGGCACCGAGACGACCTCGAACCCCGCGGCGCGTATCTGCGCGGCGAGGCCGTCCCAGAGCCCGGCGGGGGCTTCGCCCTCCAACAACACCGGCGCAGGCGTCGCCGGGAGGGGCTCACCGTCGGTTTGGGAGGCATCCCAGACATAGGCGGGTCGGGCGCCGACCATGCGGGAGCGCACCACCTCACCGGGCTTCGGTTTCTCCCTCGGCCCCAGTCGCCGCCACGAACCAGAATCCGACGGCGTGGCCGTGGCGAACCTCCCGGTGACCGGCGCGAAGATCATGTAGCCCGGCTGGCCCTTCATCACCTGGCGCCCCAGCGCCTGCCACTGCCGATACCCGGCCACGAGCGTGGGGAACGGCTCGTGCACCCGGCCGGCCTCGAACGCGATCTGGTGCTGCACCCAGATCAGCATCGTGTTGTTGAACGACCGGGAGCGGAACCTCGCGGCAAACGCGAGCGCGTCGCGCCAGTCGTCGCCGGAGACGAGCTGCTCGACAGCGCCCATCAGCTTCTCGTGCAGCTCGTCGAGCTTCGCTTCACGCGCCGCCCGCTGCTCGGATGTTGCTGCCATGACCGGGTCTCCTCTCGCGACCGCCACGACACTCGTGGGCGCGGCGGTACACCTTCGAGGTAGGCACCCCCTCCCGCCACGGCAGGAGCGAACCTGCCGGGCCAGCCCTACTGGGCGGCCTGGCATAGTGGCGCACCTGCGCGAGGAGCCGCGTGGGATTGGCGCGAGTGCCAGCATCGTTCACCTCCTCTCTGGCGAGAGCGACCCACCCAAGCAGGCAGTTGAGCATGCTCAAACGGGTCGGAGTTCCCATTGGAGCACGGCTGTTGAGCATGCGCAAGCCTTGATTTGTGCATGCTCAACGAGTAGCGTTGAGCATGCACAACCGCCCTTCGGGGTGGACAACAGCGATGCCTTGCCCGTCACAAGGGAAAGGAGGCCAGCGGCCATGACCGAAGAAGAGAGCCAGGCTGCTGCAGTCGATCTCGCCAACCGCTTGCGGCTCCTGATGGACGTTGCCGAGGCCGAGTCCGGCGCAGAGCCGACCTACTCGCAGATCGCGGACTATCTCAAAGAACGCGGCGTTAACCTGTCGCGCTCGCGCTGGACGTACATGGTCAACGGCCACCGCTACGTCCAAGACCCCGCCGTCT
>DAOLFC010000166.1:0-6945 GCA_035326505.1 Arachnia sp.
TACGCCGAGGCCTTGCCATATGGCAAGGCCTCGGCGTATAGCGAGATCTGTGTTCACGATCAGCCCACGGGCCAGGGCGTGCCCGTCAGAAGGCGGTAGGCCTCCTGGTAGCGGTCCTGAGTGGCGCGCACCACGTCGTCGGGGAGGGCCGGGGGCGGGGCGTCGGAGGCCTTGTCCCAGCCCGAGGATGTGGTCAGCCAGTCGCGCACGTATTGCTTGTCGAAGCTGGGCAGCGACTCGCCCGGGCGCCAGGTCTTCGCATCCCAGAAGCGCGACGAGTCGGGCGTGAGCACCTCGTCGGCCAGCACCAGGGTGCCGTCGGCGCGCCGACCGAACTCGAACTTGGTGTCCGCGACGATCACCCCCCGTTCGGCGCCCAGCGCCTCGGCCCGGGAGTACACCGTGAGGGTGAGCTCGCGCAGTTGCTCGGCCAGTTGCGTGCCGTGCAGGTTCGCGATGGTCGCGAAGTCGACGTTCTCATCGTGCTCACCCAGCGGCGCCTTGATCGCCGGGGTGAAGATCGGTTCGGGCAGCTTGTCGCCGTCGCGCAGGCCCGCGGGCAGCGGGATGCCGCACACCGTCCGCGACGCCTGATACTCGGCCCAGCCGGAGCCGGTCAGGTAGCCGCGGGCCACGCACTCCACCTCCACCATGTCCAGCGCCTCGACGATGGTGGCGCGCCCGCGCACCGGCTCCGGCACGTCGGTGGACAGCACGTGATTGTCGACGAGATCCGCCAACTGCGCGAACCACCACAGCGACAGCTGGGTCAAGACGGCGCCCTTGCCGGGAATGGGGGTGGACAGCACATGGTCATAGGCGGAGATGTTGTCGGTGGCCACCATCAGAATCGCCGGGGCGCCGTCGAAGGTGACGTCGAACAACTCGCGCACCTTCCCGGCATGACGGAGGGGCAGGTTCAGCAGGCTCGCATACTGGCTCACGGCGGGCAGTTTACGCTGCCCGGGCGGCCGTCCGCTTCAAGGTGTCCGGGGTGGTCAGCCACGGCACCGCCGAGGCGAGCAGCACCGAGCCCGTGAGCAGGAAGGCCCACTCGAATCCCCAGCCGTCGACGATCAGCCCGGCGATCACGGGGCCGGCGATGGCCCCGATATCGGCCACCATCTGGGAGACCGCGATGGCCGGTCCCGCCGAGCGCTCGGAGCCGATCACGTCGGCCAGCACCGCCTGCGTCGACGGGTTCAGCATGCCCACCCCGACGCCGGCCACCAGGCACACCATCAGGATCCACGCGAATTGCCCACCGAGGCCCAGGACGGCGGTGAAACCGCCCGCCACCAGCGAGCCCATCAGGATCAGGGGCTTGCGTCCGCGCCGGTCGGCGTAGCGCGAGGAGAAGGGCAGCGTCGCGGCGTTGCCGACGGCGAAGGCCGCCATCGCCGCCCCCGCCACCCAGGGCTGCTCGTTCACCGCGAAGGCCACGAACAGCGGCAGCACCGAGACCCGAACCCCGAAGTTGGCCCACCCGTTGGCGAACATCGTCGCCAACGCGGACCGGTAGGCCTTGTCGCGCAACGCCTCCGCCAAGGTCATCGGCGGCTGAGCACCCGCCCCGGCGGCTCCCTGGAGCCGCCCTCGCGGCAGCAGCCAGCCGACGAGGGCCGCCGCGACGACGAGGAAGCCGGCGTAGACCAGGAACGGCAGCTGCGGGCCGAAGCCGCCCAGCACACCGCCGATCAGCGGCCCGGTGATGTTGCCGATGAGGAAGCTGGCGCCGTACAGCGCGGAGACCCGGCCCCGCATCGTCGCAGGCGCCAGCTTCACCAGCATCCCCACGGCGGCGACGGTGAACATCACCGATCCGATCCCGCCCACCGAGCGGAAGACCAGGAGCTGCCAGTAGGTGGCCGAAAACGCGGTCGCGGCCGAGGAGACGGCGACAATCAGGACCCCCGCCATATAGATGCGCTGCTCCCCGAACCGCTGCACCAGCGACCCCGCCGGAGTCGCCCACAGCAGGCGGAAGGCGGCGAAGGCGCTCACCACGATCGTCGTGGCCGTCACCGACGCCGACATCTGCTGCGCGAACAGCGGCAGGATCGGCGCAATCAGCCCGTAGCCCACCGCCACCGCGAAGGCGGCACCCACCAGGACCCAGATCTGGGCGGGGATCTTGACGGTGCTGGAGTTCGTAGGCATCGGCGCCCATTGTGCCCCTCGCCCCTAAAGTAAGAAAATGAGCATCGATCCCGCCCCCGTCCGCCGCCTCGCCGACGGCACGATCAAGCAGACGAACCCCTTGTCGGGGACGCAGGTCTGGACGGTCCCGGGGCGCGGACACAGGCCGCTGGGAGCAGGCCCCGGAACGGGCGAGCCGATCGATCACGATCTGGACGGCCGGCACTGCGTCTTCTGCCGCCGGCGGGTGCTCGAGACCCCGCCGGAGAAGGCCCGCCTGGTGCGCACGGAGCAGGGTTTCCGTCGCCTCGACGCGCTCCCCGCCCCCGAACTCGACCTCACGATCCCCTTCATCCGCCGGGTGCCCAACCTCTTCGAGATCCTCTCGCTCGACTACTGGCAGGCCAACCACGACTTCCAGATCCCCGAGCGGGCGCGCGCCCGCATGGCGGCCTATCTGGCCGACCCGTTGGGGAGGAAGCACGCCTTCGGCATGGCCAAGACCAGATGGCTCGCCTCGGGGCGCAGCGCCGACGAGTGGCAGCGCACCGACGACGCCACCCGTCGCGATCTGGTGGAGAACTTCTTCGCCGGCGGCCACGACATCATCATCGGCCCCCGGCACTTCGCCGACGGCGCCACCACCACCGACCAGCTGGCGGGGGTCGCGTCGCTCGGTGCGGAGGAGCATCTGGCCTACCTCGCCCTGACCATCGAGGCGATGGCTGATCTGTGGCAGCTGACCGACGCCGTGCGCTACGTCGCGACCTTCCAGAACTGGCGCCGCCCGGCCGGGGCGAGCTTCGATCACCTGCACAAGCAGGTGGTGGCCATCGACGAGCCGGGCGAAGCGGCGCGCCGGGAGCGGATGATCGTGGCAGCCAACCCCGGCATCTATCGCGACGCCGTCGCCTACGCCCGGGCGGAGGACCTGGTGATCGCCGAGAACGACCACGCCGTCGCCTTTGCGGGCTACGGCCACCGCTTTCCGACCCTCGAGGTCTACTCGAAGGCCGATCCTCACCTGAGGCCCTGGCAGCACTCCCCCGCCCAGGTGGCGGGCATGGCGGCGCTGCTGCACGCCTGCCACGTCGCGACCGGCGACGAGGTGCCCAGCAACGAGGAGTGGCACTACCGGCCGCGTGGATTCGGCCAGGACATGCCGTGGCGGATCAACCTGAAGTGGCGCATCTCGACGCTCGCCGGTTTCGAGGGCGGCACCAAGATCAACATCAACACGCTGTCGCCCTACGACGTCCGCGACCGCGCCCTCGCCCAGCTGGCCGGTTCTCCTTGAGGAGCAGCGTCCTACAGCACGCTGCCGGGACGGTAGGCAGCGGCCTCCGGGTCAGCTTCCACCAGCTCCGCGATCCGGGTGGCCAGGCGGGCGACCTGATCCGTGGCGGTTCCGGCCAGTTCCATGGGGTCGGTCACCAGGGCGCCCAACTCGTCGCGGGTGAGCCCCAGACGCTCGTCGGCGGCCAGCCGGTCGAGCAGGTCGTTGTCCCTGGCGCCCTTGCGCAGGTCGAGAGCCACGGCCACCGCATGCTCCTTGATCGCCTCGTGCGCCACCTCGCGACCGACGCCCTGGCGCACGGCGGCCATCAGCACCTTGGTGGTGGTGAGGAACGGCAGGTAGCGCTCCAGCTCGGCCTCGATCACCGCGGGGAAGGCGCCGAAGTCGGCCAGCACCGTGAGGAAGGTCTCGAATAGCCCGTCGAGCGCGTAGAACGCGTCCGGGAGCGCGACGCGGCGCACCACGGAGCAGGACACGTCGCCCTCGTTCCACTGGTCGCCGGCCAGCTCGCCGACCATCGAGGCGTAGCCCCGCACGATCACGGCCATCCCGTTGACCCGCTCGCAGGAGCGGGTGTTCATCTTGTGGGGCATCGCCGACGAGCCGACCTGGCCCTCCTTGAAGCCCTCAGTCACCAGCTCGATGCCGGCCATCAGCCGGATCGTCGTGGCCAGGTTCGACGGTGCGGCCGCGACCTGCGCGAGGGCCGTCAGCGCGTCGTAGTCGAGCGAGCGCGGGTAGACCTGCCCGGTGGAGGTGAACACCGCGCGGAAGCCCAGTTCCTCGGTGACGCGGCGCTCCAGCTCGGCGAGCTTGGCGGCGTCGCCGTCGAGGAGATCGAGCATGTCCTGAGCCGTGCCGACGGGACCCTTGATCCCGCGGGCGGGGTAGCGGCCGATCAGGTCGTCGAGGCGGTCGAGGCCCACCAGCAGCTCGTCGGCGACGGTGGCGAAGCGCTTGCCCAGCGTCGTGATCTGGGCCGCGACGTTGTGCGAACGGCCCGTCAGCGGCTGTCCGGCGTACTGCGTGGCCAGGCGGGCCAGCTGCGCCAGCGCGGCGATCACCCGGGTGCGGATCACCGAGAGGGAGCGCAGCACCTGGAGCTGTTCGATGTTCTCGGTGAGGTCGCGCGACGTCATGCCCTTGTGGACATGCTCGTGACCGGCCAGGTCGTTGAACTCCTCGATCCGCGCCTTCACGTCGTGCCTGGTGATGCGCTCGCGCGCGTCGATGGAGGCGAGATCCACGTCGTCGATCACGGCCTCGTAGGCGGCGATCACCTCGTCCGCGTCGGCCCCGCCGAAATCGACACCCAGGTCGCGCTGGGCGCGCAGCACCGCCAGCCACAGCCGGCGCTCGGCGACGATCTTCGCCTCCGGGGCCCAGATCTCGCGCATCTCGGGGGAGGCGTAACGGTTGGCCAGCACGTTGGGAACGCTCATGAGCGCTGAGTGTAGTGGGAACGAGATGACGCCTCGACCACGCGGTCCGGGCGCGCACTGACGGAAAACGTCCGCCAGTAGGATTTTTGATCGTTAGAATCCGCGGAATCCTCATCCCGCCGCACTTATCCGGCCACAGGATGGGTCTGTCGGTGGGGCGGGGCCGTCACCACGCGGGTCGTCGGTCAGGCGGGCAGGCGGTCGAGGACCAGCGCCAATCGATGCGCCCCTGCTCCAGGCGAACGCGGAGGCCGTACCGGTCGGCGACCAGCGCGCGATACAGCTCGTCCTCTTCGACGGTGAGCCGATCGAGGGCGGCGGCGGTGGGCTGCGGCTCGGCGCCCCAGCGGTCGCGATGCGCGAGCAGGGTCTCCAGATCCATCAGCAGGGAGCGCGCGTGGGGCGCCCCGTGCCGCAGCCGGTTCAAGATGGCGAAGCCGTGGGTGTCGAGGTCACCCCAGTAGTCGACCTCCGCGCCGGCCAGGAAGGGCAGGGCGCCGATCAGGTCGACGCGATATCCGCTCCCCCAGGCCACCACCGCGTGCTCCGGACCGGCACGCTCAGATAGGTGATCTCGTTCTCGACGACCATCACCCGCGACGGCGCCAGGCCCAGCGCGGCGGCCTCCGCCGGACGCACCGCCACCTCCGTGACACCGGCCACCGGAGCGATCCCGGCGCCGAGCCTCAGCCGCACCCTGGCCGCCACGTCCGACGGCGTGCTCCAGGCCGGCGCCGCCCGTCGCGCCACTATCGCGCCTTGCCCCGGAGCGCCTCGTAGTCCTCGATGGTCAGCGTCTGGAGGCGGGAGTTGTCGCCCTCCAGGTTGTCGACGAAACCGATCGAGCGCACGTACGGCGCGATGATGTGGACCTTCTGCAGGGGCGTGACGATCAGCAGTTGCAGGCCCAGCTTGGCGAACAGGTCGAGGGCGTAGCGGGTGGAGGCGTCGGAGCCCCGCCCGAAGGCCTCGTCGATCACGGCGAAGCGGAAGTCGCGGGAGCGCTGCGCGCCCCACTCCAGGTTGAACTGGTAGGCCAGCGAGGCGCCGAGAATGGTATAGGCGAGCTTCTCCTTCTGACCGCCGGACTTGCCGTCGGAGCCCCGGTAGTGCTCCCAGGCCTCCTCCGTGAGGCGGTCCCGTTCGGAGGCCGAGAAGGTGAACCAGTTGCGCACGTCCGTGACCCGCCGGGTCCAGGCCCGGTCGGCGTCGGCGTCGCCCACCCGGCCCTGGAAGCGCTCGATGATCGCCTTGACCTCCAGGAAGCGCTGCTCGGAATACTGGTCCTCGCCCAGCGCCACCACATCGTCGGTGACGGCGCGCAGGGGCACCTGTCGCTCGGGCACGCGCTCGTAGACCAGGCGGCCGCCCACCTCCTTGCCGTCGCTGCGTCGCACCAGCAGGCGCCGCGCGTTCGCCCACTGGGCGACCTCCTCGTAGTGGCGCTGCGGCACCAGCAGCGACAGCGCGAAGCCGCGCAGCACCCGCTCGGCCGCGGCGCGCCACTGGCGATGCTCGTCGGCGACGTCGAGCAGCTCGCCCGCGAAGGGAAGCTCCTCCGCGTCGATCCCACGAAACCGTAGGCCCGCTCCAGCGCGGGCGTCGCGCCGTTGTTCTCCTCAACGAAGTGGGCGCCGAGGAAGCTCAGCACCAGCGCGGCGTTGTCCCTGCGCAGCAGCCGCCACGCCGGATGCCGGGCGCGCAGCCCCTCGATCAGCTCGTAGTCCGTCGCAGCCCAGGTTAATGGTTGCGGGCGTTAGTTCGTTGGCGATGGGGTCGTGGGGCTCGGGCCGTGGGGGCGGGTCCGTGGTGGTCGGGTAACGGTGGTCGGGTCCGTGGTGTTGCGGGTGGGGTCCGCTCCTGCCTGGCCGCCTTCACGGCGCTTCGCGCGTGCTGGGCGGCCCTGACGCCCCCCCAACACCCACTCGCGGACCCCACCCTCCACACCACTAGGCCGTACCGGTGCGCGTTCCCCACTGCGCTCCTTGAGGAGCGACAGGCTACTAGGGCGTGTTGCGGGAGTGGTGGCCGTAGCGAGCGGCGTCCTGGTGCGTCAGATGCAAGGCG
>DAOLFC010000167.1:0-6903 GCA_035326505.1 Arachnia sp.
AGGTGTTGGCCGGTGGTGGGGTTCCAGAGTCGGATGGTGGCATCGTTGCTGGCGGTGGCGAGGGTGGTGCCGTCGGGGGAGTAGGCGAGGGCGTTCACCCCGCGGGTGGGGCCGGTGAGGGTGGTGAGGTGCTGGCCGGTGGTGGGGTTCCAGAGTCGGATGGTGGCATCCCAGCTGGCGGTGGCGAGGGTGGTGCCGTCGGGGGAGTAGGCGAGGGTGGTTACCCGCTCGGTGTGGCCGGTGATGGTGGTGAGAAGGGTGCCGGTGGTGGGGTTCCAGAGCCGGATGGTGCCGACGCTGCTTCCGGTGGCGAGGGTGGTGCCGTCTGGGCTGTAGGCGATCGCTCTCACACTGTGGCCGTTGCCGGTGAGGGTGACCCGGAGGTCCCCAGTGCCAGGGTTCCAGAGTCGGATGGTGCCATCGCTGCTTGCGGTGGCGAGGGTGGTGCCGTCGGGGGAAAAGGTGACGTCATGCACTCGGCGGGTGTGGCCGGTGAGGGTGGTGAGAAGGGTGCCGGTGGTGGGGTTCCAGAGTCGGATGGTGCCATCGCTGCTTCCGGTGGCGAGGGTGGTGCCGTCGTGGCTATAGGCGATGGCGGACACGCCGCTGGTGGGGCTGGTGAGGGTGGTGAGGAGGGTGCCGGTAGTTGGGGTCCAGAGCTGGACGGTGCGTTCGTCGCCGCTGGTGGCGAGGGTTGTGCCGTCGGGGGAAAAAGCGATCGCGGTGGGGGTGGGGGTGCTGTACGTCCAGACGAGCTGGGCGGGAGGACTCTCTGCAAGCGCCGCCCTCTCTAGTGCACGATCCTGCGTACGCGTTGGTTCCTGCTGCAGCCCGGCCGTGCGGGCGTCGGCCAGGTCCGGAACGCGGCTGTGGCGGATCGCCGCTCCGGTGAGGTCGGTCTGCGTCAGGTCGGCCCCGTCGAGGACGCACTCCAAGAGGTAGGCCTGGTGCAGCACAGCCCGGCTGAGATTCGCCCTGGTGAGCGTCACCCGATGGAAGGCGGCTCGGCGCAGGCTGGCGCCAGACAGGTTCGCGCCGGTGAGGTCGAACGCGCTCCCGCCAGCCCGGATGACCAGGTCGTCGAGGTGGCTGCCGGCTAGGTCGATGCCCCGGAGGCTCGGACGGGGCAATCCTTTCTCTCGCGCTCGCAGGGTGAAGCGAAGCAGGTTCTCGCTGCCGTCGCGTCGATAGGTCGGCGCCCAGCGGGAGAGCGTGGACAACAGCGCGGGGTCGGAGGCCTCCGCGAGGAGCTGGCCGAGGAAGTCGAAGGTCTCGTCGCTGGGGAGGGGGAGACACCAGCGCTCGGGGAGGTCCAGGCGGACGGCGTCGAGGAGGTACTCAGCCAGGAAATACTCCTGGAGCGAGGTGTGGGAGAACCGGAAGGCGCTGTCCGAGCCGGAGTCGACGCGAGTGAGGAAGGTCGCCGTCCGGAGGTCTTCCTCCAGGCGGTCGGGGTCGACGTCTCGGTAGCGCCGCGAGAGGACCCTGTCGGAGTCCAGCCACTCGTAGAACCAGCGCTCGATCTCGCTGGCGGGGAGCGCCTGTTGGCGGCTTATCCAGAGGTAGGCGGCCAGGTGGGCGGCGAGGGCAGGCTTGTGGTGCGCCTTGATCTGGTGCTTCCCCTCGTCGCGATCGAGCCAAGATTGAGCGGTGCGCCGATACAGCGTGACCCCACAGACCGGCTTCCCTCTGGCGCGGTCGCGCTCGATCTCGGGGAGGTAGGCGGTGATCAGCGAAAGGGTGTAGGGGCGCTTCGTCAGCTCGTTCAGGTTGTGGACGCTGCGCACCGTGTCCAGCAGCCGCTGCGGGTCGTCGCCGGGGAAGGCGGCCTCCAGGTAGGTGACTACCTGGGCCTCGTCGAAGGGCAGCAGCACCATGGCACGGAACGAGTCGGCGCGGACGTTCCCGCGCTCCTGCCCGGTGAAGTGGTTCCGCTGGTCGCGGAGGGTGCGGAAGTACTGGGTGCGGCACGAGATCAGCACCTTGGGGATCGGTCGCCCCGGAGGAGGAGAGAGGATGCTCAGCAGCGTGCGGGTGAAGGTCTGCCCGTCGCCCTCCGTGAGCTTGACCAACACTTCATCCAAACCGTCGAAGATCACCACGGCGGGCTCTTGTAGCCATGTCCGGAAAGACCTATAGGTGTAGTCTTCCCCGTCTTCGGCGGGCCAGGTTCGCCCCATGACCTCGGTGACGATCTTCTTGAGCGTGGGGACCTTCTTCTTGAGCCCGGTTACCTCGCGGAGATCGAAATAGAGGCTGAGAGGGATCCGGGGGTCTGCCTCCCGTCGCTCGCGCAGATGCCGGGCGAAGCGCTGCGTGGTCACGGTCTTTCCCATGCCGTACTCGCCCAGCAGGGCGAAGGCGGAGGGGGCCTCGGGGTCGAGTGCCCATGTCGTCAACTGGTCCATCACGTCGACGCCGGTCCCCTCGGAGGGGGGAGCCTCCTTGTCCAAGGTGGTGTGCAGGCCGCGGGCGTGGACCCAGATCGGCTGGTCCGTGAATGGCGGCAGCGCCGGGGGAGGGGACGCCCAGCCGTCGGAGTAGAGCGGCCCGACGTCGAGCGCCTCCCGGACCACCTGGGCCGCGTGCCGTGCGGCGAACTGCTGATCGCGTTCCTTGGAGGCCGCCCCCTTGTTGCCGTCGCCGAAGTCGCAGATCCCCTTGACGACGATCCAGTCCGCCCCGTGCTTCGCCGCGGGCTTCTGGATGCCGAGCCCCTCCATCTCACCGCCGACGATCTGGGTCCCCGAGAGCTTCACCAGGGAGTCGCGGTAGTCGACGTCGTCGACGAGCTTGTTCCCGGAGAGCAGCACGCCGTCGATGATCCTCGGCTTGCCGTCGGTGCCGTCGGGCGACCAGCAGTGCAGGAGGTGGATGAATCGGTTCAGCAGAGTCGGCGAGGCCGGGGCGGCCAGGCCGCGGGGTTCGATCACGCCTTGCTTGACCTTCTGGAGTTCGTAGTCGTTCACCCCGGTGGAGACCAGCACGTCGCCGATCCGCTGCTTCGCCGCGTCCACCCCGAAGGCGATACCCACGCCGATGATGGCGTCGGGCGTGAGTGCGCGGATGCACTCCTCGGCGACCAGCTGCGCCTCGGAGACGCCCTGCCGGGAGACGGTGTGGAGCACCCGGGTGCCGCCGTAGACGCCCAGGTCGGTGTATACCCGGCGGCTCCGGATGACCTGCTCACCGTGCCGATCGAAGACCTCCTTGACGGCGCGGGTCTCGTGCGGGTTGAAGGTGAGCAGGACGATGGTCGGCGGACCGGCGTTTCGTCCCCGCTGGTCGCGGACCAGCCGTTCCTCCGGGATGCTGTCCAGCTCACTGGTCCGGGCAAGCCCGGGCGGGATGGAGGCGCCCTCGAACCAGAACCAGCGGTTGTCCGCGCCGCCCTTCTTTCCCCGCGAGATGCACGCCACGAGCGTGACCCCTTGCTTCTTGGCTGCCTCGTTGATCGCCTTGCGCAGCTTCCGGGTGGAGTTGTTTGCGGGGTCGACTTCAGCCAAGGGGAAGAGCGTCCTGTGAATGTCGGAGATCCGGGCTCGCCCGTCGTCGCCGATCAGTTTGACCAGCTCTCGTGCCAGCCGGGTCAGTTCGTCGTTGGACAGCCTGATGTGTTCCATCGCGCGGGTGGCGGAGTAGCGGCTCAACGGATCGGACATGATCTCTCCCCTCGACAGGCCTCAGCATACTGGCCGATCGGACGCGAAGAAGCGGAATGGATGGAATAAACTGGAATAAGTCGAGGCTGGGTGGCACACGGTCGACGACAATCAGCCGAGCGCGTTGTGCTGCGCGGTCGGGGCGAAGAGGACTGGCCCGTGCTTGCGGTGATGGGCCAGGATGGGGGGATGACGTCGTCGACGCGCGCCAGGCGAACCCGCACCAGGATGAGTGCGGCGGAGCGGCGCGAGCAACTGATCGCCATCGCGCGGGAGCTGTTCTCCGAGAAGGGGTTCGAGGGCACCTCCGTCGAGGAGATCGCGGCGCGGGCCGGGGTGAGCAAGCCGGTGGTCTACGAGCACTTTGGCGGCAAGGAGGGGGCGTACGCGGTCGTCGTCGACCGGGAGACCCGGGCGCTGCACGACGAGATCCGCACCGCACTGACCACGCCGGGGGCGGGGCCGCGGGAATTGCTGGAGCGAGGCGCCATGGCGCTGCTCACCTACATCGACCGCTGCCCGGACGGCTTCCGCATCCTGGCGCGCGACTCGTCGATCACCCAGCCGGCGGGCTCCTTCGCGTCGATCCTCAGCGACATCGCGGTGCAGGTGGAGGACCTGCTCGCCGCCCAGTTCCGCAAGGCCGGCCAGGACCCCGAGTTCGCGGGCCTCTACGCCCAGGCCCTGGTGGGTCTGGTGGCGATGACCGGCCAGCAGTGGCTGGAGAACCGCACGCCCGACCGGCACGTCGTGGCCAGCCACCTGGTGAACCTGGCGTGGAACGGCATGGCGCACCTCTCGGCGGAGCCCACGCTGCTGATGGACCGGGTCGACCAGCGGCGCCGCGAGATGGAGGCGAAGGCTCAGGACGGCGCCGACCCCAGCAGGAGCCGGCGCAGGTAGCCGGCGAACGCGCCGCGTTCGGCGGGCGACCAGCCGTCGAGCAGCGTCGCCTCGAGATCGACCAGGGTGACAAGGGCGCGGTCGACGAGGGTGAGTCCGTCGCCGGTGAGGACCACCAGCACGCCCCGGCCGTCGGTGGGGTCTTGCAGGCGGCTGACCAGGCCTCGCGTCGTCAGCCGGTCGACCCGGTTGGTCATGGTGCCGGAGGTGACGTGCGTCTCCCGGACGAGTTGGCCGGGGGAGAGCCGGAACGGCTCGCCCGCTCGGCGCAGGGCGGCCAGCACGTCGAACTCCCAGGGTTCCAGGCCGTGCCCCTGGAAGCTGCGGCGACGGTGCTGGTCCAGCACCTGGGCGAGCCTGTCGATGCGGGAGAACACTTCCAGGGGGGAGAAGTCGACGTCCGGCCGAGCTTCGGCCCAGGCTGTCACCACCTGATCGACCTCGTCGCCCGGCTCGTCCGGGCGCTCGGGGGCGGTGCCGCGCCTCACCACCGGGCGGTCACCTGCGCGCCGGCCACCGGGCCGAAGGCGGTGCGCACGCTCCGCACGCCCGAAGATAGGGCCAGCTTGGCGGCCAGCTCCTGGCTGTGCCCCTCCGAACCGGCGAGGAACGCGCAGGTGGGGCCGGAGCCGCTGACCAGCGCCCCGAGTGCCCCGGCCTCGCGCCCCAGCTCCAGCGTGCGCGCGAGCGTGGGATCCAGGCTGACGGCGGCCTCCGTCAGGTCGTTGGTGAGGAGCTGTCCCACCTGCGCGACGTCGCCCGCGGCCAGCGCGGCGAGGAGATCCGCGGGGATCTCCGTGGGCCGCCCGCGGCCCAGCCGGTCGAACTCGCGGAAGACCGCCGGGGTGGACAGGCCCCCGTGGGCGAGCGCGAAGGTCCAGTGATAGACGCCGCGGGTGACCGTGGGCGTGACGATGTCGCCCCTGCCGGTGCCGATCGCGGTGCCGCCCAGCAGGAGGAAGGGAACGTCGGCGCCCAGTTCGGCCGCGTACTCGATGAGCGTGGTGCGGCTGAGGCCCAGGTTCCACACGGTGTTGCATGCCACCAGGACCCCCGCCGCGTCGGCCGACCCGCCGGCCATGCCGCCGGCCACCGGGATGCGCTTGCGGATCAGCAGCCGGATCCCCTCGTCGACGCCGTGCCGCTCGGCGAGCAGCTTGGCCGCGCGGATCGCGAGATTGGTGTCGTCGGTGGGGAGAAAGCTGGAGCCCTCGCCCTGGTTGCGCAGCGAGAACTCCGGCGCGCGCTCCGCGAGGATCTGATCGCCGAGCGACACGGCCTGGAACACCGTGCCCAGCTCGTGATAGCCCTGCCCATCCACGTCCCCGACGAGCAGGGCCAGATTGACCTTGCCGGGAACCAGGACGCGGACGGAGTTGATCATCCCCCGAAACTACCGCATGGGCCGCCGCGACGAACCGCTACACGATGGCCTCCCGCTACCGGCGACCTCCCGCTACACGGTGGCCTCTTCCGGCGCGGGGGAGTCCGGCGGCGCGGGGGAGCCCGGCCGCGCGGGGGCGTCGCGCTCCTGCGCCACCCAGCAGCCCGCCAGATGATCGTCGACGATGTTCAGCGCCTGCATCAAGGCGTAGACGGTGGTGGGGCCGACGAAGCGGAAGCCGCGCTTCTTCAGCTCCTTCGACAACGCCACCGACTCCGGCGTGGAGGCGGCGAGGTCGGCGAAGGTGAGCGGCCGACGGTGCCGCACCGGCCGGTGCGACGCGATCAGGTCGCGGATCCGCTCGCCCTCCTCGTGCATGAGGAGCAGCGCCCGTGCGTTGCCGATGGTGGCCCGGATCTTCATCCGGTTCCGGATGATGCCCGGGTCCTGCATGAGGGCCTCGACCTCCAGGTCGTCGAACTCGGCCACGACGGCCGGCGCGAATCCGGCGAAGGCCCGCCGGAACGCCTCGCGCTTGCGCAGCACCGTGAGCCAGCTCAGGCCCGCCTGGAAGCCCTCCAGGCAGAGCCGCTCGAACAACTCGCGCTCGTCGTCGGAGTCTTCGACGGGGCGCCCCCACTCCTCGTCGTGATAGCGCGCGTACGCCTCGTCGCCGCTGCCGAAGCAGCGGATCCGGTCTTCCATGGTGCCTCCCCGTTCCCTTCTCGTGCTCGTCGTCGCCCCAAGATAGGCATCCGCGCCGTGCGTTTCCCATCCGATCCCGCGGCTGTGGACAAGCCCGAAGAATTGTCCACAGGTATGGAATCGGATGGGAATTTCGTTCGGTGGCCGCGATCATGGAGGTTGTCATAGACTGAGCGTCGGCCCTCCGGGGCCGATCCCCGGTTGGTCTTTCGGCAGGGCCCGCCTGACTTTGAATCAGGATAAGCGAAG
>DAOLFC010000168.1:0-1556 GCA_035326505.1 Arachnia sp.
TGGGTGTCTTCCCCGACTTCGACGGGCTCGGCGGCATCGGCGACCTCCGCGCCGTCGTCGGCGCGCTCCTGACCTTCGTCCTAATCGTCGCCGTCCTCATGCTGATCGTCTCCGCGATCGTCTGGGCCATCGCGACGGCCCACGGCAACTACGCCACCGCAAGTAAGGGCCGAACCGGAGTCCTCGTGGCGCTCGGCGCCGCCGTCCTCGCCGGAGGCGGCGTCGCCTGGATGAGCTGGCTCCTCAACCTCGGCCAGCAACTCTAGGTCCAGACCCCCCGCCGAGCCGCTGCCGCTGTGGCATCGACACCGAGTGAGTCACGTGAAGGCCGTATCAATCTTTTGGTTGATCTTTGTTTCAGCCTCTTCCGCGATGTTCAGGATCGCCGCCCCTGGTGGAGTTGATGGCATGTCAGGTTCTCTAGTTCGTTCGCGTTTCTCTGATCGGTTGACCTCGCGTGGAGGCGCGTGGATCGCTCTCGGTGTTGCGGTACTCGTGATGGTGGTGATGTTCGGTGTCTTTGGCGGCGCGCAGGCGCCGGCGCGCACTGGGCAGGCTCCGGTGGGTTCGGAGTCGATGCAGGTGAGCGAGCTGATGGAGCAGTTCCCGAACGCGGATCGCCAGTCGGTGCTCGTGGTGGTCTCCCGCGAAGATGGAGCAGAACTCTCCGACGCGGATGTTCAAGCCCTCACAGGCATGCTTCCGGTGTTGGACGCGCAAACGGCAGGAGAGTCGTCGGGACCGATGATCAGCGAGGATGGGCGGGCTGCGGTGCTCGTTGCTCCGATCGCCGTCGGTGCGGACAACACTGAGACCGCGGAGGTCATCAAAGAGCTCCGTGGCGAAGTCAGCGCGAACGCCCCGGCCGGGCTGGTGCTGCACGTCACGGGCGGCCCAGCGTTCGGCGCGGATGTCGCGGCGGCGTTCGAGGGCGCGGACTTCACGCTGCTGTTGGTGACGATCCTGATCGTGGCGGTCCTGCTGATCGTCACCTACCGTTCGCCGGTGCTATGGCTGATCCCGCTGATCGTGGTCGCCTTGGCCAACGGGCTCGCCGGACGGGTCACCGCGGCGGCGGGGTCGTTCTGGAATCTGGAGTTCGATGCGGGCATCGTGAGCGTGCTCGTGTTCGGTGCAGGCACGAACTACGCCCTGCTGCTGATATCCCGGTATCGGGAAGAGCTGCAGCGCACCGAGGATGATCGGGCGGCATTGAGCGTGGCCTGGCGGAAGACGGTGCCCGCGATCCTCGCCTCGAACGTCACAGTGGTGCTCGCGCTGCTCACCCTACTGTTCGCAACAATCCCGATGACGCGCGGTCTCGGCGTTCCGGCCGCGCTCGGGTTGCTGATCGCGCTGGCCGCGGTGCTGTTCGTGCTGCCGCCGTTCCTCGCGGTGTGCGGACGCCGAGTTTTCTGGCCTTTCATCCCGCGACCTGGACAAGAAGCCAATCAGGGGCGGGCCTGGCGCGCGGTCGCCACCCACGTGTCGGAGCGTCCCGTGGTGAGCCTGCTGGCGGGGTTCGCGCTGCTCGCGGTCATGACGACCGGACTGTT
>DAOLFC010000168.1:1656-6848 GCA_035326505.1 Arachnia sp.
TTCCTGCTGCGCTCGCTGGTCGCGCCGGTGCTGCTGCTCCTGGTGAACCTCGCCAGCGCGGTCGCTGCGATCGGGGCGGGGGCATGGCTGAGCCGGGTGCTGTTCGGCCAACAGGCCCTTGACCTCCAGGTGCCCATCCTCGCATTCCTGTTCCTCGTCGCCCTCGGCATCGACTACACGATCTTCCTCGTCCATCGGGCGCGCACGGAGGCCACGCGGCTGGGGACGCGTGCGGGCATGGTCGAGGCCGTCGCGCACACCGGCAGCGTCATCACGAGCGCCGGCATCGTGCTCGCCGCCGTATTCGCCGCGCTCGGCGTGCTGCCGCTGGTCACCCTCGGACAGCTCGGCCTCATCGTCGGCATTGGCGTGCTGGTGGACACCCTCGTGGTGCGCACCGTAATCGTGCCCGCGATCTTCAGCCTTACCGGGGATCGCATCTGGTGGCCAGGAAAGCTGCACGCCCGCCAGGGAGAATCGACTCATGAGTCTCGTACACCTTCCATTGACGTCCACTGACCCGCCCAGCCCGGCCGTCGCGGGGACGACGGTGCGGGCGATGACGATCGGTCAGCACCTCATGGCGGTCGTGCTGACCGCCATCGGAGTCATCCGCGCTATCGGCGACGGGGTGGGGATGCCCGCGGCGATCATCTCAGGTGTCGCGATCCTCGCCTGGCACACCGCCGGCACGATCCTGCCGTCGAAGACCCGGTCACGCAGCCTGGCGGTGTGGTGGCTGCTCGGGTTCGCCGCAATCTGGATCACCGCGGTCGCGGTCTCCGCCGAGTTCGTCTGGCTCGCGTTCCTGCTCTGGCTGCTCGCCGGGCACCTGCTGCCGCTCCGCTGGGGGCTGCTGTTCTCGGGCTTCGTGCTCGCCGTCGTGATCGTCGCCCCGATCCTGCACCACGGCACTACAAGCTATGCCAACATCTTCGGGCCGCTCATCGGCGGCATCTTCGCCTTCGGCATCTCACGCGGCTACCTGCAACTGCTCCGTGACGCCGCCGAGAGGGAACGTCTCGTCGTCTCGCTTACCCGAGCCCAGGCCGAGACCGCCGAGTTGCAGGACGAACTCGCGCTCGCCCAACGCCACTCGGGTGCCATCGCCGAACGCGCCCGCATCTCCCGCGACATCCACGACACCATCGCTCAGGCGCTCTCCTCGATCCGACTCCTCGCCCACGCCGGAGCCGGCCGCACTGAGGACCCGGACGCAGCGCGCACCCTCGCACAGGTTGAGACCCTTGCCGGTGACAGCCTCGCCGATGTGCGCCGCATCGTCGCCGCGCTCGCCCCCGCGGAACTCGACGACGACGCCCTCGCCGCCGCGCTGCAACGCATGCTCGACCGTATCCGCGACGAGAACGGGCTCCAAGGTGAGCTGCATGTGGACGACTCGATGCCGATCCTGCCGACCGAGGTCGAAGTCGCACTCCTGCGCACCGCACAGTCGGCCCTCGCGAACGTGCGCCTCCACGCCAGAGCATCCCGTGTCGTCATGAGCCTTATCGACGCCGACGACACCGTGCGGCTCGACATCATCGACGACGGCACAGGCTTCGACCAGCCCGCCTGGGAACAGGATGCCGACGCCGGATCGAGCTACGGCCTGCGTTTCATGCGAGCCCGCCTCCGCGAACTCGGCGGCGGCCTTGACATCGAGAGCACCCCCGGTGAGGGCACCGCCCTCTCCATCCACCTCCCGATCCGTCCGGGCCCAGTCTCGGCCACCGTTGCCGACCCCACCACAGAGGAGATGCCATGACCACCACCGTGCTCCTGGTCGATGACCACCCGGTCGTGCGCAGCGGGCTCCGTGCCGTACTCGATGCGGCGGAGACTCTGCAGGTCGTCGGGGAGGCCGCTACCGGCGAGGAGGCGCTCGCCCTGGCCGCACATCTGCGCCCCGATGTGGTGCTCTGCGACTTGCGCCTCGGCAATGGCATCGACGGCATCCAGACCACGGCCGCGCTCCGCGCCCTCGACCCCGCCCCTGCGGTGCTCATCCTGACCACCTTCGATCGCGACGCCGAAATCCTCGGGGCAATCGAAGCAGGCGCAGCGGGTTACCTCCTCAAAGAAGTCGACCCCGACGTCATCATCGACGGCATCCAACGTGCCGCAGCCGGCGACACGGTACTCGCCCCCGATCTCGCCTCCCGGGTGCTCAAGGGCATGCGCAGCCCACTCCCACGTCTCACCGACCGCGAGATCGACGTGCTCCGTCTCCTCGCAACCGGATCGGCGAACAAGGAGATCGCCCGTGCCCTCTTCGTCACCGAGGCCACCGTCAAGAGCCACCTCGTCCACATCTTTACCAAGCTCGGTGTTGACAGCCGCTCCCGCGCGATCCATGTCGCGCAGGAGACCGGCCTGATCTGACCGCGACCAGACATCCGCCCATCGAAAGGAATCCCTGACCCGTGAAGAGACTGCTCAACGCCTCGTTCATCTACATGCTCGCCGGTGTCGCCTCCGGCCTGTTCTACCGCGAGTTCACCAAGCTCAACGACTTCCCCGAGGGCCAGTTCACCCAGCTCGGCCTCGCTCACACGCACCTGCTCACGCTCGGGTTCATCGTGCTGCTGATCGTGCTCGTCATTGAGAAGGTCTTTACGATCTCGCGTAGCCCCAAGCTGTTCGCCTGGTTCTTCTGGCTCTACAACGCCGGCGTGATCCTCACCTCCGCCATGCTCATCTGGCACGGCAGCCTCACCGTACTCGGCCAGGAGTCGAATGCGATGATCGCGGGAATCGCGGGCCTGGGGCATATCGCGATCACGGCGGGCATGATCGTTTTCTTCGTCGCCCTCCGCCGCGCGGTGACCGGGCGCACGCCCGCACCCGTGGAACGCGCAGCGGCCTGACCATGACCGGCGCACCGACCATTCATGAGAGCGCACCGACCCGGCGAGACTGGCTCGGGCTCGCCGTTCTCTCCATCGGGCTCGGCCTCATCGTGCTCGACGGAACGATCGTCGGTGTCGCGCTGCCCGCCATCATCGGCGACCTGCACCTCGACCTCACCGACGCGCAATGGGTGAACAGCCTCTACGCCGTGCTGCTCGCCGCCCTCCTGCTCTCCACCGGGAATCTCGCGGACCGGTGGGGCCGCAAGCGGCTCTTCCTCGCCGGCCTCATCGTGTTCGTCGCCGGCAGTCTGCTCGCCGCCGCCGCCTCGACCGCAGGGATGCTGATCGGGGCGCGTGCAGTGCAGGCAGTCGGGGCGGCGTTCATCATGCCCTCCACCCTTTCCACCGTGAACGCCGTGTTCCGGGGCAAGTACCGGGCCGCGGCGTTCGGGGTATGGGGCGCCGTGATCTCCGGCGCGGCCGCCGTCGGCCCACTCGCCGGCGGTGCGCTCACCCAGTGGGCCTCGTGGCACTGGATCTTCCTGGTGAACCTCCCACTTGGCGTCCTCGTGTTCATCGCGGCGATCTTCACCGTTCCCGAGACGCGCGGTGAGAAGAAGCGTCCCGGTGTCGATGTCGACGGCGCACTGCTCAGCGCCATCGGATTCGGGGCGCTCGTGTTCGCCGTCATCGAAGGCCCCGACCTTGGCTGGGGGACCCCGAAGAGCGACCTCACCGTCTTCGGATGGGTATGGCCGAAAGATGCAGCGATCTCCGCCGCGCCCGTCGCGTTCGCCGTTGCCGCGATCGCGCTGGTCCTGTTCGTGATCTGGGAACGACACCGCGAGAAGGTGCAGCGCGCCGCGCTCCTCGACCTCGACCTGTTCTCGTTCTCCACGTTCTCGTGGGGGAACCTCACCGCCGCGATGGTCGCTGTCGGTGAGTTCGCGATCATCTTCGTCCTCCCGCTCTACCTCATCAACGTCCTTGGTCTCGACGTCATGGGCGCCGGCCTCGTGCTCGCCGCGATGGCCGTCGGCGCGTTCCTCTCCGGTGCCGCGGCCCGGCATCTCGCCGCGAGGTTCGGCGCGCCCGGAACCGTGCTCATCGGGCTGGGCCTCGAAGTCGCAGGCGTCCTCGCCCTCGCCCTGCTCCTGGGGCCCGCGACCTCGGGCTGGCTCATCGCGATCCCTCTGGTCTTCTACGGTCTCGGCCTCGGTCTCGCCTCCGCACAGCTCACCGGCACAGTCCTCCAAGACATCCCAGTCGAAGTCTCCGGCCAGGGATCGGCCACGCAGAGCACCGTCCGGCAGATCGGCTCCGCCCTCGGCACCGCATTCGCCGGAGCGACGCTCTCGATCTCCCTCGCGCTCACCCTCCCCACCGCCCTCGGCGACGCGGGACTCACCGGCGCGGAGGCGGACTCGCTTGCGGACGCCACCCGCCAGTCCGCGGGCACCACGATCATGCAGCTCCGAGAACAGGGAAGCAGTAGCAGTCTCGGCGATCAGACCGCGACGGCTGTCGACGCGCTCACGAGCGGATTCGCCGATGCGACCCGCTGGGCGCTCCTGATCGCGACCGTGTTCCTCGCGCTCGGATTCATCGGTGCCCTGCGCCTGCGCCGTGCATCGGTTGCGACTCCCATCAACCCGTCAGCACAGCAAGAGGCTCATCCTTCATGACCACGACAAGGAAACCCCAGACCATCAGCCCGCGCATACTCTTCCGGAGCTTCGCCATCGCCGAGATGTTCACCTGGGCCGGTCTCATCACGGCGCTCATCCTCCGCGCGTTCGATGTCGCCAACCTCGTCCCGATCACCGGAGGCATCCACGGATTCGTCTTCCTGTGCTACTCCGCGAGCACGATCTTCGTATGGGTGAACCAGAGATGGCCTCTCCGACTCGGACTCACCGGGCTGCTGCTCGCGATCGTCCCATTCGCCACAGTGCCGTTCGAGATCATCGCCGATCGCAAAGGGTTGCTGACCGGCGATTGGCGGCTCGCGCCCGGCGGTGAGGCACCGCACGGGTTCATCGAGCACGTCCAGGCCTGGATACTACGACATGTACTCCTGTCGATCATCCTGCTGATCCTGCTCGTGACGACGCTCTTCATCACCCTGCTCTGGCTGGGGCCACCCGTGCCCCGTGACTAAAAGCAGCCGACAAAGCGCGGACTTGGTAGCCCCGTCAAGCGTGCTACTGGCGGGAGTTATCAGCAACCCGTAGGACAGCTTCGCTGGCTGTGGTCTCCGCTGGCCTGCGGAACGAGGTTTGGCGGGTGCACCTGTGGCGTGTACCCCGTCTGCGAGTTCGTGGGCGGGCCGCCCGT
>DAOLFC010000023.1:0-26461 GCA_035326505.1 Arachnia sp.
TCTCGCTATACGCGGAGGCCTTGCTATATAGCAAGGCCTCCGCGTATAGCGAGATTTATGCACGGCCCCGACACACCGTGCCGCAAAGGCGATCAGTTCAGCGCGATGACTCCCGCGTTGAGCGACGCGGCGTTCTTCCCCACGCACCCTCGCCGCAAGCGAATCGCGCCCGCAACTCAGTGAGGAGTGCTGGCCGGGCGAGCCGACTTGGATGCTGCCGCCAAAGGATGTCTCCCGTGGGATTGGCTCAGCGCACCCCGACCCAGGTGTTCGCCGTCGCCGCGCTGCCGTTGGCACCACTCAATGGTTGTCGTTATTGCAGATACGCGTATCATGGAGACATGGCAGCGCACGCACTCTCCACGACTCTCGACCCGGCCGACCCCGCCGTCCGCTCCGGCGCTCGGCACCTCGCTGAGCAGCTCGTCGGCGACACCCCGGTAGAGGCGGCTGTGCGCGCCATGCTCGACGACGTCGCGCACGGCTCACGAGTCGTCGTTCTCCGCACCGAGGACGAGGTCAGTCCGACGGGAGCGGCCGAGGTGCTCGGGGTGACGCGTCAGTTCGTCGACCGGCTCTGTGAGGACGGCGTACTGCCGTTCCGCCGTCTGCCCGGGAGCCGCCATCGCCGCATCCGCGTACAGGACGTCGTCGAAGTCGCTGTTGAGCGCGAGCAGCACCGCGCTGGGGTCGAGGCAATCCGCATCGCTCTCGGGGAGTAGCCCCGCGGCCCGTCTGCAACGGGTCTTCATCGACACCAGCGAGTTGTTCCCGTTCACGATCATGGACGTCCTGCTCACGCTGTCGGAAGACTTCCTGTTCACCTGGGTGTGGACCGACGAGGTGCTCGACGAGTGGGAAGAGGTCATTGTCCGGGAAGGCAAGCGCACCGCGGGATCGGCGGCATCGGTCTCGACTGCGGTGCGCATCCACTTCAGCAAGTATCGGATCGCCCCCAGCCTCTACTGCGACAAGATAACGGACGATCTCTCACCCGACCCTGGCGACCGCATCCACGCCGCGGCGGTCATCTACGGCGACGTTGACGTGCTGCTCACCCGCAACATGAAGCACCTGCGCACCAAGCCAGTGCTCGCCGCAGGAGTCAAGGTCATCACCTCGGATGACTTCCTCCTCGACTTGCTGAGGCGCCGACGCCAGGGCGTCGTCGAGTCATTCACACGGGCCGCGGCTGCGAAAAGAACCCGCCGCTGACGGCGAACGAGCTGGCCGACAGGATCGCCGCCGCAGGAGCACCCCAGTTCGCAGAGCGACTGCGGCCGCTGCTCGCGCCGTGACCGTCTTCCCGTAAGATACTTCGGGTGGGTGCGGCGGAACACGAACGTTCCGCCACACCCATTCTGAGCGACGCAGCCCTCGCTACTTGAGCGCACCCATCGCGACGCCGGAGCGCCAGTAGCGCTGCATCGAGATCATGACCACCGCGAGCGGGATCACCGAGAGCAGCGCCCCCGTGATCGTCAGCGTGGTGCGGTCGGCGACCGAGTCGTTCTTGTTGGCGAACCACGAGTAGAGGCCGACGGCCAGCGGCCAGCGCTCGGAACCCCGGAGCATGGTCAGCGGCAGGAAGAAGTTGTTCCAGTTCCCCACGAACAGCAGCACGAACACCGTCGCCCCCGCCGTGCGCATCATCGGCACGACGATCCGTATGAAGGTGAGGAACTCCCCGGCACCATCGAGGCGCGCGGCCTCCAGCAGTTCGGTGGGCACCGCCGAGTCCGCGTAGACTTTGCAGAGGTAGACGCCGAACGGGCTGATCGCCAGCGGGATCAGCACCGACCACACGGAGTCGACCAACCCGATCCGGGCGAACAGGATGAACAGCGGCACGGTGATCAGCGTGCTGGGGATCATGAAAGAGGCGATCAGCACGCCGAGCGCCACTCCTCGTCCCTTGTAGCTGAAGTGCGAGATGGAGTAGCCGGCGGCGATCGAGATGATCGTGGCCACGGCGGCGCCGCCGGCCGCATACAGGATGGTGTTGGCGACCCAGCGGAAGAAGATCCCGTCCTGGTAGGTGGCCAACTCGCTCAGGTTCTTGCCGAGATTCATCTCCGCGAACCACAGGCCGTTGGAGTTGTAGAGGTCGCGCCGGTCCTTGGTCGCGTTGACGATGAGCCACCACACGGGCGCCACCGAGTAGATCGCGAACAGCACCAGCCCGATGACGACGACGCGCTGTTCGCGTCGCCCCGTCCGCCCGGTCATACCTCACTCCTATTGCCGAGCCTGTAGAAGGCGAACGAGAGCAGGCCGATGACGGCCGCCAGGACCACCGACAGCGCGGCGGCGTAGTTGTAGTTGTTGCTGGTGAAGGCCTGGAAGTAGATCGACATGATCGGGGTGAAGTCCTTCGTCACGGTCTCGGGCGAGGCCCCCCGGAAGATCAGCGGCTCGTTGAAGACCTGCAGCATGCCGATGATCGACAGCAGACCGGTCAGCACGAGGGTGCCGCGCACCATCGGCACCTTGATGCTCAGCGCCGTGCGCAGCGCCCCCGCGCCGTCGACCCGCGCGGCCTCGAGGACCGAGCGGTCGACGCCGCGCAAGGCGCCGTAGATGATGAGCATGTTGAACCCGAGCACCATCCAGACGATCAGGTTTCCGATGGAGACCCACAGCATCTGGGAGCTGAAGAAGTTGATGTCCAGGCCGACCTTGTTCCCGAGCGCGGTGAACGGGCCGACCCGCGGGCTGTAGAGGTAGACCCAGATCAGCGAGGCGACGATGGCCGGCACCATGTAGGGGACGAGCAGCAGCGTGCGGAAGGCCGTGCCGACCTTCTCGGTCGCGGCGTCGAGCAGCAGCCCGGCGGTCAGGCTGAGCCCCAACGAGATCGGGATCTGGATCAGCGCGAAGAGACCCACGCGCACCATCGACTCCCAGAAGGCCGCGTCGCTGAACGCCCGCACGTAGTTCCCGAACCCCGCGAACACGACCTCCGAGGCGCCCAGCCCCAGGCCCCCATCGGCCTTGACCGTGAAGAAGCTCTGGTGGATGGCGTAGAGGATGGGCAGCAGGAAGACGAACGCGAAACCGACGAAGAAGGGCAGGCCGAACGCGACCCCCGCGCGGTTCTGTGCCGCCTGCCAGCCGGGGCGCCGCGGCGGATTGCTCCGCTCGCGACGCTCCCCGGCCTTGGCCGACATGGTGGCCGACATGTCAGATCAGCTCTCGACGACGTTGATGTTCTTGGACTTCAGGTCGGCGATGGTCCACTCCTGCATGTGCTGGAGCGCCTCGCTGACCTTCACCTGGCCGACGACGGCCTTGCCCCACCATGCGGCGAACTCCTCGAAGGCAGCGGCCTGGTTGGGTCCTTCCTTCATCGAGCGGGCGGTCGCGGCGGCCTCCGCCACCACGTCGGCCGCGTCACCGCGGGTGTCGCCGAGGAACTCGTTGGGCAGCAGCTGATCGATATAGGGCTCCGGATCCGCGATCACGGGGAAGATGGCCGCGCCGTCGACCGGATCGGCCAGGATTCCCACGGCCTCGGGATCGGTGGCGAGCCAGGTGGCGAACTGCACCGCCTCAGCCGGATGCTCGCTCGTGGAGGTCACGCCGTAGAGGTTGTAGTAGCTCGGCGACACCAGCTCGCTGTCGGCGGTCTGCTTGGGGTACGGGGTGAGCATCCAGTCGCCGACGGACTGCGCGAAGTTCTGCTCGTAGACGGGCAGCTGCCAGGTCGACGTCGTGAACTGAGACAGATCGCCGGAGGCGAAGAACTGCATCAAGGCGTCCCACTCGATGTAGGTGTGGTTCGAGGCCAGCTCGTTGTCGATGATCGTCTGGACGAGCTCCCCGGCCTCCAGGGACTCCGGGGAGGTGAACCCGACGCGCCAGCCGTCGGCCTCGGCCGTCCACCACTCGGCGCCGAACTGCGTGGCGAAGTCGCGCAGGTAGGACAGGTCCTCGCCGGGGAAGTTGAAGCTCTTGACGCCCTCCGCCCCCATGATCTTGGCCTGCTCGATGGCCTCCGGCCAGTTGGTGGGCGGGGTGAGAGCGAACCGTTCGAAGGTCTTGGTGTTCACGGCGTTGAAGGTCGGGTTCATGGCGAACGGGATGCCCACGGCGACGTCGCCGACCTTCACGAAGTCGATGGCGGCCTGCGAGAAGGCGCCGGAGTCGTTGTTCAACCACTGCGCGACGTCCGTCGTGGCGCCCTCCACGAGGAGGGAGACGGCGTTCGTGCGGGGAAGCTCGGTGAGGTCGGGAGCGTTGCCGCCCTTGACGCCGTTCTGGATCGCCGTCAGCAGGTCGGAGTCGCCGCCCTGCTCGGCGAAGGTGACCTGGATCTCGGGATGCTGCGAGTTCCACAGCTCCACCTGGGCGGCCTGGCCCTGGGTCTTGCCCCAGAAGGTCAGGCTGACGACCTCTCCCGGCTCGGCGGTCTCGCCGCCGGCGGTCTGCGTCGGTGTGGTCGGATCGGTCGGGGTCTGAGCGCTGCAGGCGGCCAGCCCCAGCACGAGCGCGCCGGCGATACCAGCGATGCCGAACCTGCGGATTTTCATTCTTGTCTCCTTCGACAGAGTGCTCGCTCGCCTTGAGCAAGCGCTGTCACTGTATGCCGGTTTGTCGCGGCGCGTCAAGCCCGTTTACGCTATTGTTATCGAGATCACCCTCACGCTAGCGTTTGCACATCTTGCTCAAATGCGGCAGAGTTACCCGTAGCTCGACGAGGAGGCACCCTTGAGAATCGCGACAGACGTCCCGATCGTTCTGGTCCACGGCTGGGCGGGATCTTCCGTCCCCTGGGCCCCTGTGACGCGCGCACTGACGGCCTCCGGACACCGGGCGCCCGTCACCGCGATCGACTTACCCGGCTCGCCGCTCTTCCGCGGCTCCGCCGTCGCCCCGACCATCTCGGACGCCACCCGGCACCTCGTGGAGACCTTGGAGGGCATCGGCCGCCCCGCATTGCTCGTCGGACATTCCCTGGGCGCCCAGGTGACCCTGCTGGCTCACGCCGAGCGCCCCGATCTGGTGCATGCTGAGGTGGTCCTCGACCCCGCCTACAACTCGACGGAGCCACGCGCGGCCCTCGCGAATTGGGCCGACCGCATCGAGCGCGACGGCCACGCGGCGCTGAGGCCGTTCTTCGCCGAGGCGCTGGGAAACCGAGTGCCGGCGTCGTCGGCCGCGCAGGTCCTCGCCGACCTCCGCGCCACCCCCGTTCCCGTCATCGTGAGCTATCTGCGCTCCGAATACCTCGATCCCGACGCGATCGGCCTCCGGCCGCAGACCCTCCAGGCCGCGGGCGGCCGGCGGCACCCCGTGCTCGCCCTCCACACGCGGGCGAGCGGCGCGGAACTGGAGAAGACGCTCCCGGCGCCCCACGGCTCACGAACGGTGCTCCGTCCGGGGGCGAACCACTTCCTCCACCTCGAGGGTCCCGAAGGGATCGTCGACGAGATCCAGAGCTGGCTCAGCCGGCTCGATCAGCTCGCCGGCACCACGCTGGCGAGCTGATCCCCAGCCCGGCTCAGCGAACCAACCAGCCACCGTCGACCGGCAGGATCGCGCCGTTCACATAGCCCGACGCCGGGGAGGCGAGGAACACGAACGCGCCCTGCAGATCGCCGGGGGTGCCCCAGCGCCCGGCGGGGATGCGGCCGACGATCGCCTTCTCGCGCTCGCCGTCGGCCCGGATCGCCGTCGTGTTGTCGGTGGCCATGTATCCAGGAGCGATGGCATTCGCGGTGACGCCATGCGCGGCGAGCTCGTTCGCGAAGGCCTTCGTGAGGCCCGCGACGGCGTGCTTGCTCGCCGTGTAGCCGGGAACGAGGATGCCGCCCTGGAACGACAGCATCGACGCGACGTTGATGATCCGGCCGCTGCCCTGCGCCACGAACCGCCGGGCGGCGGCGCGGGAGAGGTGGAACACCGAGTCGAGGTTGACAGCGAGCACCTCGTCCCAGTCGGAGGCGGGGTGCTCCAGCAGCGGCGCGCGGCGAATGACGCCGGCGTTGTTGACCAGGATGTCGATATGGCCGAAGCGGTCGACGACGGCCTGCACCGCCGCCTCCAGTTCCTCGGGCATCGCCGTCGCGAAGTCGAGCTGTTGGCTGAGTGGCGCGCGGCCGAGGTCCTCCAGCAGCGCGATCGTCTCCGTCGGCGCCGAGCGATCGAGCAGCGCCACGTCGGCGCCGGCCTCGGCCAGCGCCAGCGCCGCGGCCTGACCCAGCCCGCGCGAGGTGCCCGTGACGAGCGCGACCTTCCCGTCGAGCCGGAACGAGTCGAGAATCATGTTCTTCTCCCTTTCGTGAGGTGTGTCGAGTGCGAGATGCGTCGAGACTAACGATCCACCCGGGCACTACCGCCCGCGGCCAGCTTCGCGACCTCCGCGCCGGTGACCATCGAGGTGTCGCCGGGGGTGGTCATCGCCAGCGCGCCGTGCGCCGCGCCCAGTTCGACGGCCGCTTGCAGACCCTGGCCGGAGAGCAGGCCGTAGATCAGCCCGGAGGCGAACGAGTCGCCGCCGCCCACCCGGTCGAGGATCTCGAGACCGACCCGGTGCGTCGCCTGCACGAGGCCCGTCTCGCGCGACCACGCAACCGCACCCCAGTCGTTGTTCGACGCCGAATGGACGGTGCGCAGCGTCGTGCCGATCGCGGCGAAGTTCGGATAGGCCTCCGCGACCCGGTCGATCATGGCGCGGAAGCCCTCGATCGGCAGGCTGGTGAGGTTCTCATCGACGCCTTCGACCTCGAAGCCGAGCGCGGCCGTGAAGTCCTCCTCGTTGCCGATCATCACGTCGACGAAGCGGGCCAGCTCGCGGTTGACCTCCTGCGCGCGGGCCTGGCCGCCGATGGCGCTCCACAGGCTGGGCCGGTAGTTGAGGTCGTAGGAGATGGCGGTGCCGTGCTTCTTCGCGGCCCGCATGACGGCGAGGGCCGTGGCGGCGCTCTGCTCGGACAGCGCGGCGAAGATGCCCCCGGTATGCAGCCAGCGCACGCCCTGGCGGCCGAACAGCTCGTCGAGATCGAGGTCCTCCGGACGCAGCTGCGAGACGGCGGTCCGGCCGCGGTAGGAGACGCCCTTGGCGCCGCGGACGCCGAAGCCGCGCTCGGTGAAGTTCAGGCCGTTGTGGGCCTCGCGGCCGACGCCGTCGCTCTTGGCCCAGTGGATCCAGCGGTTGTCGACGCCGCCGGCGAGAATGAAGCCCTCGATCAGGCGACCCACCTCGTCGTCGACGAAGGACGTCAGCACGGCGGTGTCCAGCCCGAAGACGCGGGACAGGCCGCGCACGACGTTGTATTCGCCGCCACCCTCCCACGCGGTGAACGAGCGGGCGGTGCGGACGCGGAGGTCACCCGGGTCGAGGCGCAGCATCACCTCGCCCAGGCCGACGGCCTGGTAGCGGCAGTCCTGGGGGTTGCGAAGTTCGAGCGTCATGTCAGTTTTCTCCGTCTTCTCACGCAGATCCCAGCGGCGAGATCGGGCAGGAGATCCTTCCACCGCCAGACGTTTTGCTCAGCAAAACTATGTATTTCATTTCTGCACTATTGTGCCTCGCGCCGCCCATCGATCGCAAGCGGGGGTGACACAATGACCGTGTCCGCATCGATAAGGAGCCCCATGGCCGAAGCCCTGCCGCGCGTCGAGTCCGTCGACCGCGCCCTCCAGCTCCTCCTCGCCCTCGCCGACGCCGGCCCCGACGGCGCCCAGCTCGCGGACCTCGCCAAGGCCACCGGCGTCAACAAGTCCACCGCCTACCGGTGCCTGTCCACCATGCGGGGACGTGGCTTCGCCGAGCAGAGCGACGATGGCGGCTATCGGCTGGGCCCCGCGGCCTTCGCCCTCACGGAACGCACCTACAGCCCCCGCAATCTGGCCACCGCCATGCATCCGGCGCTGGTCGCCCTCGCCCGCACCACCAACGAGCTCGTCCACTTCGGCGTGCTCACGGGAGACCACATCCTCTATCTCGACAAGGTCGAGCCCGAACGCGCCCTGCGGGTCTGGTCCGCGATCGGCCAGCGGATGCCCGTCGCCTCGACGGCGATGGGCCGCGCCCTGCTCGCCGCGCGGGAGGTGCCCGACCACCTGCTCCCCGGCTACCTGCGCAGCGTCCCCGCCGCCCGACCCATCACCGCCGAGCAGCTCCACGACTCCGTCCGCACCGCCCGCCGGCTCGGCTACGCCGTCGAGCACGGCGAGAACGAACCCGACATCTCCTGCCTCGGCACCGTGATCATGCAGGGCCCGACCCCCGTCGGCGCCCTCTCGATCACCGCCCCGGCCGGCCGCATGACCCCCGACCGCGAGACCGAACTGGCGAGCATCATCGCGCGCGAGGTCCCCCCGCTGCTCCCCCAGGGCCTCCGGCTCCTGCCGACGCTGGGATAGCGGCATTCCCCGCACATCAGGCGCCGACTCCGCCCCGGACGGAGTCCCTTGACTCTTCCGGTGCGGTAGATTCGGCGCAACGACCAGATGGGTCTGATCGACCTCGGATGCCCTGGGGATTCTCATCGGCAGGGAATGAAGCGGGCCCGGAACCGGAGAGGCTGGACGCAGTGCGATCGACGAAGAAGCCACGGACGACGCTCGCCGTCGCCGCGGCGCTGTTCCTGAGCATGACGCTGGTCAGCCCCCTGGCGGGGGCCGACGAGCCGACGCGAGCGCTGTCGGTGACCCTCATCGGAGACTCCTACACCGCGGGCAACGGCGCGGGGGCCTACGCAGGCCCCGTCGGCAGCTACCGGAGCGGGAACAACTGGGGACTCCGCTACGCCGCCGGGCTCAACGCACGAGGAATCCACACCACGGTGGACAACCAGGCCTCCAGCGGCGCCACCACCCAGGAGGTCCTGGACCAGCAGATCGGCCTCGTAGACCCGGACACCGACGCGGTCTTCATGACCTTCGGCGGCAACGACGCCCGCTTCAGCGAGGCCATCGGGGCCTGTTTCGCCTTGGGTCAGCGACACCCCGGCACCTGCCGGAGGGCGGTGAGCAACGCGGAGCTGAGTTCGGCCTGGGTCTCCGTCCAGACCCAGCGGATCTTCACCCAGCTGCAGGACCGCCTCTCCGGGGACACAGAGGTGGTGCTCGTCGGCTACCCCCAGCTGACGGCGGACGCCCCCTACACCCTGACCGGGGTCCTGACCAACGGGACGATCGACGCCTACGACGCGAGCCGGGAGATCCGGCGTGTGAGCGCGCTGCTCCGCGAGGTGCAGGCCGCCACGGTCGCCGACTGGAACGCCCACAACCGCATGCAGGTCACCTACGTCGACACCCTCGCCCCGACCTTCGACGGGCACGAGCCCGACCCCCGGCTCACCGCCGCCAACCCCCAGCGCTGGATCAACGAGTTCGGCGAGACGGCGGGCATCCTGGCCGCCGACGGCACGATCCAGTCCTCCCCGAGCGCCGACCGGAACGAGTGGTACCACCCCGGCGTCGAGGGCCAGCTCCGCATCGCCCAGGCCCTGGAGGAGACGGTCGGCGTGCCGGACAGCACGCGAGTCATCGCCCCCGCGGCCGACGCCGGCGCGACCAACCCGTTCGCCTGGCTCCAGGGGCCCTACGTGGTGAAGGCCGGCGGCAGCCAGCTTCTCGACGCCCGCGCATCCTATGCGGTCGGCGGATCGATCGTCTCCTACGAGTGGGACTTCGACGGCGACGGCGGCTTCGATGCCCTGACCTCCGAGCCGACGGTGGAGCACACCTTCGCCACCGTATTCGACGGCACCGTCGGCGTGCGGGTCACCGACTCGCACGGACTCAGCGCCGTCGCCACCACGCCGATCTCCGTGACCCGCGACGGGGACACCATCCCCGACGCTCAGGACAACTGCCCGGACATCGCGAACTGGGACCAGGCGGACACCGACGGCGACGGCGTGGGCGACGCCTGCGACCCCACCCCCGGCGGGCCTACCCAGGACATTGCGGGCGTCTACGTCCCGGAGGAGACGGCCGTGTCGCCGACTCCCCCCGAGGCCTCCCCGTCGGAGCCGGCCACCGAGGAGCCCTCGGCCTCTCCGGCGCCCAGCACTCCCCCGTCGCCCCCGGAGACTCCCGATCCCGAGCCGAGCACCGATGCCGCACAGCCCGAGGAGGACCGCGAGGAACCCTGCGCCGAGCTGCCCAAGGCCGGGGCGATGGGCCCCGAGCTGCCCCAGGCGGGAGCGATGGGCCCCGAGCTGCCCTCCGACGCTCCTTGAGCTACTCCACCCCGGTCCCTGAGGGATGCCCGCCGCGGCCACCGTCGTGAGGTGAACGCTCAGGCTGTGGGCATCGTCTCGAAGGGCGAGGAGCGCAGTGTGGTGCTCTGCTACCTCAGGGTGTCGCGGATCGCGAGCGCGGCGCCTCCGCGGGCCCAGTCCAGGAAGTCGATCTCGTCGCCCATCACCAGCTCCGGGGTCTCGAGATCCTCGTAGCAGTGACGCGTCATGCCGCGTACGACGGCCTCCGTCCTGCCGACGAAGGCGACGACCCCTTCGCCCGCGATCAGGATCCGGTCGGGGCCGAAGGCGAGCTTGGCCAGCGCGGCCAGCTCCCCCAGGACCCCCGCGGCGTCGTCCAGCACCTCGGCGACCGCCGCCTCACCGCCCGCCAGGTCGGACACCCCGACGGGGCGACCCGTTGCGGCGCAGGCCCGTCGCAGCAGCGGCTCGGTGGCCAGCACCTCGTGAAAGGTCCGTCCGTCCGAGGCCCACGCCCGCCCGAGCATCGCCGCGGCGCCCTGGTGCCCGCTCAGCAGCGTGTCGTCGACGATCGCCCCGGCTCCCACGCCGGCGCCGACGGTGAGCACCACGAAGTTGTGCGCACCGCGCCCGCGACCGAACCAGTGCTCGGCGAGCGCGAGGGCCTCCACGTCGTTGGCCGCCGCGCACCGCAACCCCGTGACCGCTGCGACGGCTCCGGTGATGTTGCCGCCCTCCCAGCCCAGCAGCCGCGCGGCGCGCACGGTGCCGAACGGATCCACGGCGGCCGCCAGGGACACGCCGATCGCCTCCGGCGCCCACCGCGGCGCCCGGGCGTCCAGGAGGGTCGCGATGGCGCGCGCCGTCGTCTCGGCCGAGCTCGTGTCGGCCTCCTCGATGGCGGTGCCGTGGACCCTTCCGCGGAGGCCGACCAGCGTCGCATAGATCCTGCCGGGGACGACCTTGATTCCCAGGAAGCGCGCGGCACCGTCGACCACTTCCAGGGGACGCGACGGTCGTCCCACCGGCGCCGGCTTCCCCTGACCCTCCACGAGGACCCCCGAACCGACCAGCGGACTGGTGATCCTTGTCAACGAGCCCGAGCTGAGGCCGGTGCGCTGCACCATTTCCACGCGGGAGATCGGGCCATGGCGAAGCACCATTTCCACCACCCGCCGCGAGGTCGGGTCCAGCCGAGACACAGTCACGCCCCGATTATCGCAGCCGGACCCCACGAAACCGCCGTCGCATCTCCCGCACCTAACTTTGCGACAAAGTTAATTGCGATAGACTGTCGCCGAACCCGCGCAAATCCCGAGGAGTCCGCCGTGCCCCCCTCCGACGCCACCGTCCCGCCCCGCCCCGTCGACCTCTTCTCGCCGCAGCGGCTCCTGCTGCGCGCCGGAGGAACCGCCGTGTTCCTGCGCTGCGACGAAGACGCGCTCCCCGAAGTCCTCTACTGGGGGGCCGACCTCGGGCCGCTCACCCCCGACGCCCTCGACGCCTGGGCCTCCGCCGGCGCCGGCGTGGTGTCCGGCTGCGCGGACATCGCTCCGCGCCTGTCGCTGCTGCCCTCGCAGGCCGAAGGCTGGCTCGGCACCCCGGGCCTCATCGGCTCGCGTGGCGGGCTCGGCCAGTTCAGCGCCTTCGCCCCACCGCGGCAGAGGTGCTCGCCCACGACGGCGCCGACGGGGCGCCCAGCCGCGTGCGGTTCACCGCATACGACGACGAGGCCCGCCTTGACCTGGTGATCGACGTCGAGCTCGCCCCCTCCGGCCTGCTGCGCACTCGCGCCACGGTGGGCAACCGGGGCGAGGACGGCTACGCCGTCGACTCCGTTCTCCTCGCGCTGCCCGTGCCGGCCTCGGAGACCCAGGTGATCGACCAGTCCGGTCATCATCTCCGGGAGCGGCACACGTCGTTCCACGAGTTCACGATCGGCACCCACGAGCGCAACAGCCGGATCGCCCGCGGGCACGCCAGCTCGACGATCCACGGCACCTGCGAGCCGGGGACCGGCTGGAACGGCGGCCGGGTCCACTACGTCCACGTCGCCTGGTCGGGCAACACGCGCTCGATCGCCGAGCGCACCGTGGTCGGCCAGCAGACCCTCCTCGGCGGCGAGCTCCTCCTCCCGGGCGAGGTGGTGCTCGCCCACGGCGAGGCCTACACCTCGCCGTGGCTGGTGGCCACCTGGGGCGAGGGTCTCGACCAGGCCGCCGGCCGCATCCACGACTTCCTGCGCGCCCGCCCCGGCCACCCCGCCTCGACGCGGCCGGTCACCTTCAACGCCTGGGAGGCGGTCTACTTCGACCATTCGCTCGAACGGCTGCTCGCCCTCGTCGACGTCGCCGCCGAGGCCGGCGCCGAACGCTTCGTGCTCGACGACGGCTGGTTCGGCTCGCGACGAGACGACACCTCCGGACTCGGCGACTGGGTGGTCTCCCCCGAGGTCTGGCCCGTGGGCCTCAACCCCCTCGCGGACGCGGTACACGAGCGCGGCATGGAGTTCGGCCTCTGGTTCGAGCCGGAGATGATCAACCTGGACTCCGACGCCGCTCGCGCGCACCCCGAGTGGATCCTGTCGCCGCGCGGCCATCGACCGCAGGAGGCCCGCGGCCAGCAGGTGATGGACCTGACCAACCCGGCCGCCTTCGACCACGTCCTCGGCCAGATGCGCCGGGTGCTCGCCGACGTCCGGGTCGACTTCATCAAGTGGGACTTCAACCGCGACCTCTACGAGGCCGTCTCGCCGCTGACCGGCCGGCCCGCCTATCACGCGCAGACCCTGGCCACCTACCGCCTGATGGACACCCTGATCGCGGAGCATCCCGGCCTGGAGATCGAGTCCTGCGCCGGCGGCGGCGGACGCATCGACCTCGGCATCATGGAGCGGGCCGTGCGGATCTGGGGATCCGACTGCATCGACCCTCTGGAGCGCCAGCAGATCGAAGCCGGCACCTCTCTGCTGCTGCCGCCGGAGCTGGTCGGCTCCCACGTCTCCTCCCCCACCTCGCACACCACCGGGCGCACGCTCACCCTCACGGCACGCGCCTCGACGGCGATGTTCTCCCACATGGGGGTCGAATGGGACCTGACGAGCGCCACCCCGGACGAGCGCCGCGACCTCGCGGCCTGGATCGCGCTGCACAAGCGGTTCCGCCCGCTCTTGCACACCGGGCGCGTGGTACACGTCGACCATCCCGACGAGGGCTGGAGCATCCACGGCGTGGTCGCGCAGGACCGGGGCGAGGCCGTCTTCAGCCTCATGCGCGTCACGACCTCTCCCGTGCGCCCGACGCACGAGGTCCCGCTGCCGGGTCTCGACCCCGAAGCCGCCTACCGCCTGCGCGAACTGCTTCCGGACGGTGTTAGCACACCCGTGCCCTACGAGCCGCATTCCCCGCAATCCTGGGCGTGGTGGACCCACGGCGTCACCCTCCCGGGTAGCATCCTGAATGCCGTCGGTCTGCGATTCCCCGACATCGCTCCCGAACACGTCATCCTCGTCCACCTCGTCCGGGTCTAACCGGGCGCCCTGGACGTCCGAGTGTCCGGGGACGTGCGGGTTCCCGGCCCACGAAGGTCCAAGACAAGGAGAACAACATGGCAATTCTGGTGCTCGGCGGAGCGGGCTACATCGGCTCGCACACGGTGCGGGAGCTCGTCGATTCGGGGCGCGACACGGTGGTGGTGGATAACCTGCAGACGGGTTTCCGCGACGCCGTCCACCCGTCGGCGCGGTTCTACGAGGCGGACATCCGCGACCGCGCGGCCCTCGACCGGGTCTTCGCCGAGGAACAGATCGACGCCGTGGTGCATTTCGCCGCCTCTTCGCAGGTCGGCGAGTCGATGGCGCATCCACTGGACTACTACGACAACAACCTCACCGGCACCATCGTCCTGCTCCAGGCGATGGTGGCCGCGGGCGTGGACAAGATCGTCTTCTCGTCGACCGCCGCCACCTACGGCGAGCCGGAGCGGGTGCCCATCCTCGAGTCCGACCGCACGACGCCGACGAACTGCTACGGCGAGACCAAGCTCGCCATGGAGAAGCTCATGAACTGGGTGGGACGGGCCCACGGCCTGCGCTCGGTGGCGCTGCGCTACTTCAACGCCGCCGGCGCCCACGCGTCGGGCGAGATCGGCGAGGCCCATGCCGCGGAGAGCCACCTGGTCCCGCTCATCCTCCAGGTTCCGCTGGGCAAGCGGGCGGCGATCTCCATCTTCGGCGACGACTACCCCACTCCCGACGGCACCTGCATCCGCGACTACATCCACGTCACGGATCTGGCCCAGGCCCACATCCTCGCCGTGGACCATCTCCTCGGCGGGGGCGGCAGCGAGGTGTTCAACCTGGGCAGCGGCTCGGGCTTCTCGGTCAAGGAGGTCGTGGAGGTGGCGCGGAAGGTGACCGGCCATCCGATTCCGGTGGAGCTGGTGGCCCGGCGAGCCGGAGATCCGGCCCAGCTCATCGCGAGTTCCGAGAAGATCAAGGCCCAGCTGGGCTGGACGCCGCAGCGGGATTCGGTGGAGGCGATCGTCTCCTCCGCCTGGGCGTGGCATCGCTCCCACCCGAACGGCTACGCGGGTTCCTGAAGAACTTGGTGGACACATCTCGTTCTCGACCCGCGGGGGTTAAGATTTTCCCAGCGCGAGGATGAGCTTCGTCGGTCGACGGTGACGCGCGGGGAGGGGCAATATCATGCGACTACTCAAGAGGTCGGCACCGGTCCTGGCGGCGGCCCTCTCGGCCGGCCTCCTCCTCACCGCGCTCAGTCCTCAGGCGTCTGCGGACGATCCCACGCGAGCCGTGTCGATCACGCTCATCGGAGACTCCTACACCTCGGGCAACGGCGCGGGCATGTACGCGGGGCCTGTCGGCTCCTACCGCAGCGGCAACAACTGGGCGCTCACCTACGCGGCCTGGCTCAACACGCAGGGAGTGCATGCCACCGTCGCCAACGAAGCGGCCAGCGGCACCGCCACGCCGCAGGTGCTCAGCGAGCAGATCGCGCGCATCGACGCAGAAACCGACGTCGTGTTCTTGACCGTCGGCGGCAACGACGTCAACTTCAGTCCGGTCGTCGCCGCCTGCTTCGCACCGGGCGTGCGGCATCCGTCCGCCTGCCGGCTCGCGGTGGGAGGCGCGGTCGCAGGCCTGCCCGGCGTCGGCACCCGCACGATGGAGATCTTCTCCGCGCTGCAGGCCAAGCTGTCGCCGGATGCCCAGGTGGTGCTCGTCGGCTATCCGTACCTGACGGCCGACACCCCGTACACGCTCACGGGCGTCGTGCCGGATTCCGGCACGACGGACTCCTTCGACGCGGCGGCCGAGGTTCGTCGCGCGGGCGACCTGCTGCAGAAGGCGCAGGCTTCCGCCGTCGCGGAATGGAACGCCTCCCAGAGCCTGAAGGTGACCTACCTCGACGGTGTGGCCGAGGCCTTCGACGGCCACGAGCCGGATCCCCGGGCGACCGTCACCAACGACCATCGCTGGATCAACGAGTTCGCCGAGACCGCGGGCATGGTCGGTCCCGCCGGAACGATTCAGGCCTACCCCAGCGCCGATCGCAACGAGTGGTACCACCCCAACATCGAGGGGCAGCTGCAGCTGGCGAACCTCTTGGTCTCCAAGATCGGCGTCCCTGCCTCGACGCGGACGATCACCCCCAGCGGCGATCCGGCCCACGACGCGCCCTTCGCCTGGATCCAAGGCCCGTACGTCCTGCAGGTGGGCGGCTCGCAGCTCCTCGACGCCAGCGCCTCCTACGCCGTCGCGGGGCAGATCGCGAAGTACGAGTGGGACCTGAACGGGGACGGCACCTATGACGTCACCTCCGTCGAGCCGGCGCTGCCCTACACCTTCGCCGATCTCTTCGACGGCACCGTGAAGGTCCGCGTGACCGACGCCAACGGGCTCAGCTCCGAGGCCAGCACCACGATCAACGTGACGCGCGACGGCGACACCATCCCGGACGCGAAGGACAACTGCCCCGATGTCGTGAACTGGGACCAGGCCGATACCGACGGGGACGGCGTCGGCGATGCGTGCGATCCCTCCCCGGGCCTGCCGACGCAGGATCTCCCGGGCGTCTTCGTCCCGCAGGAGGCCGTCGCCCCGCCGTCGCCCGAGCCTTCGCCCACGGCAACGCCGACGGTCAAGCCTTCCCCGAAGCCGTCCCCCAAGCCGTCGATCCCCAGCCGTCCTCGGCCGAGCCTGCCCAAGACAGGCGCCTGACACAGCGGCGTCTCACGCCGCAGGGCGGTGGGCCTGGTCACCCGATCAGGCCCACCGCGGTCGACAGCAGGACGGCGCCGATGGCGATCACCAGCGTGCGGCGGATGGTGTGCCAGGTGTTCATCCGTGACGAGCGGGCCGCGATCACCGAGGTCCCGACCAGCGCGGCGAGCACCGCGACGATCAGGGCCGCGTCGCTCCATGTGTCGGGGGTCAGCAGCACCACCAGGATGGGCACGAGCGCCCCGAACGCGAACGCGATCACGGACAAGCTCGCGGCTACCGTCGGATGCTCCTCAAGATCGTCCGGCGAGATGCCGAGTTCCTCCTGCATGTGGGCGGCCAGCGCATCCTTGGCGGACAGCTCCAATGCCACCTGGCGCGCCAGGTCCGCGCTCACCCCCTTCTCGACGTAGATGTGGGTGAGTTCTTTCAGCTCCTCCTCAGGCGAGAGCTGAAGCAGTCGCCGTTCCTCCTCGACGAGCGCCTGCATGGCCTCGCGGTCGTTGCTGGTCTCCCAGTACGTGGCTCCGCCCGTCGAGAGCGCGCCGGCGACCATCGCCCCGAAGGCGGCCAGGACCGCCACGTACTCCGGATAGTTCGCCACGTAGAGGGCATGGATGATGCCGGCGCCGGCGATGATCCCGTCGTTGGCGTCCACCACCAGGCGGCGGATCTCCCCGCCGTCGAATCGTGAACGCCAGTTGAACATTGGGTCACTATAGGGCGACGACGACAGATCGCGGGGGACTACTCGCCAATCGACGACCGGAGCGGCCGGAGTGTCGAGTCAGGGGCGCCGGCCGCGGGCGAACCAGCGCCCGTCCTCGTGACGCCCGACGGTGAGCGGCAGCTCGAAGGCGGCGCTCAGGTGCGCATCCGTCAGCACTTCGTCGATGGGGCCCTCCGCGACCACCTTGGCCCGGTTGAGCAGCAGGCAGTGCGTGATGCCGGCCGGGATCTCCTCCACGTGATGCGTGACCAGCATGGAGGCCGGGGAGTCGGGGTCGAGGAAGATCCGGGAGAGCGTCTCGACGAGGGACTCCCGGCCCGCCAGGTCGAGGCCGCTGGCCGGCTCGTCGAGCAGCAGCAGCTCGGGATCGGTCATCAGCGCCCGGGCGATCTGGACGCGCTTGCGCTCGCCCTCGCTGAGGGTGCCGAAGGTGCGCTCAGCGAACGACTCCATCCGCAGTTGGCGCAGCAGATCCTCGGCGCGCTGCACGTCGTACGGGTCGTACTCCTCGCGCCACCGCCCGACGATGGCGTAGGCCGCGGACAGGACGAGGTCGCGCACCTTCTCGCCGCGCGGGAACCGTTCGGCGAGGGCGGAGGAGGTCAGCCCGATGCGCGGCCGCAGCTCGAACACGTCGACGGCGCCGACGACCTCGCCCAGCAGCCCCACCACGCCCGAGGTGGGGTGCATCTCGGCGGCCAGCAACTGGAGCAGGGTGGTCTTGCCGGCCCCGTTCGGGCCGATCATCACCCAGCGCTCGTGTTCGTTGATCGTGAGGTCGACGTCGTCCAGGAGCAGGGCATTGCCCCGCCGGATCGAGACGCCCGCTAGCTCTGCGACGGCTGTCATGGGGCCAACCCTATCGGGGTCTCCTCGAGGTGCGAGGCGTTACGCGCCGGTGGAGTGCAGGCCGCCGTCGACGTGGACCATTTCGCCCGTCGTGGCAGGGAACCAGTCGCTCAGCAGGGCCACGATCGCCTTGGCCGAGGGCTTCGCGTCGCTGGGGTCCCAGGAGAGCGGCGCCCGCTCGGCCCAGACGTCGTTGAAGGTGGAGGCCCCGGGAATGGCCTTCTTCGCGACGGTGTCGATGGGGCCGGCGGCCACGAGGTTGCAGCGGATGCCGTCGGGACCGAGGTAGCGCGCCAGGTAGCGCGAGGTGGACTCCAGCGCGGCCTTCGCCACGCCCATCCAGTCGTAGGTGGGCCACGACACGCGGGCGTCGAAGGTGAGGCCGACGACGCTGGCGCCGCGGTTCAGCACGGGCTTGGCGGCCATGGTCAGCGACTGCAAAGAATAGGCCGAGATCTGCAGCGCGTTGGCCACCGACTCCCAGTCGGTGGTGAGGAACGCGCCGCCGAGTGCGGTCTCGGGGTTGGCGTAGGCGATGGAATGCACGATGCCGTCCAGCCCGCCGTCGAAGTGCTCCTCGAGCAGCGCGGGCAGCGCGGCCAGGTGCTCGGGGTTGGTCACGTCGATCTCGACGATCGGCGGCACGGTCTCCAGCCGGGACAGTGCGCGCGTGGCGGGGGCGACGGCGCGGCCCGCGGCCGAGACGACCACGTTGGCCCCCTCCTGCTGGGCGATCTCCACGACCGCGTACGCGATGGAGGTGCGCATGGTCACGCCGGTGACCAGGATGTTCTTGCCTTCGAGAATGCCCATGGTGTTGGTTCCTTCGTCCTGTTCCTCGTGATCAGTGGCCCATGCCGAGGCCGCCGTCGACGGGCAGCACGGCGCCGGAGATGTAGCCCGCCTGGTCGGAGGCGAGGTAGAGCGCGGCGGCCGCGACGTCGTCGGTGGAGCCGAAGCGTCCGGCGGGGATGCGCTTCTTGTAGTCGGCGACCAGGTCGTCGCCGAGGACCGCGGTCATGTCGGTCTCGATGAAGCCGGGCGCGATCACGTTGCAGGTGACGTTGCGCACACCCAGTTCGCGGGTGAGGCTGCGCGCCATGCCCACCAGGGCCGCCTTCGACGACGAGTAGTTGATCTGGCCGGCGGAGCCCAGCAGCGCCACCACCGAGGAGATCAGGATGACGCGCCCGAACCGGCCGCGCATCATCGGGCGCGACGCCCGGCGCACGACGCGGAAGGTGCCGGTGAGGTTGGTGTCGATGACGGCGTCCCAGTCGTCGTCGGACATCCTCATCAGCAGGGTGTCCTTGGTCACGCCGGCGTTGGCGATCAGGACCTCGACGGGGCCGAGTTCCTTCTCCACCGTCTCGAACGCCGCGTCGACCTGGCCCTGATCGGTGATATCGCACACCACGCCCAGCACGCCGTCGGGCACGCCGCCGGAACGGTAGGTGGCCGCCACGCGGTACCCCGCGTCGCGGAACGCCTCGGCGATGGCCCGGCCGATCCCCTTCGAACCGCCGGTCACCAACACCACTCTGCCAGGAACAACTCTGCCTTCAGTCACGGTGGTCAACCTACCGCAGGCCCGGCATCAACCGGGACATCCGTCCTCGTTCCCGTGTCAGGTTTACCACCGTGGACGGTAATAAACCTGACGCTGGCACAGCCGAACGACCTGCGGGCTACTTCTCCACCCAGGGATTGACGATGTCCACGCCGACCCTGCGGAAGTCGGCCTCGTTGCGGGTGACGACGACCAGACCGTGAGCCAGCGCGGTACCTGCAATGAGCGCGTCATGGCTCGGGGCAGGATCGGGAACATGCAGAGGGGCTACTCGTCGCGCGGAAACCAGGTCGAGCGGAAGGATGCGATCCGCAAATCCGGTCAGCACACGGTCCTCGAACCATCTGGTCAGCAGCGCCGCCTGCTCTGCGTCACGACGCGCGACCCTCAGAATCCCGGTCTCGATCTCGATCACGGTCACCACACTGATCGCCAGGTCACTGGACGGGTGACCGGCTATCCACTTCTTGACCTGCGACGCGCCGGACTTCTTCCGCAACTCACCCAGCACATTGGTGTCGAGCAGGTACTTCACCATGTCACCGGCGCGATCCCCAGGCCCGCTTCCTCGATCTCGAAGTCGAGGTCCTCCTCCATCTCCAGCCACGCCGCCATGTCGCGCGGAACACCCGCGAGCCTCTCGTAGTCCGCGTAGGACAGCACGACCAAGGTCGGCTGATCACGTTCCGTGACCACGACCGGACCACCCGCGGCCAGCCGCTTCACCTGGCTGGGGTTCCTGTTGAACTCGGTAGCTGCGACGGTGACCATCGAGACCCCCTAAGTAGTATTTCTAACTACTATACGTCGACCGACGTTCAGCGGGCACTCATGCCCCTCTCGCATGCCTCGCCCGGGCGTATGGGGAACTGCACGAGTCGGCTTTCACCTCCATGACGGGTCATGGTCGGCAACCCCTGGAAGGCACCGCTCCCTCGATGCGAATGGGCGTAGATTGGGGGCATGGCTTCGAGGACGGCTGACGCGGAGGCGGTGGTGATCACCACCGCTCCGACGTCGCGCACCCTGGACGTCGAGACCCGGCAGCGGCGCTACCTGATCACAATGGCGGTGCGCACCGCGGGATTCCTGGCGTTCCTCGTCGTTCCCGGGTGGTGGAAGCTGGTCGCGCTGGCCGCGGCGGCGATCCTCCCCGTCGTCGCGGTGCTGCTGGCCAACAACTCCGATCACCGGCCGCCGCCCCCGGTGTCCCCCGAAGAAGAGCCGACGACCCTGCTCGCGTTGCCCTCCGGCGAGGTGCTGCGCGGCACCGTGGAGGATGAGGCATGAAGAAACTGATCCTGCGCTGGATCGGTCTGGTCGTCGGCGTGGCGATCCTCGCCGTCGTCTTCGTCCAGTTGGGCGAGTGGCAGCTGCGGAGGCTCGACGAGCGGCGCGAGAACAACGCGATCGTCGTCGAACATCAGGACGCCTCCCCGCTGCCCTATCGCGAGGTCTTCACCGGCCCCATCGCGGACGACGATCAGTGGCAGCGCGTCGTCGTCACCGGCACTTACACCGGCGATCAGTACCAGGTGCGCTACCGCAACCAGGACGGCGCGGGCATCGAGGTGGTCGCCGTGATGGAGACCGACCAGGGCGATCATCTCCTGATCAACCGCGGCTTCATCCGCCGGCAACCGGGACAGCCCGATCCGGAGATCCTTCCCGCCCTCCCCGCCGGCGACGTCGAGGTGATCGGCTACGTCCGGCGCAGCGAGCACGGAAAACCGGAGGCCATCGACCCGCACGAATACAAGGTGCGGCTGATCAATGCCGAGGCCATCGGCTCCTCGCTGGGCATCGCGCTGCTCGACGGCTACGTCTCGGTGATCGAGTCCAGCCCGCCGGAGCCGTCGGATCTCGAGCCGCTGCGCCCGCCGGAGCTCACGGAGGGCCCCCATCTGATGTACGCGGTGCAGTGGTTCGCGTTCACGGCCATCGCCGCTGGCGGGGTGGTCATCCTGATCCGCGCCGACCTCCGCGACCGGAAGAAGGCCCAGCGACGCGCGGCCGCCGCGACCGATGCCGCCCACTGACGCGCTGCGATCCCTCGCCCCGACGCTGCGCTGCCCGCATTGCGCCGGGTCCTTGCGCCTCGCCGGCAACACCCTGGCCTGCGCGCATCGCCATAGCTTCGACGTCGCCCGCCAGGGCTATGTCAACCTCCTGACGCGGGCGGCGCCCGCCAATGCCGACACCCCCGAGATGGTCCGCGCCCGAGCCGCTTTCCTGAACGCCGGCCACTACCTACCCATCGCGCGCGCGGTGGCCGCCGCCGTGGGCGACGCCGAGCGCGTGCTGGAGACCGGCGCCGGCACCGGCTACTACCTGGCGCAGGTCCTGGACGCGCGGCCCGGGGCGACGGGCCTGGCCACCGACGTGTCTCCGGCGGCCGCGCGGATCGCCGCTCGCGCGCATCCGCGGCTGGCCAGTGTCGTGGCCGACACCTGGGCCGGCGTCCCCGTCGCCGACGAGGTCTTCGACGCGCTGCTGTGCGTGTTCGCCCCGCGCAACCCGGCGGAGTTCTCCCGGGTGCTGCGCCCGGGCGGAGCGCTGGCGGTCGTCGTCCCCACCGCCACGCATCTGGCCGGGCTGCGCGACGACTACGGTCTCCTCGGCGTGCCGTCGGACAAGGCCGCCGCCGTGGCCCGAGCCTTCGCCGACTGGCCGTCGCGGGTGGAGCGCGTCGAGGCGGACCTGGACCTCTCCGCCGACGAGGTGGCCCGGCTCATCGCGATGGGCCCGAACGCCTTCCACGGCGTGCCCGAATCCACGGCGCCCGCGGGCACCCGCCTGTCGGTCGACGTCGTCCGTCTGACTCGTCCGACCTGACGCCAACGACCCCCTGCGGAGCCTATGGTGACCCCATGACCACGGGGGATCGATGGGGCTACGGGCTGGGCACACTGGGACGCGACATGCTCGCGGCGCTGGTGTCGACCTACCTGATGTTCTATCTCACCGACGTCCTGCTGATCGGAGGGCGCGAGCTGCTGGTCCTCACCGGAGTGATCGTGTTCATGCGCTTCTTCGACGCGGTGAACGACCCGGTGATGGGCGTGATCGTCGACAACACCCGGACCCGGTGGGGCAAGTTCAAACCGTGGATCGCCGTGGGCGCCCTCGCCTGGGCCGCCTCGGGAGTGCTGATGTTCACCGACTGGGGCCTGACCGGCTGGGGCTTCGTCGCAGTGTTCACGGCGACCTACATCGCCTTCGAGATCAGCTACACCGTCAACGACATCGCCTATTGGGGCATGCTGCCGTCGCTGACCCGCGATCAGCGGGACCGCGAGAAGGTGGGCGCGGTGGCGCGGATCTGCGCCAACATCGGCCTGTTCTCCGTGGTGGTGGGCATCGTCCCGCTCACGGCGTGGATGGGCGACCTGCTGGGCTCCACCCAGCGGGCGTGGTTCGTGTTGGCCGTCGCCGTCGCCGTGCTGATGCTGGCCTTCCAGTCGCTGACGCTGCTGTTCGCCCGGGAACGGGTGCCCACCACCGACGACGCCACGCCGCTGCGCGAGCTGTTCCGGGTGATCGCCCGCAACGACCAGCTCCTCTGGGTGACCCTGGGCATGGTGGCGTTCATGACCGGCTACATCACCACCACGTCGCTCGGCCTGTACTACTTCAAGTACGTCTACGGCGACGAGGGGATGTATCCGGTCTTCGCCCTCGTGCTGGGGGTTACGCAGCTGGTGGCCCTGGCGCTGCTGCCCGCGGTCTCGCGCCTGATCTCCCGGCGCACCCTGCATCTCGTCGCGACGGTGATGATCGTCGTCGGCTACGCCGTGTTCTGGTTCTCCGGCACCACGCCCGCGCTGGTCGCGGCGGCCGGGGTGCTGCTGTTCGCCGGCCAGGCCGCGATCCAGCTGCTGCTGGTGATGTTCATCGCGGACAGCGTCGAGTACGGGGAGTGGAAGCTCGGGCGGCGCAACGAGTCGGTCACGTTCTCGCTGCAGCCGTTCGTCTACAAGTCGTCCAACGCGCTGGCCAGCGGGGTGGTGGGCGTCACGCTGGTGGTCTCGGGCCTGGATCGCGCGACCTCCGCCGCGGAGGTCACGGCCTCCGGATCGACGACGGTGAGGCTGGCGATGCTCGTCGTCCCGGCGGCGCTGGCGCTGGCCAGCTGGGCGATCCTGCGCGCGAAGTACCGGCTCGACGAGACCACCTACGCGCGGATCGCCGCCGACCTGGATCTCAGGCACGGCCGATGACGCTCGGCAAGGGCGACCGGGTGCGCGACCTCTACGCCACCCCGCTCGGGCGCGACATCGTCGACAAAATCCTGCTGCAAAGCGGCGCCCCGGCGTCGCTGATCCGAGTCGCCGGCCCCCTGCGGCTGTCCCGCGTGGAGAGGCTCACCGAGCGCCTCACCGGGCCCGGGCTCGTCGACACCCTGCTGGCCCTGGTCAACCAGCACCCCGGCTCGCCCTCCGGGGAGGCCGCGGAGAAGCCCGCCGACGCCTGGTGGCGCGAGGCGGTGTTCTATCAGGTCTATCCGCGCTCCTTCCAGGACTCGGACGGCGACGGCATCGGCGATCTGCGCGGCATCCTCTCGCGCCTGGACTACCTGGCCGAGCTGGGCGTCGACTGCCTGTGGCTGTCCCCCATCTTCGCCTCCCCCAACCAGGACATGGGATACGACGTCAGCGACTATCGCGACATCATGGCCGAGATGGGCACGCTGGCCGACGCCGACGACCTCATCGCCGGCTGCCACAAGCGGGGCATGCGGATCATCCTGGACCTGGTGGTCAACCACACCTCCGCCCAGCACGAGTGGTTCCGCAAGGCCGTCGCCGATCCCGACGGCCCCTACGGGGACTACTACTTCCTGCGTCCGCCCCAGGATGGCGAACACAAATCTCGCTACACGCCGTCATCCGGCGCCGATTCGGCAAGGCCGGAGCGTATAGCGAGATTTGTGCAGGGCACGCCGCCGAACAACTGGACCTCCTTCTTCTCCGGACCGGCCTGGCGCTGGATCCCGGAGGCCGAGCGATGGGCGCTGCACCTGTTCGCCGACCATCAGATGGACCTGAACTGGGCGAACCCGGCCGTGCGCGACGAGGTGGCCGACATCGTGCGGTGGTGGCTCGACCGGGGCGTCGACGGCTTCCGGCTGGACGTGATCAACTACATCTCCAAGGCCGAGGGCCTGCCCGACGGCAATCCCTTCGTGGGGCAGCTGATGGAGTTCACCGGAGTGGAGCACTACTTCTACGGCCCCCGGCTGGACGAGCATCTGCGCGAGCTGCGTCGCGAGGGGTTCACCCGGCCGGACGGCAGCGTCGCGGTGATGGTCGGCGAGACCCCCGGCATCGGCATCGAGGGCGCCCACCTGCTGAGCGACGCGGGGCTGGATCTGGCGTTCAACTTCGACGTGCTGGACATGCCCGGGCGCACCCGCTGGCACGACTACGCCTACGACCTCAACTACCTGAAGCGCTTCTGGCTGGGCTGGCAGGAACGCCTTCGTCCTGGCGACGGGATCGCGCTGTTCCTGGACAACCACGACAACCCGCGGATGCTGAGCAAGGTGGCGCACGGCGCCGAGCGCGATCCCGCGACGCGCACCGCCGTCGCGAAGCTGCTCGCCACCCTGCAGCTCACGATGCGCGGCACCCCCTTTCTGTTCCAGGGGCAGGAGCTGGCCGCGGTCAATCAGGACTTCGCCGGCATCGCGGACCTGCGCGACGTGGAGTCGCTCAACCGCTACCGGGAACTGCTCGACGGCGGAAAGACACCGGACAAGGCCTGGGCGGAGGTCCTGGCCGGCTCCCGAGACCACGCCCGGGTCCCGATGCGCTGGGGCGAGGCAGGCTCCGGCGGCGACCCTTGGCTGGCCGGAAAGGACGATGCCCCGGGTTTCACCGCCGCCGCGCAGCGGGCCGATCGCGACTCCGTCTGGCACTGGTACCGCAGCCTGATCGCGCTGCGCCGCGCCCATCCCGCCCTCACCCGCGGGAGCTTCAGGGCGATCCTTCCCGGGCGGCGCGACTACCTCGGCTATGTCCGCGAACTCGACGGCGAGACCTGGCTGATCGAGGCCAACCTGTCCCCCAAGCCTCACCGTCGTCCCCGCCACGGAATCCGGACGGACACCGTCCTGGGCGATTCTTCCGGCCACGTGATGCGCCCCTGGGAGTCCGCTGTGGGCAGGGTTTCGAGCGACGTGAAACAGCGCTGGCGCTCATAGCGAAGCTGGGGGTTTCGGGATTCTATGTTCCCTGGAGCTTCACGCAGCGGTATTCAGGCCTGCCACGCGGATGTACTCGTCGACGTGTCGGTCGACGGTGGCGCCGGTAGCACGGTTCGCGGCCTATGCCATCGCTGGGGCTCAATCCGTCAGTTCGGGGCCGAGTTCAGTGGCAGCGAGGCTGAAAACGCCAGCATGCTGACGCTCGTAGCCTTCAAGACGACAGAACCGGACCGAAACTGACAGATCCAGCCTCGCAATCCTCTGCCACCACCGAACCATGACACCAGAGATGTCAACCATCCCGATCCGGACGCGACGCATACGTTTTCGCCGCTTCCTACCACCCATATCGATTTCCACCGAAAAGGTGCCCTTCCTGAGCGACTAGGCGGATCTGGGGCTACCCAGGACGAATCCGCCAGTACGCTGACATCCGCAACCTCGCTAGCCCCATGCGACACGGATTGCAGACGCAATCTAACCTCGCCACCAATCGAACAATCCGTAGATTGCCCTCGGTAACCGAAATTGCGGAAAGGCGTGCTTGCAGTCATGGCCAGGATCAATGCCGCGTAGCGCAAGTGGCATTGCGGCAAGGATCCGGACCCAATCCCTCAACTCAACCAGCCCAGGTCCGTGACCCCGGAGGTCTTCGTACTCCAGACACCATTACTCAACGTGT
>DAOLFC010000023.1:26561-36894 GCA_035326505.1 Arachnia sp.
CACGAGCACACTCCGCAGGACCACTCGCCGTCGGCAAAAACACCCGACCATCCTTCAGCTGAGCCGAAGGGACTGACTGTCCGCCACCCGAGGCACATCCGTTGGTACTGGTAATAGTCGGCGCGGAGGCAGTCGCAGAGTTGCCGACGCTAATCGTCTTGCCATCGAATGCAACCCACTGATAGACGCCATTTAATCGCTGGTCAAAGTGCAGATGCACCCCATCGTTATTCTCATTGCCGGTACCCGTGTTACCTATGATTCCAATCTGGGCACCTGCATCAATCTTTGCCCCTTTAGATACCGAAATACTCGACAGGTGACCGTAGTAGGTGGTCCATCCGCCACCGTGGTCTATCGTCACGCGGTTCCCATAGCCGACATCACCCGTTGCGGTCACTGTCCCCGCAGCACTTGCCAAGATCGGTTGCCCGAGCTCCGCTGAATGAGGATACATATTGAAGTCGACCGCGTGTTCACCAGGGCCATGTCCAGTCCCCACCTCGTTTCCGTAGGTCGAGGCGTGCCAAACCTGACCGCACTTGAACGGCGCCTTGAACGTCGGCGCAGCCGACGCGGAACCTGGGGTCACGATACTTCCAACAACAGCCAGCGCGAACGACACCAAGACAAAGAGCCATCGTCTTGCGCCCCCCTGCCTGCGCGCCACGTCCTTACTTGCCATCACATTTCCCCTTCCCAAGATGTCCTGCCCCATTGACAGACACGTCGACTTCCTGCGCCTCACGGACCTCGCGAGCACCCCAAGCAGCGACATACTCCTTCATACGCCGACCTGCCTGACCATGCAGCCACTCCGCAAGACAAGTACGATCCTACGCCAAAATCTACATACATGTGTGTAAATCAAAAGATGCATGGCCCGCGAGGCTTGCCGGGTGGACACCCCGAGACCGAGCCGAACGTGGGACGACTGCGCCCGCGAGATCGGCATCCGGCTACAACGGGCACGGCACAGTCGAGGAATGAGCCAAGAGGCCGTCGCCCACGCCGCCGGGATCGCAGGCCAGACCTACTACAAGTACGAGAAGGGCGAATCCAAGCCCGGCACTCCCCTGAACCCTCGCCTGCGGACACTCCTGGCCGTGACCCAGGTCCTTGAGATCGAACTCACGACACTGCTTCCTGAAGACCTGCCCGACCTCACGTCCGGGCGCTGACCCGGCGACCCTAACAGCGCCCCCTGCACCGAGGCAGCGCCGCTATGACATCTGCGAACAACGTCCAGGACAAGCCGCCGGACAAACACCACAGGCTCGGCGACGCACCTCGCGTCTCTTCGCAAGCGGCGTCCGTCCGGAGCGTGCCCCCCAGATGGCCGTAGGGAGTTTCGTGAGACTGGCGGAACCCCGCGGAGCACCCAATCCTGACACGCGGGGCACCCTATCCCCAGCCAGTCCCATCGAGGTCGAGGAGAACCAGGCCTGACCCTCGGCCACCTTTGCGAAGATTATGTACTACACTGGCGGCATACGAAATAGCCTGGAGCGCCAAAATGTTGGTTCATGTGCATCCGCGGGTCTGCGCCAGACATCCTGAGATCTCCGAGCGGGACGTGCAGGATGCTTTCGTCGCAACGCTCCGCAAGGCACCGCGGATCGACACCGACCCGATGCAGTGGGTCGGTGTGGGACTGGACAGCAACGGACGCATGCTGGAATACGTCACAATCGAGATGGGTCCAGATGAGTGGCTGGTGTATCACGCGATGCCAGTCACGTCGAAGACACTCATTGAAGTAGGGATGAAGAGGAGGTAGCGATGACCCAGTACACAGCAGCCAACGGCACCGTGTTCACCGACGAGGACCTGGAGGCCTGGGCGGCCGACGCCGAGAACGGATTCCAGAACGCCAGGTTCGGCGCGTCGTCCCCTGGTCGCCCTGTGAGCATCGGGGACGACGCGCGCCCGTTGACCGTTCGTCTTGACGCTGCCAGGAGGGCGAAGCTCAAGGAAGCCGCAGAGCAAAAGCACACCAGCGTCTCCCAATTGGTTCGCGATCTCATCGATGCACTCTGATCAGTCCGTTCTCGTGACTGTCCACCCACGTCAAGGGGCCAAGCCGGCCGTCGTCGCCACGGGATCCGGCTGATGTCGCGCTCTTCCGGCCGGGTGATGCGCCCCTGGGATTCCGCGGTCGGCAGGGTCGTGGAGTGAACTCAGCGCTCCAGCGTCGCCAGGAAGCCCATCATCAGATCCCGGGCGTACGGCGCGGCGACGGCGTTCAGGAACCTGCCGAAGTCGCGATGGGCTTCGTCGTCGGCCCGGTCCGAGATGGTGCGGGCCAGCGCGAAGGGCACCTTCGCCATCGTGCAGACCTGCGCCAGGGCGGCCCCTTCCATCTCGACGGCGAGCAGGTTCGGCAGGTCGGCGCGGAGCCGGTCGCTGTCCTGGCGGGTCGAGATGAACTGGTCGCCGCTGGCGACGAGCCCGACGTGCGCCGACGGCGCGTCGATCCCGAGTTCCCGGAAGGACGCGGGCAGCTCCCCTCGATGGGCGTCGACCACCCTCTCGGCGGCGCCGCTCAGCGCCCGGGTGAGCCTCTCGTCGGGCAGGAACCGGATGGTCCCCTCCGCCTCCCAGCGCGGGAAGATAGGCCGTGCGTCGACGTCGTGCTGGATCAACGCGTCGGCCACCACCACGTCGCCGGTCCGGACGCCGGGACCGATTCCGCCCGCCGTGCCGACCATGACGACGGCCTCCGCGCGCTCGACGAGGACCGCCGCGGTCGCCGCGGCCGCGACCTTTCCGACTCCGGACAACGCCAGGAGCACGTCGTGTCCGGCCAGGCGGGTCTGCAGGAAGCGTCGTCCCGCGACGGTGTGCCTCGTCCCCTCGCTCGACGCCCGCGCCGCGGCGATGACCGCGGCCAACTCCTCCCGCAGGGCGGCGACGATCGCTATCACGCCCCCATCCTGCCACCTGAGGCCGAGATCACAGCCCCAGGAAGGCGCGGAACTCGTCGCAGCAGCGCTCGGCGCGCTCTTGGTCGGGCAACTCGCAGAAGATCCGCAGCAGCGGCTCGGTGCCGGAGAAGCGGGCGATGATCCAGCCGTCCTCGAAGTAGACCTTGCAGCCGTCCCGATAGGAGGCGCGCACGACGGGCTCGCTGAACTCCGGCAGCAGCCGGTCCTCCATCAGCGTCTTCAGGATCTCGGGCTTGCGCTCGGGGTCGAAGGCGAAGTCGGTCTCGGCCATGTGGTGCGGCGGGAACTGGCCGGTGATCTCGTCGTAGATCTCGCTCATCGGCTTACCGACGACGGCGATCATCTCCACCAGCAGGGCGGCGGCGTAGATGCCGTCCTTGCCGGAGATGTGGCCGCGCACCGTCAGGCCGCCCGAGGACTCGCCGCCGATGACGGCGTCGGTCTCCAGCATCTTGCCGGACACCCACTTGAAGCCGACGGGCACCTCGTAGCAGGTCTCCCCGAACATCTCGGCGAGGTCGTCGAGCAGCGAGGTGGTGGCCACGTTGCGCACCACCGGACCCTTCCATCCCTTGTACTTGAGCAGGTAGTAGTACAGGATCACCAGCAGCTGGTTGGGGTGCAGGAAGTGGCCCTTGTCGTCGATGACGCCGATCCGGTCGGCGTCGCCGTCGGTGGCGATGCCCAGGTCGCACCTGTTGTCGACGACGTAGCGCTTGAGCGACTCCAGCGTCGCGCTCGTCGGCGATGGCATCCGGCCGCCGAACAGGGTGTCGTGCCGGTCGTTGATCACCTCGACGTGGACGCGCGCCGTCATCAGGATGGTCTGCAGGGAGGTCTTCGACACGCCGAACATCGGGTCGAGGGCGACCTTGAGGTTCGCGTCCTTGATGGCCTTCATGTCCACCTGGTCGATGATCGAGTCGATGTAGCCGTTGAAGGGATTGATCTCGGCGACCCGGCCATCCCGGACCGCCTTGGCGTAGTCGACGTGGCCGATCGCGGCCTCGCCGTCGCCTTCCAGGGCTTCCATCCGGCGCTCGATGTCGCGGGTGACCTCCTCGTCGGCGTCCTTCCCGCCGGCGGTGAACACCTTGATGCCGTTGTAGAGCGCGGGGTTGTGCGACGCGGTGATGGCCATGCCGTAGGGCAGGTCGCGGTCCTTGACGGTCCACATGATCATCGGGGTGGGGGCCTGCGCCACCGTGATCACCTGGGTCGCGATCCCCTCGCCGGCGAAGACCTCGGCCGCCCAGTGCGCGGCCACGTCGGAGAGGAAGCGGCGGTCGTATCCGATCACCAGCCCGCGATCGGCCATGCCCTCGTCTTTGATCCGTTGCGCGAGCGCCCCGGCCAGCAGCCGGACGTTCGCCCGGGTGAACTCGTCGCCGATGATCGCGCGCCAGCCGCCGGTGCCGAAACTGATCCTGGCCATGGGCTTCCTCCTCTAGAAGTTTTCCTTCCAGATTAGTGAGGAGCGCCGCCGGAGCGGAAGCTCCGGGCCGAAACACGCAACAAAACTACGCGAGATCGATCAGCTCGGCGTATTCCTGCGACCACAGATCCTCGACGCCGTCGGGGAGCACCAGCACCCGGTCCGGTTCGAGCGCCTCGACGGCCCCCGGATCGTGCGTCACCAGGATCACCGCGCCGGCGTAGGTGCGGATCGCGTTCAGCACCTCTGCGCGCGAGGCGGGGTCGAGGTTGTTGGTGGGCTCGTCGAGCAGCAGCACGTTGGCCGCGGAGACCACCAGCATCGCCAGCGCCAGCCGCGTCTTCTCGCCGCCCGAGAGCACGCCGGCCGGCTTGTCCACGTCGTCGCCGGTGAACAGGAACGATCCGAGCACCTTGCGGGCCTCGGTCTGGTTCAGGTTGGGGGCCGCGGAGACCATGTTGCTCAGCACGCTGGCCTTGATGTCGAGGGTCTCGTGCTCCTGCGCGTAGTAGCCGAGCTTCGCGCCGTGGCCGAGCTTCACCTCGCCCGTCGTGGGCTCGTCGAGCCCCGCGAGGATGCGCAGCATCGTCGTCTTCCCGGCGCCGTTCAAGCCGAGAATGACCACCTTCGACCCCTTGTCGATGGCCAGATCGACGGCCGTGAACACCTCCAGCGATCCGTAGACCTTGCTGAGGTCCTCGCCGGTGAGCGGGGTCTTGCCGCAGGGCGCCGGATCGGGGAACCGGATCTTGGCCACCTGATCGACGACGCGCTCCCCCTCGACGCCGGCCAGCAGCTTCTCCGCGCGCCGCGCCATGTTCTGCGCCGCGACCGCCTTGGTGGCTTTGGCTCGCATCTTGTCGGCCTGCGCCATCAGCTGCGAAGCCTTGCGCTCGGCGTTGGCCAACTCTCGCTTGCGCCGCTTCTCGTCGGTCTCGCGCTGCATCAGGTAGCGCTTCCAGTTCATCGCGTACTGGTCCATCGTGGAGCGGTTCGCGTCCAGGTGGAACACCTTGGTGACCACGGCGTCGAGCAGCTCGACGTCGTGGCTGATCACCACCAGCCCGCCGGGGAAGGACTGCAGGTAGCTGCGCAGCCACACCACCGAGTCGGCATCCAGGTGGTTGGTGGGCTCGTCGAGCAGCAGCGTGTCGGCAGCGGAGAACAGGATGCGGGCCAGCTCGATGCGACGACGCTGACCGCCGGACAGCGTCTTCAACGGCTGGGCCAGCACCCGGTCGGGCAGGCCGAGATTGGCGGCGATCCGTGCGGCCTCCGCCTCCGCGGCATAGCCGCCGGCGGCGTGCAGCGCGTTCTCGGCGCGCGTGTAGGCCGCCATCGCCTGTTCCCGTGCGTCGCCCCGGCGCTCCGCCATGTCGATCTCGGCCCGGCGCAGCCGCGTGAGCACCTCGTCGAGGCCTCGGGCGCCCAGCACCCGGTCGCGGGCCAGCTGCTCGGGGTCGCCCGAGCGCGGGTCCTGGGGCAGGTAGCCGAGGGTGCCGGAGCGGGTCACCTGTCCGGCCGCGGGCAGCCCGTCCCCCGCGAGAATCCGGGTGAGGGTGGTCTTGCCGGCGCCGTTGCGGCCCACCAGCCCGATCCGGTCGCCCTTGTTGATGATGAAGGAGGTGGAGTCCAGCAGCAGCCGGGCTCCCGCTCGCACTTCCACATCCTTGGCCTGTAACACGCTGACCGACTCTACACGCCGGGCGCGGCAAGGCCGCGACGCTTGCGCGTGGCCGCCAGCGCGTCGACGATGAACAGGCCGATCGCCACCCAGACGAATCCGAACCCGAGCCACCGGCTGAGCGGCATCGGCTCGTGGAACACCAGCCACCCCAGCAGGAACTGCCCGACGGGCGCGATGTACTGCAGCATCCCGAGGGTCACCATCGAGACCTCCCGCGCCGCCACCGCGAACAGCAGCAGCGGCACCGCCGTGACGATGCCCGTCGTGGCCATCAGCGCGCCGTAGCCGCTGAACAGCTCCACCGTCGAGCGCCCCGTCGCGGCCAGGAACACCAGGTAGCCGAGCGCGATCGGGGTGACCGTCGCGGTCTCGAAGGCCAGGCCCGGCACCGGCGCCACCGAGGCCCCGGCCAGCTTCTTGACCAGCGAATAGGTGCCGAAGGAGAACGCCAGCGTGACGGCGATGTAGGGGAACCGGCCGAAGCCCACCAGCAGCACCACCACGGCGACGACGCCGCACAGCATCGCGCCCCATTGCAGCGGACGCAGCCGCTCCTTCAGCACGACGACCCCCAGGCCCGTCACCGCGAGGGGGTTGATGAAATAGCCCAGCGCGGCGTCGAGGGTGCGGCCGGTGTTGACGCCGTAGACATAGGTACACCAGTTCATCGCGATCAGCACACCGGCCGCCGCCAGCGACAGCGCCAGCCTCCGATCGGCGAAGATGCCCGTGAACTGGCCCATCTTCCCGGTGGCGGCGAGGATCAGCAGGCACACCCCCAGCGACCAGATCGCCCGGTGGGCCACCACCTCGAAGGCGCCGGAGCGCGCGAACAGCGCGAAGTACAGCGGGAAGAGGCCCCACAGGATGTAGGCCGCGAAGCCGTTGACCAGACCGGTTCGTTGCTGCACCCATCGAGGCTATGCCTCCCCGCCGACGGTGACCAATCGCCACGTCTGTTTGTCCGTCCGCGGCGCCTGCGCGCAGGAGCCCGACTAGTCTGGACGATGTGACGCGTCCCCAAGCCATCCTGCATCCGCTGCCCGCAGCGGCGCTGTTCCTCGTCCTCACGGTGCGCCCGGGCGGCGAGGACACGGCGCGCGACGTTCTGGCGGACATCCCCGCGCTGCGCCGGGCGGTGGGCTTCCGGGTCCCGGACGACCGGCTCGAGATCGTCGTGGGCATCGGCTCCGACCTGTGGGGCCGGCTGTTCTCCGGACCGCGACCGGCCGAACTGCACCCGTTCGTCGCGCTCGACGGCGGGCGGCACTCCGCACCGTCGACCCCGGGCGACCTGCTCTTCCACATCCGCGCGGCGACCCCCGGCCCCTGCTTCGAGCTGGGGCGGGTCCTCACCGACAAGCTGCGGGGCGCCGCCGACATCGTCGACGAGACCCACGGCTTCCGCTACTTCGAGCAGCGGGATCTCCTCGGCTTCGTCGACGGCACCGAGAATCCCGAGGAGGACGACGCCGCCGCGGCCGCGCTGGTCGGCGCCGAGGATCCGGACTTCGCGGGCGGCAGCTACGTCATCGTCCAGAAGTACCTGCACGACATGTCGGCATGGAACGCGCTGAGCGTCGGCGAGCAGGAGCGGGTCATCGGCCGCACGAAGCTGGAGGACATCGAGCTGGACGACGACGTCAAGCCCGCCAACTCGCACGTCGCGCTGAACGATCTCCCCGACGCCGACGACGGGCGGGCGCGCGAGATCCTGCGTTCCAACATGCCGTTCGGCGAGTTGGGCACCGACGAGTTCGGCACCTACTTCATCGGCTACGCCGGCCATCCCGAGGACATCGAACTCATGCTGGAGAACATGTTCATCGGTTTCCCACCCGGCAACACCGACCGCATCCTCGACTTCTCGCGAGCCGTGACCGGCTCGATGTTCTACTGCCCCACCGTCGACTTCCTCGAGGACCAACCGCCCTCCCCCAGCCTCGCCGGCGAGCCCGCTGTCAGTGACCCATCTCCCGCCCTGCCGGACGGCTCGCTCGGCATCGGCGCACTCGGAAGGAACATCTCATGAACAACCTGCATCGCAATCTGGCCCCCATCTCGGACGCCGCGTGGGCGGACATCGAGGAGGAGGCGAAGCGCACGTTCCAGCGCAACATCGCCGGGCGGCGCGTCGTCGACGTCTCGGGCCCACACGGCAACGACTTCGCCGCCGTCGGCCTGGGCCGGCTGCACGAGGTCGAGGAGCCCGATCAGGGCGTCGAGTCCCATGTCTTCCGCTCGAAGCCCGTCGTCCAGTTACGCGTGCCGTTCACGCTGTCGCGCGAGGAGATCGACGGTGTGGAGCGCGGCAGCAAGGACGCCGACTGGGATCCGCTGAAGGACGCGGCGCAGCGCATCGCGTTCGCCGAGGACCGCGCCATCCTCGACGGTTACGCGGCGGCCGCGATCGCCGGCATCCGCCCGGCCTCGTCGAATCTCCCGATCCCGGTACCGGCGGACGTCGACGACGTGCCCGAGGCCGTCTCGCAGGCGGTGTCCGAGCTGCGGCTCGCCGGCGTCGAGGGCCCCTACACCGTCCTGCTGGGCGCCGAGCTGTACACGCTGGTCAGCGAGACCTCGAACCACGGCCTCCCCCTGATGGCGCATCTGGCGCGGATCGTCGACGGCGAGATCCTCTGGGCGCCGGCCATTGAGGGCGCCGTGGTGCTGAGCACCCGTGGTGGCGACTACGAACTGCACCTGGGGCAGGACCTGTCGATCGGCTACCTGTCGCACGACGCCGACTCGGTCCGGCTGTACTTCCAGGAGTCGTTCACGTTCCTGGCGAACACCGCCGAGGCCGCCGTCGCCCTGACCGCCTCCTGAGGTTGATCGCCTGATCAGAGCACTCGCGCGGGACGGCCTTCGTCCGTCACCGGCAGCGAGTGCTCAGCCGTGGAGGCGCGCGATGCGGTTGCGAGTGACGCCGCCGACCGTGGTGAAGAAGCCGCTGACAATGATCTTCCCATCGGACTGCACCGCCACCGCCCTGCCTGTGTCGCTGAGTCCAGTGCCGGGATCAAAAGTGGTGTCAAGGCTGCCATCCGCATTCAACCGCGCGATACGGGCGCGGGCCACGCCGTCGACAGAGCTGAAGAAGCCGCTGACAATGATCTTCCCATCGGACTGCAGCGCCAGCGAAAGGCCGCCAGAGTTGAGCCCGCTTCCGGGATCAAAAGTGGTGTCAAGGCTGCCGTCCGTATTCAACCGCGCGATGCGATTGCGGCCGATGCCGTCGACAGTGGTGAAGTCGCCGGCGACAATGATCTTCCCATCAGGCTGCAGGACCAACGCCAGGCCACCGGAGTTGAGCCCGCTTCCGGGGTCGAAGCTGGTGTCAAGGCTGCCGTCCGTATTCAACCGTGCGACACAATTGCGGCCCACACCATCAACCGTAATGAAGCCACCGATGACAACGATCTTCCCATCAGACTGCACCGCTACGTCCCAGCCGACATTATTGAGTCCGGTGCCAGGGTCGAAGCTGGTATCAAGGCCGCCGGCGGTGAGTGTCACCTGCTCGGACAAGGACGAGTAACCCGTCGAGGCGATATCCAAGACGATACTGTCGCCGCTCGCGGCGGCGGGCAGCGCAACCACAACCTGAACCGTCCCACCCGAGATCACAGCCGTACTCACCGGGACCACCGTCGTGTCATCAGAGGTCACCTCGACCGTCGGAACACCCACCGGGGCAGGCTCGAACAACAGCGTCAAGGTCAGATAGGTCGTCGACGGTGCCCAGACCGCCGACAACAGGGACATCGTGCCACCCGTCGCGGCGGCGAACGGCACAGACGACGCCACCGCAACCACCGGCACCGACCAGGCGGAAGCCTTCAGGACCACCCGACGTTCGATTGTGGGGATTGCGAACACCCCATGCGCATGATTGGACTGGTTCATAGATTCCCCTTCGTGGATTTCCCCCGGGATGAATCGAAACGCGCAAGCGAGAACCCGCGCCATGGAGATACTGCACAGGAAGCCGAGTCGAAAGCCTCGAGGCGAGCCTACAGTCCCCACCGGACCCCGCCCTCAGCGTCTCACCGAACACGCGACAGGGGCTGACGTTCCTCGGGATGACGCCCCGGCGTTGACGCTCGTCAAGGTACGGAGCGAAGCGGAGCCTCGAAGCGATCACCCGGCAGCCGAACAACAGCCCAGCCCAAGACTGCTATTCAGCTACCGGTGAACCCTTTCGCGACGCTCGTACCTCGTGGTCCCTGAGGAGGGCGCCTGCGCCCGTCTCGAAGGGCT
>DAOLFC010000169.1:0-6799 GCA_035326505.1 Arachnia sp.
ACGTTGCCGTCGGTCATCAGGAGCTCTTCGTAGATCGCGAACGACTCACGGATCTCGGGGCTGTCGAACTTGACCTCGCCGTTGACCCACTTGTCGTAGACGTCGGAGCCGCCGGTCTGCAGGACATAGTCCTCGATCCAGTCGGTGGCCGGCCAGCCCGTGGCCGAGCCCGACTCCATGCCGAAGCAGATGGGGGCGACGCCGTCGGCCTTGATCTGGTCGATCAGCGCGAGCAGGTCCTCATGGGTCTCGGGCACGGTGTAGCCCTTGCCCTCGAACGCCGGCTTGTTGTACCAGTAGAAGGACTTGCCGTTCATCGCCATGGGCGCGCCGTAGCGCACGCCGTCGACGGTGGCCGCGTCGAGGAAGCCCGGAATGACGTCGGCCTCCAGCTTCGGGAGATCGACCTGGCTCTCCAGCGGGGCGATGCGACCCTCCTCCGCCCACATCCGCAGCACGCCCGGCTGCGGGAAGATCGCGATGTCGGGCGCGTTGCCGGCCTGCACCGTCGAGGAGATCTGCACCTCGAACTCGTTGGACTGGATGAAGTCGACGCTGAACCCGTTCTCGTCGGCGAAGCTGCGCACCTCGTTCTGGAAGGCGTCCGACTGGTCGCCGGAGAAGGCGTACATCAGCGTGATGGTGTCCTTGGCGGTGGGCTCCCCGCCGTTGGTGCCGCCGGAATCGGGCTCGGTGGTGCTGCCTCCGCCGAGGCAGCCGGTCAGCGCCAGGCTGGCCACCGCCAGGCCGGCAATAACAGGTGACTTGATTCGCATTCACGTGCTCCTTTGCAGCGATACCAGGCACGGGCGCACCCAGCGTTCTGGCGCGACTGTAACTCAGCGCACCGCTCACCCGTCAAGCCTTTGTCACAAAGTTTATGGAACCGTTATGCCTAGTGAGCGGACAGACACCGTGGGCGGCCGGGCGCGGCGAGCGGGCACGCGCCGCGAGCCGACGAGCACAGCGCGCAGGCACGCCCGATGCCACGCAGCCTCTTGCGGATCGTGCTGCGCCCGGGGTCGACCCCCGGTCGCCCTGGCCGCGACTCATGTCTGGCTCAGGTTGTGGGGGCGTGCAATATGTATGCCCCCACAACCAGAGCCAGACATCGGTCCGCTTACCCCACGCGGCATTGCAGGCGCGCGCCCCTCGGCGAGCCGGATGTGACCGCGCTGCGGCGCGCACCCTATACTGACGGGGTCTCGGGGCATTAACTCAATTGGTAGAGTGCCACCTTTGCAAGGTGGAAGTTAGGGGTTCGAGTCCCCTATGCTCCACTGTTTTGTGCCCTTTTGCGGGAGCGTGAAACTCGCTCTGACTAGGCTTCGAGCGCGAACAGCGGGTGTGCGGGTTGCCGCGGGGAGGGGTTGGAACAGGCCCCGGTATTACAAAGTTATTCCAGGCGCTGCGATAACGACCGCGCGACTTGAGCTTGCGCGGGCCGTGTGGTGTGCTCCCGGAGCGTTCACCGCGGCCTAGATGTGCGAGATGGCTTCGACCAAGGCCTTATGCCCCCGTCGAACACTGCCTGGAAGCGAAGCATCTCCGTCGAATTGATGCCGTTCCGCGCTGCGACCTCCCGCCACCTCTCGACTGCGCTCGCCACCTCGCCTAGCGCCGACTGCGCCTGTTGGGCGTCCATGTCGAAGACGTCCGCGTAGCGGATCAGTGCTTCAACTTCGTCGCCTCGTTCGCGCGCGCCGCCGATACCGGTGACCCGCTGGGTTCCCGGGTCTGGATTGGGATTGACGTCGAAAACTGGTGCCAGAGTCCAACCCGCACCTGCGCGCAGGAAGCCATGGTTGCGCAGGTGGTCGTCAGTGTCGTGGACCGCAATGGAGAACGCTATCCGACGCCACAGTTCACGGAGGTCCTCCTTTGGTGCGACGGCGTGATCGACGAGCGTCTCCGCAATCTCGGTGTAGTCGTGCATGTCTCCGTCTCGTGCGCCGAGCAGTGTCATGGCGCTGATGTACGGCACGCGCCGCGCGCCTTGGCGGTCGAACCGATCGAGGAGCAGCACGCTGGCCCCGTCGACACGCAGGAGTTTGGTGTGAGGGGTCCGGATTCCGGCGAGCTCGGCGAGGTCCAGAGCAGTCCTTTCCCACGCCATGACGTCCCACTCGTCACCGGGGTGAGGGAACTTCGCTATCAGCAACCGATCGCCGTCACGCACAGAGGCCTTCGGACGCGCGCCGCCCAGAGACCCCGAGCCTGCGTCGAGCAACTCTTTGATCGCTGCGAGGTCGGCGCCGCCATCGCGGGCGACGCTGTCGGCGGCGCGCATCAGACGCGGTAGCTCGACGAGCTTGGGGACCTCCGAGGCGGGGTCCAGGAAGGGTTCGTCCCGTCCCGCTTGAAAGCGCAGTGCGCCCTGCCTTGTCAGGTCGCTGACGCCTATCAGGAAGTCGACGTCCGAGAGTCCCACGGCGGGGCGGTTCTCACGGGCGGCGAGCGCCTGGATCCGTTTGGTGATCAGGTTCTTGCCCCATCGATCAGGCGCGCAGTCGGAGAAGGCACCTGGAAGGCCGGTGCTGACGTGTGCGCCGGAATATAGGCTGAAGGCCGGGTCGATCGGATACGCACCCCGGTTGGCCAGATAGCTGTCGGCGTACCTGAAGGTTGTCGTCACAGTGCCTCGGCGTCGGGTGAAGTGGGCCGTCCCGACCAACACCTGCTCACCGTTGACTGCCGTGCTGACGTCGAGCGAGGCTGGGGTGGAGGTCATGGCCGGACCCGCTGCGGGAGGGCCTGATCTGCGCGTGCGCGCCCGAGCTCCGTCTCATAAGGGTCGAGCGCCTGGACAAGCAGGTCCAGCACGCCAAGCACCTTCGTGACGTTGAGGAAGGCCTCGAGGCCGACGCCCAACTCGCCAGTCTCTACCTTGCGCAGGGTCCCTCGTGAGATCCCGGCCCGTTCTGCGACCTGCGCAGCTGTCAAGCCTTGGAGCTTGCGCCAGGCAAGCAGGTGCTGGCCGATGGTGTCTGCAGCGATGCGTGTACGGGCCGAGGTTGGACGCGCCATGTGCAGCTCCTTAAGAGTCTCTATCATGAGCACTATATCAGTTAATGGTCAAAATCGTGATCGCTAACAGGTCGACCATGGACGACCGCCATCCTCCAGCGGCGTCCGAGTCGAGCCTCCTCTTCTCGCCGACGCTGTCGCCACCCTCTGGGCGAGGGACCCGGTGAGTGGCAGGGGTTGGGTCCGGGCGCCAGGAGCAGATGCGGATGGGTGCCCCCGGGCGCATGGTGGCCCTCGAGACCGTCGTGGTGGCGAAGCAGCCCCCGTGAAGAGGTTGCCTCGTGTCACACTCGTAGCATGGCGGAGCGTCCTCTGAGCTAGACTCCTAGTCAGACGCGTTTCGACAGGGGTTCGAGTCCCCTATGCTCCACCCAAGTGCCTTACGGGCACCGGGTAGTCCCCTCAGCCGCCACAATGCTCCGGATCGAGCGCGCCGCGACCCAGCTCACGAGAGGCAGATACGACCCGCGCCGATGGGCAGGGGGGCGAGGATCGCCGAGCGCCGACTCCCACGAGGCGCAGGCGGCGGGTGACCACACCCCCGCCTGCCGGCAGCGATCCCGCGCCCTACGACCCGCCGCTTGAAGAGCGACGCGAGGACGACGACCGGCTCGAGGCCGATCGGCCGCCGCACTACTAAGGCGACCGAGGAGTCGTTCGGAGTGCGCGATGATACCATTCGGATTCAACGAGGAATCCTCAGACCCGAGCGGAGCAACGTGGACACAGAAGAACCACGGGTTTCCCGGCGGACCGTCACCAGAGCGGCCGCCTGGTCGATTCCGGTCATCGCAGTGGCGACCGCTGCACCGATGGCGGCCGCCACGCAGGACTCGCAGGACTCAACGATCGTGCAGGTGCAGAACCGTGTGGTGTGGAGCAACTACCGGCCCTATGGGGACATCACCGGGGCGCCGTGGCCCCCGGTTCCGGGGTGGATCTCGGGCTCGTTCTCGGTCTCGGGAGTGACGACCCGCATCGTGCATCCGCCGGTGACCGTCACCTACAGGATCAACCAGGCGGAATGGGGGGGCTCCAGCGAGAGGTTCTTCGACCCCGACACCGGTCAGGCGTACGTGGAGGGAAAGACCTTCACACTCGCAGACGGGGTGACCTGGACGGTGCTTGCTGGAAACGACCCCACCCTGGTGACGCTGATCGCCACCCTTCCGGATATCGTCTCGGACGGGACGGAGTTCTTGCTTCCGACGCTGCACCAGCGTTTCAGCCGCTGGGACCCGGTCGAGGACGGAGTCCCCGAGGGTCGCCACGGCCTGAGCATCGTGGTGCAGAGCAGCGTGCTCAACGCCGGCGCCCCCGCAATCTCCACCCGCCCCTACGACGATCGCTGGCTGGTGATAGGAGGCCATGGGGGCTCGGATTGGTCCAACCTTACCCCCGAGGTGGGGGAGGCCTTCATCACTCAGCTTGGGCTCGGCTATGCCGCGGGCAACCTCCCCTCCATACGGGAGACGGGGACCTTTGTGTATGAGTGGTGGCGGAACTCTCCGGACGTTGGGGTGGCCAGATTCAGCGTCGATGAGGAGCGGACCGTCGAGGTGCGGGAGGGCGATGTGTTCATCAGCAGCTTCGGGAACCGATGGCGGGTGGAAAAGATCACCGATCGGGCGATCCGCTTCACGAGCCCTTCGGTGCTAGCGCCTTCGGGTTTCTATGGGCTTCCCAATGCCCCGACTATATGGATCTGGTGCGAACCACCCCTCTACGCGGGCGGACCGAAAATGTATGGCACGAGTCAGATGTACTTCTTGAACCAGAGACCGTTGAGTTACGTGTTGGGATCACCGTTCGATGGCGACCCGGTGCCCATCTGGTAGTCCGATCGTCGGTCAGGAACCCGAGCCGCCGGAGGAGCCGCTCAAGCTGCTGGACGAGCTCGACGCCTTGCTCTCGGAACGCGAGTCGGTGCGGTAGAAGCCCGAGCCGCTGAAGGTCACTCCGAGCGAGCCGAGGACCACCCGCTCAGGTGGAGTCGCTCGAATCCGTCGAGCATGAGGTCGAGGGCGAAGGCGAACTCCGCATCGTCGTCGCAGTTGCTGCCAGCGCGGGGGGCGGTAGAGGCCATCCTCATGATGGACGGGTAGGAGTTGGTGAACGCGGTGACGGCCTTCGCGCGCTCATCTGGATCGTCTGGCGCTGCCGGGGTTGGCAGGACGTCGCGGGTGAAGCCCCACATTCGTGTGCTGAGGGTGTGCATCGCATGGTGGACGAGGTCGGCGCTGAGCCCGCCGTCGAACATGATCGACATCAGGCCATCCATGTAGGCAAGTACCGGGGGGCTTACCACGGTGCGGGTCTCGATGGCCTCTTGCGCCCAGGCGTGTGTGCTCATCGCCTGCCTCGCAGCAAGGATTCGTGCCCTCAGCTGATCTGTCCAGTGGTTCCCATCGGGGGTGGTGCCACCGATCTGCTCGACGAGGTGGTCCACCATCAGGTCGAGGAGTTGGTCGCGTCCTGCCACGTGCTTGTAGAGCGCCATCGCGGTGACCCCGAGCGAGTCTGCAAGACGGCGCATGCTCAGACCCGAGAGGCCCGACTCGTCGGCGAGGGCGAAGGCAGCTCGCACGATGCTCTCGCGGTCGAGGGGTTGTCGCTTGCTCGCTCTTGACATGTATACAGCGTACGCCTAGGCTCGACGCTAGGTATACGCTGTATACCATGCCTGATCGGAGCTCACATGGACACAACGAACCTGCGCTATGCGCGCCTCGCCGGCATCCTCTATCTCGTCACCCACGTGACCTCCGTGGGTGCCGTCGCGATCTATGGACTCTCTCTGTCGTCGCTGGGCATCCGGGTGGGCGTGCTGCTGGAGTTCGTCCTTGCGCTCGGCTGCGTCGGTACCGGCCTCCTGCTTCTCCCGCTCTTGCGGCGGTATGGCGAGGTCCGCGCCTACGGCTTCGCCTTCCTTCGCGTCGTCGAGGCGGCGGTCATCCTCGCCGGAGCTCTCCCGATGCTGGTGCTCGCGTGGACGTGGGAAGGCGGCGACGCAGACGCAACGCTGGTCGGGCTCCACTCAGCGTCGTTCCTGGTCGGCCAGGGGCTCATCATCGCCGTCAACACCCTCATCCTGGCGTCGCTGCTTCATGCATCGGGCTTGGTTCCCCGTGCCCTCGCGTATCTGGGATTCGCTGGCGGCGGGCTCGTGCTCGCCAGCAACATCAGCCAGCTCCTGGGAGCGATTCCTCTGAACGGCCCCTTGGCTGCTCTCTGCGCGATCCCCATCTTCGTGTTCGAGATTTGGTTCGCCATCACCCTCATCATCGCCAGACGCTTCGCAACCTCCGAACCGTTCGCCACCACGAAGAGCATCGATAGGCTACCGGCATGACCGATCACGCGGTACCGAATCTGTAGCCGCGTTCTGGCCGTTGCTCGATGGAGTCAGACCCGACGGCAGAGTGGCAGTACTGCGGCGGTGAACACGGCGGCCTGCTGCCCGACGAGGGGCCGAGTTTCGCAGGAGGCCTGGATTGCAGCTTGCTCGATCGCGGCGACGGCGGGGTCGAGTTCTTCCATGGTCGCAAGCCGACGACGAAGGAATTAGCACACACGAAGGCAACCAGCCGCATCTGCGCGACCTCTTCGAGAGTGTCCGACCGGCTCGGTTGTCCGGGCACTCAGGCCTGAGGATTAAGACGCGTAGGGCGTCCGCGTGGGACATCTACGACTACTCCGACAACCAGTAGCGACAGGGCATAGCCCTCAAGTGCCGCGGGTCTTCACCCAGACCGTGCCACGGTGAACGTCG
>DAOLFC010000170.1:0-6697 GCA_035326505.1 Arachnia sp.
GAGCCTGGGCGTGCCCGAGGTGATCATGATCCCCGACCAGTTCCTGGCCGCGAACGTCGCCCGGCAGACTGGCGTGCGGGTCATCACCCACCCCGGGGCCTGCGAGGTCCACGAGCGCTTCACCCCCCGGGACATCCGGCAGATCCGCGCCGACTACCCCGACGGCGTCACCGTCCTGGCGCACCCGGAATGCCCGCCGGAGATCGTCGACGAGGCCGACTACGCGGGCTCCACCGCGCAGATGATCTCCTTCGTCGCCGAACGGCGTCCCCGGCGCGTCGCCCTGATCACCGAGTGCTCGATGAGCGACAACGTCGCCCAGGAGTACCCGGACGTCGAATTCGTGCGCCCCTGCAATCTCTGTCCGCACATGAAGCGCAACACCCTGGGGGCGATCCGGCACGCGCTGGAGACCATGACCCACGAGGTCACCATCGACCCGGCCGTCGCCGCGCGCGCCCGCGCCTCGGTCGACCGGATGCTCGAGGTCCGGTAGTCGTGCGCACCGACGTCACGGTGGGCGGCCCCGTCATCATCGGCGGCGGGCTGGCCGGACTGAGCTGCGCACTGGAGCTGGCCCCCGCCTCGTGCCTCGTCGTCACCGCGGGGCGGTTCGGCACCGGCACCTCGACGGGGTGGGCGCAGGGCGGCATGGCCGCGGCGATGGATCCCGCCGACTCCCCCGACGAGCACGCCGCCGACACCCTGGCCGCGGGCGCCGGGCTCTGCGACGAGGAGGTGGTGCGTCGCATCACCTCGGCCGCCCCGGAGACCGTCGAGTGGCTGACCGGCCTCGGCGCCCGCTGGGACCGGCGCGAGGACGGCTCCCTGAAGCTGGGCCTGGAGGGCGCGCACTCCCGCCGCCGGATCGTCCACGCCAGCGGCGACGCGACGGGGGCCGAACTGCTGCGCACCGTCCTCGACGCTGCGCGGCGGTCGCCGTCGATCTCGCTGTGGGACAACTCCCCGGCCCGCCGGATCGTGGTGGAGCGGGGCCGGGTGGCCGGCGTCGAGGTGGACACCCCCGACGGGCTCGTCCTGCTGCGCACCACCGCCGTCGTCCTGGCCACCGGCGGGGTCGGCGGCCTGTTCACCCACACCACCAACCCGCTCACCTCCCGGGGCCAGGGTCTGGCCCTGGCCTACCGGGCGGGCGCCGCCTTGCGCGACCTGGAGATGGTGCAGTTCCATCCCACCGCGCTGGACGTCGCCGTCGACCCGCTGCCGCTGGTCAGCGAGGCGGTGCGCGGGGAGGGTGCCGTCCTCGTGACCGACCTCGGCGATCCGGTGCTGGACAATCCGCTGGAGGCCCGCGACGTGGTCTCGCGGGCGGTGTGGGCCCAGCTCCGGGCGGGTCGCGGGGTGTTCCTCGACGCCCGCGCCGCCCTGGGCGCGCGCTTCGCCCAGGTGTTCCCGTCGATCCACGCCACGGCCGTCGCGGCCGGGCTCGACCCGTCGACGGACCTGCTGCCGGTCACGCCGGCCGCGCACTATCACATGGGCGGCGTGCTGGTGGACGACCACGGGGCCTCGACGGTGCCGGGCCTGTTCGCCGCCGGAGAGGTCGCCTCGACGGGGCTCCACGGCGCCAACCGGCTGGCCTCCAACTCGCTGCTGGAGGCGGTGGTCTGCGGGCGCGGGATCGGCCGTCGCCTGCGCCGCCCGTCGCTCGGCGCCGCCCCCGCGGGCACCGTCGGCGACCGGTCCTGGCCCGACGCGCCCTGGCGACCCCAGCCGCCTCATCTCGACGAGATCCGGCGCATCGTCACCGCCGGGGCCGGGGTGCTGCGCGACGCCGCAGGGCTTCGGCGCACCCTCGATCAGCTGCATCCCCACCTCGACGACGACGCCGGCCTGGTCGGCTACCTCCTGGCGCACGCCGCGCTGGTGCGCGCCGAGTCGCGCGGCGGCCACACCCGGACGGACTATCCCGGAACCACCGCCCCGGAGCACACCGTCGTCACTCCGACCCGCCTGGAAGGACGCGCCGCATGAGATCGCTTCCCCGTCCGCTCATCGAACCGCTCGTCGCCGCCGCGCTCAGGGAAGACCTGGGGCGCGCCGGCGACCTCACCACCGACGCCATCATCCCTTCCGACGCGACGGCCACCGTGCAGCTGGTCTCGCGGGAGCCGGGCGTCGTCGCGGGCCTGCCGCTGGCGCAGCTGGCGTGGGGGCTCCTGGATCCTTCGGTGCAGGTCGCGGTGCATCTGCCGGACGGCTCGCGGGTGCGACCCGGCGACGCCATCGCCACCGTCACCGGCCCCGCCCGGGCGCTGCTGACCGGGGAGCGCGTGGCGCTGAACTTCCTCGGCCACCTCTCGGGCGTGGCCACCGGCACCGCGAGCATCGCCGACGCCATCGCCCACACCCGGGCGCGCGTCGCCGACACCCGCAAGACCATCCCCGGGCTCCGCGCCGTGCAGAAGTACGCGGTGGCCTGCGGGGGCGGTTCCAACCACCGGTTCGGGCTCGACGACGCGGTGCTGATCAAGGACAACCACATCGCGGTCGCGGGCGGGCTGCGGGCGGCGGTGCGGGCCGCGCGGGCGCACGTCGGTCATCTCGTGAAGATCGAGGTGGAGGTCGACACGCTGGCGATGCTGGCCGAGCTGCTCGACGTGGGCGCCGACGTCGTCCTGCTCGACAACATGACCCCCGACGAGCTCCGCCAGGCGGTCGCAATGGTGGACGGGGCGATGATCACCGAGGCCTCCGGGCGGATCACCCCGGAGACGGCGGGGCCGATCGCCGAGGCCGGCGTCGACCTGATCAGCGTCGGCTGGCTCACCCACAGCGCCCGCGTGCTCGACATCGGCCTCGACCACGCGTCCAACGGCCACGGTCGCAGGTAACGGTGCCGGACGATCTGACCACGACGACTGGCACGAACTACAGTTCGAGCATGATCTCCTCGCCCGGTCGTGCCGAACGGCAACTCGTTCCCGACGTGCTGCGTGGCGTCGCGATCATCTTCATGCTCCTCTCGCACGCCTCGCCCGCGTGGCGCACCGCGCCCCGCCCGATGATCTTCGTTCTCGGAAACGTCAGCGGCATGGCGACCTCGCTGTTCACCCTCGTCGCGGGAATGTCCCTCCAACTCCTCCTCACCCGGACGTCCGGGCAACGCGCCTGGGTGTTCCCCCTGCAACAGACGATCCGGGGGGTGGTGCTGATCGCGCTGGGGCTCTGGCTCACCTGGCTGGGGTCCTGGGTGGTCGTGATCCTGCCCTACCTCGGCGTCGTGCTGATCGTCGGGGCGCCGCTCCTGCTGCTCCCCACCCGCGCCGTGGCCGCGATCTGCGCCGCGCTCTGGCTCGCCTCGGGCGCGATCAACGACTGGGCCCGCTCCCTTCCCCTCCCGCAGCACGACGTGCTGATCCGGATCCTGGACTGGCTGGTGCTCGGCCCCCACTACCGCCTGACCACCCTGCTCCCGTTCTTCCTGCTCGGCGCGCTGCTGGCCCGGCACGGCTTCCGTCGCGACCGCCTGCTCTGGGGGATGCTGGCCATCGCGCCGGTGGCCTACCTCACCGGCCCCCTGGGCGAGCGCCTCCTGGGCTGGCCCGATCGGCTGTCCGGCCAGTACACCGACACCCTGCACGACATCGGCCTGGCCTTCGCCGCGTACTCCGTCATCGTGCTGCTGGCGAGCATCGAACGCGCCCCCTGGCGCACGATCGTCGCCGCGGCCTTCACCCCGGTGCGGTTGCTCGGCCGAGTGGCGTTGAGCCTGTACGTGCTGCATGTGACGCTGATCCACTTCTGGCTGCTCAGCGACTGGCCGGCCAGCCCCTACAGCCCGCTGCTGTGGCTCTCGGTGGTGGTCGGCGTGCCCGTCGTCGGGCTTCTCTGGTGGCAGTTCGTCGGCACCGGTCCCTTGGAGTGGCTCCTCGGCGCCGTGACGGGCCGTCGCAAGCCGCTGCTCCGGGCCCGTCGTCCGCGCGCCGCCAGCCCCGCACCCGCGCCGGGGTGAGCGTCGGTGCGGGTCCCTGCGGACGGGCGCATTATGCTTTCCCGCATGGATGATCCTTCCGGGCATAGTCCCGAGCCCGCCTCGCGGGCGCCGTTTGCACGATCGACGGCGAAGCGGGGTGGGCGATGAGTTCCGAACTGTGGGGCATCCTGGCCGGCGTCGTGCTGACCGTCGGCACGGGACTGTTCGTGGCCTCCGAGTTCGCGCTGGTCAACCTCGACCGTAAGGACCTGGAGCAGCGCCAGAACAAGGGCGAGGCCCGGCTCGGCCCCACGATCAACGCACTGAAGGTCACCTCGACGCACCTTTCGGCCGCCCAGCTCGGCATCACGCTGACCACGCTGCTGGCGGGCTACACCTTCGAACCGGCGATCAGTTCGCTGCTCGCCGGTCCCCTCTCCGCGCTCGGCCTCCCGTCGGTGATGGTCTCGACGCTGGGCACCGTCCTGGCGGTGGCCGTCGCCACGCTGTTCTCGATGATCTTCGGCGAGCTGGTGCCCAAGAACTTCGCGCTCGCCGTGCCGCTGGCCACGGCGAAGCTGGTGGTGCCCTTCCAGGCGGCCTTCACCTTCGCCTTCAAGCCGCTCGTCGCGCTGTGCAACGGCACGGCCAACGCGGTGATCCGGGCCTTCGGGATCGACCCGAAGGAGGAGCTGTCGGGGGCCCGCAGCGCCGAGGAGCTGGGCTTCCTCATCCGCCGCTCCGCCCTGGAGGGGTCGCTCGACCGCGACGAGGCGGTGATGCTGCATCGCACGCTCACCTTCACCACGCACACGGCCGACGAGGTGATGACCCCGCGCGTGCGCGCCACCACCCTGCCGCGCACCGCCACCGCCGCCGACGTGATCCGGGCCTCCGCGACGACGGGCCACTCGCGCTTCCCGATCGAGGGCGCGGGCGTCGACGACATCGTCGGCGTGGTGCATGTGAAGTCGGCCTACGGGATCGACGTCGACCGGCGCGCGGCGGTGCCCGTGACCCAGCTCATGTCCACCGTGCTCAAGGTGCCGGAGAGCGCGGGCGTCGGGTCGCTGCTGGGCGCGCTGCGCGGCCGCGGCTACCAGATCGCGGTGGTCGTGGATGAGCACGGCGGCACCGCGGGCATCGTCACCCTGGAGGACCTCGTCGAGGAACTCCTGGGCGAGGTCCACGACGAACACGACAAGCGCCTGCGCGACATCGTCGCGCTGCCGGATTCGATCCTGCTCAGCGGGTCGCTGCGCCCCGACGAGGTGCTGGTGCGCACCGGCATCCGCATCCCCGAGGGCGAGGAGTACGAGACCATCGCCGGCTACGTGCTGGACCAGCTGGAGCGGATCCCCACCATCGGCGAGGAGGTGGCCACGGCGGACGGGACGTTGCGCGTCGAGCGCCTCACCGGTTCCCGGATCGTCCGGCTCCGCTACGTTCCCGGCGACGTGGAGACCGACCCGGCCTTCGCCGGGACCCGCGCCCGGATCCTCGATGAGTTCCAGCACGAGCACGGCCGCAAGGAGAATCAGAAGTGACCGAGTATCTTCCCGGGCTGATCTGGCTGGTGGTCCTGCTGGCGGTCAACGCCTTCTTCGTCGGCGCCGAGTTCGCCGTCATCTCCGCGCGTCGCTCGCAGATCGAGCCGCGGGCCGCCGCCGGGCAGAAGTCGGCCCAGACGACGCTCTGGGCGATGGAGCACGCGACGCTGATGCTGGCCACCAGCCAGCTGGGCATCACCGTCTGTTCGCTGGTGATCCTGAACGTCTCCGAGCCCGCCATCCACCACCTGCTGGAGTATCCGCTGGCGGGCACCGGGCTGTCCCCGGCGGCGGTCACCGGCACCGCCTTCGTCATCGCCCTGGTGCTGGTGACCTTCCTGCACGTCGTGTTCGGCGAGATGGTGCCGAAGAACATCGCCTTCTCCGTGCCCGACCGCGCGGCGCTCATCCTCGCCCCGCCGCTGGTGCTGGTCTCGCGCCTGGTGAACCCGCTGATCCAGGCCCTGAACTGGGTCGCCAACGGCTTCCTGCGGCTGTTCAAGGTGGAGCCGAAGGACGAGGCGACCAGCGCCTACACCATCGACCAGGTGGCGGCGATCGTCGAGCAGTCCACCAGCGAGGGCACGCTGGAGGACACCACGGGCACGCTGTCGGCCGCGTTCGAGTTCACCGAGAAGACGGTGGCCGACGTCGAGGTGCCGCTGGCCGGCCTGGTGCTCCTGCCCGACGCGGCCACCCCGCGCGACGTGCAGCATGCGGTCTCGGCCAACGGCTACTCACGCTACGTGCTGACCTCGCCCGACGGCGCCCCGGCCCGCTACGTCCACCTGAAGGACGTGCTCGACCTCACCTCCCCCGAGACCGTCGATCTCCCCATCCCGGCCAACCGGATCCGGCAGCTCCCGACCGTGCGGCGAGCCGACGAGTTGGAGGACGCGCTGGCCGACATCCGCACGGCGCGAGCCCACGTCGCGCGGGTCGTCGACGACGGAGGAAACGTCACCGGGGTGCTGTTCCTGGAGGACATCGTCGAGGAGCTGATCGGCGAGGTGCAGGACGCCACCGGCGCGTAGTGGTCGTGCGGGTTCGTGGGGGTCGGGTGACGGTGGTTGGGTCCGTGGTGTTACGGGTGGGGTCCGCTCCTGCCCGGCCGCCTTCACGGCGCTTCGCGCGTGCTGCGCGGCCCTGACGCCCCCACACCCACTCGCGGACCCCACCCTCCACACCACTCGCCGCACCCGTGCGCGTT
>DAOLFC010000171.1:0-6654 GCA_035326505.1 Arachnia sp.
TCGACATCTTCGCCCAGCACGCCAAGAGCGCCGAGGGCAAGGCCCAGGTCGAGCTGGCTCAGCTGCAGTACTTGAAGCAGCGGCTGCGCGGCTGGGGCGGCAACCTGTCCCGGCAGGCCGGCGGCCGCGCGGCGGGGGGCGCCGGCATCGGCGGCCGTGGCCCGGGCGAGACCAAGATCGAGACGGATCGGCGGCGCATCCACAGCCGGATCGCGCAGCTGCGCCGGCGGCTGAAGGACATGGAGGCCACCCGCGAGAGCAAGCGCTCCGAGCGGCGCCGCAACAAGGTGCCCTCGGTGGCCATCGTCGGCTACACCAACGCCGGCAAGTCGTCGCTGCTGAACCGGCTCACCAATGCCGGGGTGCTGGTGGAGGACGCGCTGTTCGCCACGCTCGATCCCACGACGCGGCGCTCGCAGACCGGCGACGGCCGCGTGTTCACCTACACCGACACGGTGGGCTTCGTCCGTCACCTTCCCCACGACCTCGTGGAGGCCTTCCGGTCCACCCTGGAGGAGACGGCCACCGCGGACGTGCTGCTGCACGTCGTGGATGCCTCGGATCCCGATCCGGAGGGGCAGATCGACGCGGTGCGCGGCGTGCTCAACGAGATCGGCGCCTCCGGGCTGCCGGAGCTGCTGGTGCTGAACAAGGCCGATCTGGCCTCCGAGGACGCGCTGCTCGCGTTGCGGTCGCGCCATCCGCGCGCCGTGATCGTCTCCGCCCGCACCGGAGAGGGGATCGACGATCTCCGGGTCGCGGTGGAGCGGGAGCTTCCCCAGCCGGAGCATCGCGTGGATGTGGTGGTGCCCTACGAGCGCGGAGACTTGGTCGACCGGGTCCACAAGGCCGGCGTGATCGAGACCCTCGAGCACCTGCCGGAGGGCACCCGGATCGTCGCCCAGGTGCTGCCCGATCTGGCCGGCGACCTGGCGGGCTTCGAGCGCGAGTGACGGTGGCCGACGCCCAGTCGATACTGCGCGCTGCCGTCGGCGAGATCCACGGCGACGCGAGGCCCGGCCAGCAGGCGATGGTGGAGGCGGTCTCCGGGGCGTTGGAGACCGGCGTGCATCTGCTGGTGCAGGCCGGCACCGGCACCGGCAAGTCGCTCGGCTATCTCGCGCCGGCGCTCGCCCATATCGCCGGCACCGGGCAGCGGGTGGTCGTGGCCACCGCCACGCTGGCCTTGCAGGCGCAGCTGGCCACCAAGGACATCCCCGCCGCCCTCGACGCGGTGGAGGAGGTGGCCGGCGTGCGGCCCAAGACGGCCGTGCTCAAGGGACGCACCAACTACGCCTGCCTCTACCGGTCTCGCGGCGGCGCCGACCCCGAACAGGGCGCGCTGATCGGGGCCGGCGAGCTGAGCTCGGCCGCCCTCGCCGCGGACGAGTCGACCAGGCTGGGCATGGAGGTCCTGGCGCTGCGGGAATGGGTGGAACAAGAGGCGGCTGACGGAGGCCTGGGGGATCGCGACGACGCCCCGCCGCACACCGCCCGCGCGTGGGCCCAGGTGTCGATCCCCAACCGGGAGTGCCTCGGCGTGGCGCATTGCCCGTTCGGCGAGCAATGCCTGGTGGAGGAGTCGCGCGAGCGGGCCAGGAAGTCGGATCTGATCGTCACCAATCACGCGCTGCTCGCCTTCGACGCCATGCAGAACCGCACGATCCTCCCGGATCACGGGGCCGTGATCGTCGACGAGGCGCACGAGCTGGTGGCCCGCATCACCACGGCCGCCACGGACGAGCTCGCCGCCGGCGTCGTCGAGCGCGCCGCCCGCCGCGCGCTGGAGTGGCTCGACGATGACCTGGGCCAGGACTTCCTGGAGGCGGCGGAGGGTTTGGGGGCGGCGCTGGATGAGTCGGAGCCCGGACGGGTCACCTCGGCGACCGCGCCGGTCACCTATGCGGCCGCCGTCGTTCGCGACGTGAGCCGTCGCGCGATCAGCGCGCTGGGCGGCGCCAAGGACGCCGACGCGGAGAAGACGCAGGCGCTCGGCGCCGTCCGCGAGGTCTTCGACATCGCCGAGCGGATCGCCGCCCTGGCCGACGCCGACGTCGTGTGGGTCAGCGCCTCGGAGTTCACCGGCACGGCGGCCCATGTGGCGCCGCTCGACGTCGCCGGGTTGCTGCGCGCGCAGGTCTTCGCGGAGACCACCGTGGTGCTCACCTCCGCCACGCTCGCCCTGGGCGGCGGATTCGAGCCGGTCGCGGCCTCGGTGGGCCTGCATCGCTCCGAGCGGGTGGAGGATCTGGAGGATCCCCCGGAGTTCGGCTGGCGGGCGCTCGACGTCGGCTCGCCCTTCGACTACCGGCGCCAGGGCATCCTCTATGCCACCAGGTCCCTGCCCAATCCGGGCAGGGACGGGATCTCCAAGGAGACCTTGGCGGAGGTGGCCCAGCTGGTGTGGGCGGCGGACGGGCGCACGCTGGGATTGTTCGCCTCGCGGCGGGCGGCCGAGCAGGCCGCAGAGTACTGCCGCCGGGAGCTGCCGGGGTTCACCATCCTGTGCCAGGGCGACGCCCAGCTTCCCGAGCTCACCCGTCGTTTCCGGGACGACCCGGCCGCCAGCCTGTTCGGCACGATGTCGCTGTGGCAGGGAGTGGACGTCCCCGGCGACACCTGTCAGCTGGTGATCATCGACAAGCTGCCCTTCCCGCGCCCCGACGATCCGCTGATGCAGGCCCGGAAGCAGGCCGTCGACGAGGCCGGCGGGAACGGCTTCATGCAGGTGGCCGCCACCCACGCCGCCCTGCTCCTCGCGCAGGGCAGCGGGCGGCTGATTCGCCGCGCCGACGACCGCGGCGTGGTGGCGGTGCTGGACCCGCGGCTGATGAAGGCGCGCTACGGGTCCTACCTGCGCGCTTCGCTTCCCGACTTCTGGCTGACCACCGACGGCGACGTGGCGGTACAGGCGCTGCGCCGGTTGCGCGGCGCCGAGTAGCTGACGGCCGGACGACCGAGCCGAGTGACCGGGTCTAGATCCGGCGCAGCACGGCCACGACCTTGCCCATGACGCTGGCGTGGGTGCCGTCGATGGGCGAGTAGGCCTCGTTGTGGGGGAGGAGCCAGACGCCGGTGGCGTCTCGCCGATAGGTCTTCACCGTCGCCTCGTCGTCGAGAAGCGCGGCGACGATGTCTCCGTTGACGGCGGTGTCCTGGCGGCGCACCACCACCCAGTCGCCGCTGCAGATGGCGGCGTCGATCATCGAGTCGCCGCGCACTTCGAGCATGAACATCTCTCCGTCGCCGGTGAGCTGCCGGGGCAGCGCGAAGACGTCCTCGACGTGCTGCTCGGCCAGGATGGGGCCGCCGGCGGCGATCCGACCCACCAGGGGCACCGCGAGCGAGGCGGGAGCAGTGTCGAAGTCCTGCGCCGGATCCAGCTCGGCGCGCGGCTCGCCCGGCAGCATCACCACCAGCGCGCGGGGGCGATTGGGATCCTTGCGGAGGAACCCCTTCTCCTCCAGGTTTCGCAGCTGATAGGTGACGCTCGACGGGGAGGCGAACCCCAGGGTCTTGGCGAGCTCGCGGACGCTGGGGGGATAGCCCACCTCGTCGATGGCGCGTTGGATGGCGAGCAGGAGGGCGCCCTGCCGGGAGGTGAGTCCGTTGGTCCGCAAGGCATCGGGGGAAAGCCCCGCGGCCTCGAGTTCGGCGTCCACGGCGGCCTTGGGGGGGCGGCCCAGGCGGCGGGGACGATCATCGTTGCTAGCCATGCCCGCATCATACTCTCCGCCTGGAACAGATGTACTAATCAACGGCGCGCGTCGTGTCGCGTGTTTTCACGAATTGTCAGGCCCCTGGGATTGGCTGGATTCTGCCGGGGGCCGACGAATCTCGAACGAATGTTTGATTTGCGGGACCGGTGAGTCTATGCTGGATTAGAACATACGTTCTAGAGCTGTGGAGGTGGGTCCGATGACCGTCATGGATGCTCGTGTGAAGAAGGTGCGGTCCCGGGTGCGCCCTGGGTCGGCCCGTCCGGATCTTCGCCTGCCCCTCGCCCGGCCGCGGGGCGTCGTGCTCCGGGGGGCCCGGGTCGTCGCGAAGAGCTGTTCCGGCGTCGCGAGGCGCCCGTCGGACACCACCTGGCTGCTGCGGCTCAAGGTAGGGGCGGTGGCGGTGCTCAGTGTGGCGGCGGCTACGATGTCCGTGGTCCATCTCGCGACGCCCGAGGAGCCTGTCGGGTACGTGGCGGGAGACCCCGCGTGGGCGCATGTGACGCCCGGTCGCTGACTCGGCGCGGATGCCCTCCGGGGGTGTCCCGGGTTGACCGAAACCCCTTCGGGGAATACTCTCGATGCTATATGTAGTAGCTACAACGGTGTCTTTCCACTATCCCTTGTGATTTCGGGTGGCGATGGCATCGTTGCGCGGAGGGAAGGTTGCGCTCATGCGGTGCCCGTTTTGTCGCCACGAGGACACCAAGGTGTCCGATTCGCGTGTCGCCGACGACGGCGCCGCCATCCGGCGGCGCCGGGTCTGCCTCGCCTGCGAGCGGAAGTTCACCACGATGGAGAAGATCGTGCTGATGGTCGCCAAGCGCAACGGCGTGAGCGAACCCTTCAACAGGGACAAGGTGATCACCGGGGTGTCGAAGGCCTGTCAGGGCCGGCCCGTCACCCCGGTGCAGCTCGCGGCCCTGGCGCAGCGGGTGGAAGAGGATCTCAAGTCCCTGGGGCAGGCGGAGATTCCCTCGGAACGGATCGGCGTCGCGATCCTAGGCCCTCTGGGCGAGCTCGACACCGTCGCCTACCTCCGTTTCGCGAGCGTCTACAAGCAGTTCGACTCGGTGGACGACTTCCAGCGCGAGATCGAGGAACTGCAGCGGCGGGCCGTCGCGGAGGGCGAGGCCCCGGCCAAGCCGAAGCGCACGGCCCGGAAGAAGGCCACAGCGGATCAGGGGCAAGAGCCCCTCATCGGCTGAGCAACGGCGACACGACAAACGGCTAGCAAGAAGGATGACGATGACAGCGACGGCAACAAGGTCTGGCGAGCAGCTAGACGGTGCCCCCGAGGGGCTGAGGGTCGAGAGGATCTTCACCACGGAGGGCGTGCATCCCTACGACGAGGTCGAATGGGATCGCCGCGACGTGGTGCAGACCAACTGGAAGACGGGGGAGACCGTCTTCGAGCAGCGCGGCGTCGAGTTCCCCGCCTTCTGGAGCGTCAACGCCTCCACGATCGTCACCTCGAAGTACTTCCGTGGGGCCCTCGGCACGCCGCAGCGGGAGTCCAGCCTGCGCACCATCATCGACCGCGTCGTCCACTCCTACGGCGCCGCGGGCCGGCAGCACGGCTACTTCGCCACGGAGCACGACGCGCAGGTCTTCGAGGACGAACTCACCTGGATGCTGCTGCACCAGTACTTCTCCTTCAACTCGCCCGTCTGGTTCAACGTGGGCACCCCCGCGCCGCAGCAGGTCAGCGCCTGCTTCATCCTGTCGGTCGACGACTCCATGGAGTCCATCCTCAACTGGTACAAGGAGGAGGGCTTCATCTTCAAGGGCGGCTCCGGGGCCGGCCTCAACCTCTCCAAGATCCGTTCCTCGCACGAACTGCTGAGCTCGGGCGGCCAGGCCTCCGGGCCGGTGTCGTTCATGCGCGGCGCGGACGCCTCGGCCGGCACCATCAAGTCGGGCGGAGCCACCCGTCGTGCGGCCAAGATGGTCGTGCTCGACGTCGACCACCCCGACATCGAGGAGTTCATCGAGACGAAGGCCCGCGAGGAGGAGAAGATCCGCGCCCTGCGCGACGCCGGCTTCGACATGGATCTGGGTGGCAAGGACATCACCTCCGTCCAGTACCAGAACGCCAACAACTCGGTGCGGGTCACCGACGAGTTCATGGCCGCGGTCGAGGCGGGCGGCGCCTTCGGCCTGAAGGCCCGGATGGACGGCTCGGTCGTCTCCACCGTCGACGCGCGTCAGCTGCTGCGCAAGATGTCCCAGGCGGCGTGGGCCTGCGCCGACCCGGGCATCCAGTACCACGACACGATCAATCACTGGCACACCAACGCCAACACCGGGCCGATCACCGCGTCCAACCCGTGCTCCGAGTACATGAGCCTCGACAACTCGTCGTGCAACCTCGCCAGCCTCAACCTGCTGAAGTTCCTGCGTGCGGACGGCAGTTTCGATGCGGAGCTGTTCGTCAAGGCCGTTCAGCTGGTCATCACCGCGATGGACATCTCGATCTGCTTCGCCGATTTCCCGACGGAGTCGATCGGCGAGACCACCCGGCGGTTCCGCCAGCTAGGCATCGGCTACGCCAACCTCGGCGCGCTGCTGATGGCCATGGGCAAGGGCTACGACACCGACGCCGGCCGCTCGACGGCCGCGGCGATCACCTCGATCATGACCGCCGCGTCCTACCGGCGCTCCGCGGAGCTCGCGCGCATCGTCGGCGCCTACGACGGCTACGCCGCCAACGAGGAGCCGCACCGGCGCGTCATGCGCCAGCACCGCGACGCCAACCGGGCCTACCATCCCCTGCCCGATGATCGTGCGCTGCACGCGGTGGCCACCCGGGAGTGGGACGCGGTCGTCGCGCTGGGCGACGAGAACGGCTTCCGCAACGCGCAGGCCTCCGTGCTCGCCCCCACCGGCACCATCGGCTTCATGATGGACTGCGACACCACCGGCATCGAGCCCG
>DAOLFC010000172.1:0-6644 GCA_035326505.1 Arachnia sp.
AGCTCGGACAGCCACAGCCCGGTGGGGTGCGACGGGTCGGCGTCGTAGTGGTCGATGTTGGTGACGATCAGCAGGATGCGTGTGCTCATGGTGCTTTCGAATCTGGATCAGTTATCGGCGGGAGGATGCTCGCGCCATGCACGCAAGGTCACTTGCGGCGGGCCGCCAGCATCGCGCGGGCCATGCGCCGGGTCTCCTCGCCCTCGACCAACTCGACCTTGCCGGAGAGGATGTCATCCACGCGGCGGTCGATCTCCTCGTCCCAGGCCGCATCGACCTCCGATTGCTCGGCATCGCCGATCCGTTGGAGCGCGAGCGCGGCAATCTCGCGCTCATCGGCAGACAGGCTCTTGCCCTCCGCGATGTAATCCGCGAGCTTCGGGGTCATGTGGAGATTCTACCGCGTGGGGCGCGCGAGGGGCGGGAAGCTCGGCATCGAGGAGTCAGCGCTGTCGGACGCGGCGCTTCTATTCTGTGAACATGACCCGCGTGACCTCTGATCGCCTTCGCTTGGCTATCCAGGTCGTCTGGATCGCAGGGTTTCTCGTCGGCACGACGAGTCATGTCCTTGACCTGATCGCGGGCGGTGTCGACACCTACGGAGCGTTCCCACCTGCGCTGCGGGCGTTCTGGCTCTCGCTGACCGTCCTCGATCCGTTGACGGCCCTGCTGCTCCTGCTCCGGAAGCGAGCAGGCATCATCCTGGGCGTCGTCGTCATCCTCACGGACATCGCCGTGAACTGGACCGTCTTCTTCACCATCGGCGGCAATCCCTTGTTCGGCGTCGTGAACCAAACCCTGTTCGCGGCGTTCCTGCTCGTCACTGCCCCCAGGTTGTGGCGGTGGTTCCGCGCGCTGCCGACGACCGCGCCCTGAGCCCAGCTACAGGCTCGGACCGAAGTCGCGTTCCGGCCCCGACCGGCCTTGGTCACTGGCGGGGCGGAACGGGCGGAGGCGAGCGGCTCGCGCTTCGCGTGCTCCCAGAGCCGCTATCGAACGCCCCGAGCCCCCCAGGGGTCAGAGCCGCGGGATCAGCCCAGCGCGCTCCAGGTAGTCGGCGAGCCCGGTGGTCAATGGCAGGCGCCGCAGTTCATCGGCCGTGACCCAGCGGGCGTCGTCGGCGTCGTCGCCGGGGGTGAGGGTTCCGCCGGTCGCGGTGGCGAGGAAGTCGTGAATCTCGAACTGGCGGCCGTCGCCGGTCGGCACGGTGGCGACCCAGAGCTCGCGGACGATCTGAACGTGCAACCCGGTCTCCTCGAACGCCTCCCGTGCCGCGGCGTCAGCAAGGGCCTCGTCGGGATCGACGCTCCCGCCAGGCACCGACCAGCGCCCCTTCTCCGGCTCGGCGCCGCGCTTGACCAGCAGCACTCGGCCGTGCGCGTCGACCACGACCGCACTCGCCGCCAGCACCAGCTCCGCCACGACGCGACTCTACTCGTCAGGGTGGTTGGCGTCCCCGCTGAACAGTTGGCGCACGAGTTCGGTGTTCTCTCGGAAGGTGGCTGTGAGGACTTCGGGGACGGCGCTGTCGTCGTCCGTGAGGCCGGGTAGTCGCAGGCCGAGGATGGTGTTGACCATCATGCCGTTGGCGAGGAAGGCGGTCGCGCGTTCGGGTGAGAGGCCGGCTTCGTCGCGGAGGATACGGTAGGCGTTCAGGAACCCTTCGCGGGCGACAGGTCCGATCACCGGATCGTGTCCGAGCGTGAACAGGTGCAGCAGGGTCAGCAGCGTGCCGCGGTCCTGGACGAGCCGTGCATAGGCGGCGCCGAGGAGGGGTTCCACCCGGCCCTGTGGCCTGGTGTCCGCGGCGTCGGCGATCGCGTCGGTCGTCGCCCCCGAGTAACCACGCTCACCGAACACCGCCTCGGCCGCGGCTCCGGGCAGGCGATGCTCGACGCGATCGCCCTCGGCGCGCTGCTGCGGACGGCCGATCTGTCCGACCCCGGCCGGCTCGCCCGCGTTCTGGCCGACTACTCGGCCCGGCGTAAGCCGGAGGCGGAGGCCCTGCAGCGCACCTCGTGGAGCATCGGGAACATCACCTCCTGGGACAGCCTGACCATGACCACGGCCCGCAACCTCATCATGCGCACCGTCGCCGGACGCAAGCAGATCGCCGGCATCCGGAAACAGTTCGCTCAGGCCAGCACTCTCACAGGGGCGACCAGCTAACCCATCTCAATCGTCAGGGCAACGGACTGAGTCCCGCTACAGGCTCGGGCCGAAGTCCCGCTCCGGCCCGCTGCGGCGATGGTCGCTGAACGGCGAGGGGAACCGGGCGAGCTTCGCTGCCCGCGCCGCGCTCGACAAGGCCGCGAAGAAGGCGAGCACCGAACGGAAGAAGAACCTGCCCGACATCGGGAGCTTCAGAGCCTGGCCGCGTCGTTCGCAGGACAAGGGGCGCGGCATCGGGCAGTAATCTTCCTCGCTCAGTGCCAGGCTTCGAGCTTCTGGGGGTTCCGCACCGCCCAGATGTGGCCGATCTTTCCGCCGTGGTGGTTGAGGCTGATGACCGCGAGCGTGTGGCCTGCGCCAGTGGCGACGAGGCCGAGTTCGCCGTTGACGAGCTCTTCCCGGATCGTGAGGTCGGGTTGCCGTTCATAAACACCGAGGAAGAACGTCGCGACGGCATCGGCGCCGAGGAGGGGCTCGAGTGCGGCGCTGACGAGGCCGCCGCCGTCGGTGATAGCAGTGGCGTCGGGGTCGAGCAGGGTGACGAGGGTGGCGAGGTCGCCGCTCTCCCATGCTGTCTTGAACGCTCGGACCACGGTGGCGTGCTCGGACGGTGCGACTGTTGTGCTGCGCGCGCTGAGCACGCGGCGGCGTGCGGAGGAGGCGAGCTGCCGGCATGCCTCTGGGGTGCGGCCGACGACCTCGGCGACCTCGGGGAAGGTGTAGCGGAACACGTCGTGGAGGATGAACGCGACGCGCTCGGCGGGGGTCATGGATTCGAGCACGATCAGCAGCGCCATCGACACCGACTCATCGAGGCTGATTCGGTCGGCAGGGTCGATGGGGTCGCCTCCGTGGTGACTGGTCCAGGTGCCGGGGGTGGGCACCGGCTCGGGGAGCCATTCTCCGACGTATTGTTCGCGGCGAGCGCGGGCGGTGGTGAGCATGTCGAGGCCGATACGGCCAGCCGTCTTGATGAGCCATGCTCGCGGGGAACCGATCTGACGACGCTCGGTATCGCTCAGCCGATACCAACGGATGTAGGTCTCCTGCACAGCGTCCTCGGCATCGGCGAGCGAGCCCAGCAGCCGGTAGGACAGTCCGAGGAGCATGCGGCGTTCGCTGATCGCCTCGCCGAGTTCGGGTGGTTCGCTGTGGCCATGATCGGTGGGGGTAGTCAACGCTCCTCCTTCCCTCGGCATGTGTGTCGCCAGTGCTTGGTGTCCATCGGATCACATGCGCTCGGAAAGATGACGAGACAGCCCGCCGGAGTGTGAGGTTCGGGCATGGATCACGGCCGTCGCTCGTCTACGGTCGAGGCCGAACGCTCGATGGCCATTCGGTGGTCGTCATCGGCATCGCGGAGCTCCGCAGCAGTGATCGGAGCGATGCGGTCTTGGAAGAACCATCGAGACAGCACCGCTCTCGCCCGGTTGCGGAGACGGATACGGCCCTTCTCGTCCGGGCGCAGTAAGCGCGGCTGATGGCTCTCATAGTCGACCAGCCGCCACCGCTCGTACACATCAACGGGCTCGTGGACCTCGACGTACTCACCACGTGGAAGACGGACGATCCTGCCGGTCTCGTATCCGTGCAGCACGATCTCGCGGTCTTTGCGTTGCAGGCCGAGGCAGATGCGCTTCGCGAGAACGAACCCCGCTACGGGGGGACCGCGGCCGGCCGGAGGGCTTGGATGACGAGGGCCGCGTCAGGGGCGGGGAGGATGTCGATCGTCGCGCTGGTAGTCTCCGCGGCACCGGAGGCGAGGGCGGCGTTCGTGACGATGAGGCCGACGATGAGCCTTGCAGCAGCGTCGAGGTCGACGCTGCCGACGGTCTGTCCACGATCGGTCGCACGGTTCAGGATGGCGCTGAGGTGGTCCCGGGTGGGGTCGAGGATGCTCTGGCGAACGGCGGCGGCGAGGTCGGGGTCGTGGGCGGATTCGCCGACGAGCGAGACGAGGGCTGCTGCGACCTTCCCTGAGAACAGGCGGCGCTTCTGTTCGAACAGCTCGTGCAGGTCACTTTCCAGAGAGCCGGTGTCGGCGTCGGGGGCTTCGGCGGCGGCGATCTGGCCTGCCACGGCCAGGATCAGTTCGCGCTTGGTGGGCCAGCGCCGGTAGACGGTGGCCGTAGACACCCCCGCGCGGGTCGCGACAGCGCTGAGCGTGAGGCGTGCGTATCCGGCTTCGGCGAGCAGATCGAGAACGGCATCCACGATCAGGGGACCGAGCGTCGCGTCAGCGGGACGACCCGGTGCCCGGTGGGCGTGCTGCGTGCGCTTCGGATCGGTCATGTCTCGATCCTATCGAACAGATACGAAGTCGCTTCATTTCGGAATGGGCTACGATGGGCTCATGCGCGCGCCGTCACGGCTGCGTGCGACACCGACGTTCGAGGGATGCCATGAGAACCATCGTGATGACCGGCGCCAGTCGCGGGATCGGCCGGGCCGCGCTCCGCCGCGTCGCCTCGCAGGCGGACACTCAGCTTGTGCTCCTCGGCCGCAGCGCGCCTGCCGACATCGTGAGCGAAGCGCGCTCCGCAGGTGCGGATGTATCCGTTGTGCGCGCCGACCTCTCGTCCATGAGGAGCGTCGACGCCGCTGCCGCAGAGGTGGCCGAGCTTGTCGAGACAGGCCGGCTCTCGCCCCTTGAAGCACTGGTCCTCAACGCCGGGGTGCAGCATACAAACACGCTTACTGAGACCGTTGACGGATTGGAATCGACCTTCGCTGTCAACGTCCTCGCCAACCACGTTCTGCTGACACACCTGAGAAGCCATCTGTCTTCCGCCGCACGGATCGTCGTCACCGTCAGCGATACGCACTTCGGCGACTTCCGGCACAACCTCGGCATGGTCCCGGGGCCTAAGTGGCAGCCGGTCGAGCGACTCGCGCGTGTCGGCGCGTTCCCCAACCCCGGAAGCGTGTCGGCGGGCCGCACCGCCTACTCCACCAGCAAGCTCGCGGCCATCTATCTGGTCCATGAATACTCCCGGCGCTTTCCCTCCGGACCGTCGATCCTCGCGTACAACCCCGGGTTCGTCCCGGGAACCGATCTTGCTCGCGACGCCGATGTCTTCTCCCGGTTCGCGATGCGTTGGATCATGCCGCTGCTGACGCTCACGCCGCTGGGAACAACGCCGACCCGAGCAGGGCGACTCCTCGCGGACACAGCGCTGGGCATCGTCGTAGCGCCGAACGGCGCCTACATCGACCGTGATCGCGTGGCCCAATCGTCGCCGGAGTCGTACGACGCGGCGCGCGAACGAGACGCGTGGGAGGCGGTCGAGTCGATCGCATCCGAAGTGCTGCAACGCCCCACGACAAGTGACCCAGAATGAACGGAGCTTCCGTGCGAACCATCATCATCACCGGTGCCAGCGACGGCATCGGCGGCGCCGCCGCCGGGCAACTTGCTGGCACAGGAGCGCGCCTGATCCTGGTCGGACGCTCCCCGGAGAAGACCCGGGCCGTCGCCGCTGCGACCGGAAGCGAGCATCATGTCGCCGACTTCACGAGGCTCGACGACGTGCGTGAGCTCGCGGCAGTCCTACTCCGCGACTGCGACCGAATCGACGTGCTGGCGAACAACGCCGGCGGATTGTTCGCCAGCACGACCCGCACCGCAGACGGCTTCGAGAAGACCTTCCAGATCAACCACCTCGCACCGTTCCTGCTGACCTATCTGCTCCGCGACCGCCTCATCGCGACCCGCGCGCGATCGTGAACACCTCCAGCATCGACGGAGCCTCCGACGTCACCTGGACATCCGGCGAGTGTTACAACGACCGCAGAAAGGTCGGCCGCACCAACAGACAGGCCAGCGACCGCACCATCGTCGCCGAGCACTAGAACCTCAGCGCGCGACTGCTGGACATCGCATGATGACGGCGAGCTGCGCCTGCCCAGGGTGGGGCATCGCTCGCCTCTCCCGCACCTCACACGTCACAGTGCTGTCTCGTCTCTTTCGTAGAGCAGGCGACCGTCTGCCTGCCGAGGCCGGCGCGCACCTTGGTGCCGACCGCGGACACGAATCGCGAGAACCATGAGAGAGGCCGGACATGTCCAGTCCCGTCACGTTCATCAACGTCATCGACGTCGACCCGACCAAGCAGCAGGAGGTGATCGACATCCTGAACGAAGGAACCGAGCAGGTCATCTCCAAGCGGCCCGGGTTCATCTCGGTCACGGTCCTCGCCAGCGCCGACAAGAGCCGCGTCATCAGTATCGCCCGCTGGGACAGCGCCGACGACGTGAAGGCGACACAGGCCGACCCGGTGGCCGCCGAGTATGCCAAGCGCGCGGCCGCCATCGCGACGCCCAGCCCGGGCGTCTACGCGGTGGTCTCCGAGTTCACCGCCTGACCCTGCGCTGAGACAAGGAGAGCCCCTGGCGTCACGCCAGGGGCTCTCTCGCTGTGGGGCTCATGATGGTCTGCTCGAACCCGCGTTCGGTGAACAGATCGTAGGCGT
>DAOLFC010000024.1:0-35443 GCA_035326505.1 Arachnia sp.
GGGTGCCGGTGGTGGCGACGCCGGAGGGCGTCGTGCCGGAGCTCCCGGAGACGGTGGCGGTGACCACGGACGAGTCGACGACTGAGGACGTCGCCGTGGAGTGGGAGGCCTTGGAGCCGGGCGAGTTCACCACGAAGTTCGAGAAGGTGACCGTCTCCGGGACCGCCTCGGGCGAGGCCGGCACGCTCCCGGTCTCGGCCGATGTGTGGGTGGTGCCGGACAACCTGGTCTACCTGATCGACACCGGCCGCGTGGGCGCCAACGGTTCGGCGATCTTCGACGCGGTGTCGGCGCTGCGCGGCGATGCGCTGCGCAACGACGCGCCCGACCGCAAGGTGACCGCTCCCGAGGACTCCTGGGGCTACATCGAGCGCAACCCGTCCGATAGTCAGCGGGTCTCCGTGACGCCGGGCAACGCCGGCGATTGGGCCACGTCCTACACCGGCGACGACAACGACGCCGACGAGGGCATCGTCTACCGGATGAGCCTGGACGCGGGCACCTATCGGGTGACGGTGGCGCATGTGCCGCGGCGCACCCAGACTCACGGCAGCTGGTTGAACGTGAACGGTCAGAAGGTCGACGAGAAGACCGTTGCCGTCGCCCAGGTGCCCGGCGAGGTTCGCCCGCCGGTGTTCGTCACCCACGAGCTGTCCCTGGCGGAGCCGACGGTGATCTCCTATGAGTCGCAGAAGCTCCAGGTCAGCGGCGGGTTCAACGCCCACCTCAGCCTGATCGCCGTCGAGCGCCTCTCCACGGTGGCGCTGGAGCGGCCCACCATCAGCCCGCTCGGCGACCGGCTCACCTACGCCGGCCAGGTGGAGTTGTCGCTGTCCACCGACACCCCGGATGCGCAGATCCGCTACACCACCGACGGCTCGGCGCCCACCGCCACGCACGGCACGATCTACACCGCGCCGTTCACGCTGACCGAGACGGCCACCGTGAAGGCCGTGAGCGTCGCCGGCGCCGGAGCGAGCCCGGCGGCCTCGACCACCTACACCATCGTCGCGGATCCGGGGGCCTACACCTCGGTGCCCGTGGGGCAGCCCTGGTACGACACCGACGGCCGCCTCATCCAGGCGCACGGCGGCGGCTTCCTCGAGCACGACGGCTGGTACTACTGGGTGGGCGAGAACAAGACCCACCACGGCGCCTCCTTCTACGCCGTGAGCCTGTACCGGTCGCAGGACCTGCTGAACTGGGAGTTCGTCAACGACATCCTGACCTCGGCGTCCGCCACCGGCGAGGACGCGCCCCGGCTGGCCACCGGCCAGGTGAAGGTGGAGCGGCCGAAGCTGCTCTACAACGAGGCCACCCAGAAGTTCGTGCTGTGGGGCCACTGGGAGACGGCGGACAGCTACTCGGCTTCGCGCCTCGTGGTCGCCACCAGCGACACCATCGGCGGCCTCTACACCTACGTCGACGACTTCCGTCCCGGCGAGGGCGAGGTGTGGACGCAGACCCAGACCGCGGCCATCCAGGCCACGGTCACCAACGGGCAGTACCCCGACTTCGCGGCGGCCGAGGCCGCCTACCGGTCCGCGGGCAACACCCCGGCCGGGCTGGAGTCCCGCGATTTCACCGTCTACCAGGACCCGGACAGCGCCGACGCGTACCTGATCTCGGCGGAGGCGCACCACAACCTGCGCATCTACCCGCTCAGCGACGACTACCTGACCGCGGATGTCGATGCGTCCTACCCGCTGTTCGCGGGCGAGGCGCGCGAGGCCGCGGCGATCATCAAGGCCGACGGACGCTACTACCTGTTCACCTCCGGCCAGTCCGGGTGGTACGCCAACCAGCTGAAGTACGCCCACACCACCGACCTGTCGTCGCCCGACGGCTGGTCCGCCAGCATCAACGTGGGCAACAACACCACCTTCAAGAGCCAGCCCACCTACATCATGGACATCCCCAAGGCCGACGGCGGGCACAGCTACGTCTACATGGGCGACCGCTGGACGCCCGGAACCGCGGGCCTCGGCAACTCCACCTACGTGTGGCTGCCGCTCGAGATCGGGGCGAACCCCGATGCCGACGTGGACATCTCCTACACCGACGGCTGGTCGCTCGACGTGGAGACCGGCAACGTCGTGCTGCCGACGGTGGACCTGGTCTCCCAGGGCAAGCCCGCCACCTCCTCCACGGGCACCGCGTCAGCCGGGTACACCGACCCGATGTCGCCGGGCTACATCGACGCCCCCGCGGTGGTGGCCAACCCTGCCTCCGCGGCCAACGACGGGATCATCGAGACCTTCAACCGGTTCGACAACTCGCACTACTGGCAGCCCAGCGCCCCCCTGCCGGCGTTCTGGCAGGTGGATCTCGGGGAGCCGGTCGATCTCGCCCGGGTCGACATCAGCTGGCGCAGCTACAACGGCTCGGAGACCTACAGCACCTACCGCCTCTCCGGCAGCGTGGATGGTGAGAACTGGGACGTCGTCGCCGATCGCTCCGGCAATCGGGTGGTCGGCTTCACCAGCGACCGCGTGGCCGGGAACTACCGCTACCTGAAGGTGGACGTCCTGTCGACCATCAACGACCACAACGGCAGCTCGGCGACGTGGGCCGCGGGCCTGGTCGAGGTGCAGGTCTACGCCGAGTCGGCGGAAGAGCCCCCGGCTCTCGCCTTCGAACCGTCCGTCGCCACCCGGTGCGTCGCGGGCAAGGTGTACCTCGCGGTGTCGGCGAAGAACCTGGAGGAGTCGCCGATCGCGGTGAACCTGTCGTCGGTGGCCGGCTCCAAGTCGTACCCCGCGGTGCAGGCCGGGCAGACCGTGTCCATCGCGTTCAACTCCCGCCAGGCCTCCGTGGCCGAGGGCGTCGTCGAGGTGTCCGCGTCGGCGGGCGAGGTGACCACGACCGAGACCGTCGCGTACGAGGCCAAGAGCTGCGGATGACCGACGGTCGGGGGACCCCGTCGGCGGGTGATCCCGCTGGCGCGTAACCTCTGAGGCCAAGGGGCCGGCTGCCACGGCAGCCGGCCCCTTTATCCTTCCCCCGGGGGTGATCGAAAACGACCGATATCGCGGGTGGCATTGACGATGAAACGCGGATTTTATACGCTAACAACACATCACGCTGCCCATTTCCGGAAAATCGATCAATATCGATCAACTGCCCGCCGACGTCTCGCCGAACGGCAACCCCGGGAACCGTGTAACTAGCCAAGGAAGGCTCAGATGGAACGTACACGTTTGTTGAGACGCCCCACCGCGATGGTGGCCGCGTCGGTCCTGGTGGCGGGGCTGATCCCGCTCGCCGGGATGAGTTCTGCGTACGCCGCGCTGCCCACCTCGGTGGCCGCGGCCGCCTACCTGGGAGCCGATGAGCTCTCGGAGACCTCCCTGCCCGCCACCCTGTCCGACGGCACCGCCGACCACCCGGTGACCTGGTCCTTCGACGAGGAGACCTTCGCCGTGCCCTACGCCACCGTCCAGGTGCCGGGCACCGCCGACGGCCAGCAGGTCACCGCCCACGTGGAGGTGCTGCCGCCCGCGGAGCACCCCCTGGTCTACTTCGTCGACGCGGGGCGCAACGGCGACTCGCAGACCCAGCCCTGGTCGACCATCTTCACGCCCAGCAAGCCCTTCGACGGGGCCAAGAGCCTGGCCCAATCCACCCTGCACAACACGCTGCCCGATCAGCGCTTCGTGTCGGGCACCAACGATTGGGGCCACGTCTTCGACGCGACGAACAACTACAAGATCAGCGTCACCGGCGGCGACCCCAATGCTGGCAACCTGGGAGCGCTGGCCGACCTCGGCAAGTTCGAGCTGGGCGTGCGCACCAACGGCACGCAGATCGGCTTCCGCCTCGCGCTCGAGGCCGGCACCTACACGCTGTCCAGCGGGTTCTTCGAGTTCTACACCGGCTCCCAGGCCCGTTCGCGCGGCATCCGTCCCACCGTCAGCTACCTGCTCGACGGCCAGACGGTGACCACCCCGCTCGACAACGCCACGCTGACCACCCCGTCGAACGCCCCGTCTCCGCGTTTGATCTCCACGAGCGCGTTCACCATCCCGGAGGGCGCGAGCAACATCGCGCTGTCCTACGTCCGGACCTCGGGCGAGGCGCCGTCGCTGAGCTGGTTCGCCATCGCCGAGGGCGATGCGGTCGACGTCATCAGGAACGGCCTCGCGCCGACCACCGCCATTCAGGTGGACATCGACGCCAACCTGATCGCCGCGCAGAACAAGAACGGCCTCACCTTCAAGGGCTTCGGCGTCCTCAGCGCCAACAGCACCAGCGCGGTGCTGATGGACTACAAGTCGCACAGCCCGGAGAAGTACAACGAGCTGCTGGAGATCCTCTTCGGCGGCGAGCATCCGATCATGCAGCACGTCAAGATCGAGATGGGCAACGACCGCAACAACTCCACGGGTCCCGACCCGGCGACGATGCGCACGGAGACCGAGCCGGCCAACGTGACCCGTCACCCGGGCTTCCAGCTCGCGGCCGATGCCTATCGGATCAACCCCGACCTGAAGGTCAGCATCCTGCGCTGGAACCCGCCGGCCTGGGCCAACAACAACGACAAGATCTACACCTGGTACAAGAACACCATCCTGGCCGCCTACCGCGAGTACGGCTACATGGTGGACTACGTCAACCCGGGCATCAACGAGCATTCCGCGGACCTGACCTGGACCAAGGAGTTCACCAACCGCGTGCGCAACGAGTCCACGGGCTACGTCAGCAGCGATCCCGCGCTGGCGGGCTTCCGGCCCGGCGAGCAGGCGCTGTTCCGCCAGATCAAGACGGTGATCTCCGACGAGGTCGGCATCGGCACCTTCGGCGGGAGCATGGTCAGTGACGCCGCCCTGCGCGACGCCGTCGCCGTGTCCGCGTTCCACTACAACACCAACGACGACTCCGCGGGCAACTTCACGCGGCTCGCCCAGGAGTTCGACCAGGAGATCTGGAACAGCGAGGCGCAGGCCACGTTCAGCAACTCCTCCTTCCGACCCAACAACAACGCCGCCGATCCGACCGTCGCCGGCACGGGGCTGGGCGGCACCGGCAGCTCGCTGGAGATGGCCAACACCATCGTCAAGGGCTATGTGAACTCGCGGCGCACGCACTTCATCTACCAGCCGGCGATCGGCTCGTTCTACGAGGGCGGCCAGTACTCCTTCAAGGAACTGGTCAGCGCGCGCGATCCGTGGTCGGGCTGGATCCACTACGACGCCGGACTGGCCGTGATTCAGCACTTCGCCAACTTCGCCGTCACCGGCTGGGAGAACGACGACAACACCGCCGGAATCTGGCGCACCATGCCGAGCGCCAGCATGACGACGGCGACCGGCACCAACCCGGTCAACGGACGCAACGGCCTGCCGAACTACATGACCATGGCCGCGCCCGACAAGTCGGACTTCTCCACGGTGATCGTCAACGATTCCGAGAAGGAGCTGACCTACCGGCTCGCGCCCAGGAACTTCACGTTCCCGGCCGGCACCACGCTCGACGTGTGGGAGACCCGCGCGGCCGGCGCGGGCCAGGCCGTCGATGCGAACTACAAGAAGCGCGTCGCGACGCTGTCGCCGAACGGGGCGGGCAACTACCTCCTCACGGTGAAGCCGTTCTCGATCGTCACGGTGACCTCGCTCGACGTGACCGGCGACGAGGGCTGGACCACTCCGCTGCCCGTCGAGGGCGAGCGCACCGTGCTCGACGACGGAGCCCCCGGCGGCGTGCTGTGGGCGGACGACTTCGACTACACCGACCTCACCGTCCCGGTCATCGCCGCTGGCGGCGGCCTGAGCGGTGATACCGAGGACTTCATCGCCTCCCGCGGTGGCGACGTCGGCACGATCCCGCTGTTCAGCTGGGACCGCAACGGCGCCTTCGAGGCCTACCTGACGCCGACGGGGGAGCGGGTGCTGCGCCAGCAGATCGACAACGCCGCCACCGGCGTCGGCGGCGCCTGGAACGGCGGCGATCCGGTCACCGGCATCGGCGACCGGCGCTGGACCAACTACCAGGCCACCGTCGACGTCAAGCTCGAGCGGGCCACGACCAGCGGCAACTACGCCGTGATCGGCGTGCGCTCCAGCGGCGGCGGCAGCTCGAACAACCTCAACGGCACCGGCTACGCGCTGCGCCTCTACAAGGATGGTTCGTGGAACCTGCTGCGCATGGGCACCCAGGTCGGCAGCGGCACCGTCGGTGGCGGTGCGTGGAACGGCGACGCGTGGCACAAGCTGAGCCTGCGGGCCACCGGCGCCACGATCACCGGCTTCATCGACAACCAGCAGGTCGTCCAGTGGACCGACGAGACGCCGTTCCTGTCCGGCTTCGCCGATCTGGCCAGTGGCTTCCACTTCACCCAGTTCGACAACTTCGAGGTGAAGAGCGTCGACGGCTGGCAGCCCTACTACGGCGAGTACCTCGACAACCTCGAGATGCACGACCTGTCGCCGACCCCGGTCGCGAAGCTGGTCTACAACGGCCAGTGGAGCCACACCCTGGGCGGCGGGATGTTCGAGTACCACCGCACCAAGTCGGCCACGAGCAGCGCGGGTGCCGGCGTGAGCTACACCTTCACCGGCTCGGGCCTGGACATCCTGGGCGGCCATGACGGCACGGCTCGGCTGAGGGTCTTCGTCGACGGCGACCTCGTCGCGGCGAACGCCCGCACGAAGGCCTCCGGGCAGTTCCAGGCCAGCTACACGCTGCGCGGTCTCCCCTGGGGACAGCACACCGTGCGGGTCGAGGTCGTCTCGGGCTCGTACTCGATCGATGCGATCGGCACGGCGGCCGTCGCGGCGCAGGGCGTCGCGGACACCGGCGCGCTGGCCGCGGCCCTGGCCGTGGCAGAGGACGTCGAGCGCGACGACGAGTTCACCGATGTCAGCTGGGAGGTGCTGCAGACCGCGATCGCCCACGCTCAGGCGGCGGTGGCGGATCCCGCGGCCTACCGACTGGACGGCCATGGCGCCGAGCAGCTCACCGCTCGCCTGCTGGAGGCCTCCGCGCCCGTGGCCGGCCAGATCCAGAGCCTGCCCACGGTGACCGCGGCCACCTACGTCGGCGAGCAGCCGTCGAGCCTTCCCTCGACGCTGACCGCGACGATGACCGACGGCTCCACCCAGCAGGTGCCGATCCACTGGAACCTCACCGGCGTCGACCTGAACACGCCGTGGGCCACGGTGGCGGTGACCGGCAGCTACGGCTCGGCCACCACCACGGCCTGGGTCGAGGTGGTGCCGCGCGGCACCGTCGCGTTCGCGGACGTCAACGGCACCCAGAGCGCGCTCGGGTTCCCGTCGCCGGCCTACACCGCGATCAACGAGCTGGTCGGCGGGACGCTGCTCAACGAGCTGCCCGACCGCCTGCTGCCCGCCGGGGGAGCCTGGGGCCACTTCGGCCGCAACGCCGCCGGCACCAGTGTGACGAACTACAAGGGCGTCGTCGCCGGCCCGTACAGCAAGCTGACCACCACCGGCCTGTACGCGTCCGATGCGGTGGGCTCCTCCGTCGGGTACACCTTCACCCTGCCGGCCGGCGAGCACACCATCGCGGCGGGCTCGCACTCCTGGTGGCCGGGCAACGCGCGCACGGCGAACGTGACGCTCACCTACGGTGGCCAGACCCACACGGTCGATCAGTTCACGCTGAACACCGCCACCCCGTCGCGGGTGCTCAGCTACGACATCGAGCTGGCCGAGCCCGGCACGGTGACCCTGACGCTGACCTCGACGAACGCGCAGTCGCCGATGCTGTCCTGGGTGGGCGTGTCCACCGCGGACGAGCAGGTGGCCGAGCCCGTCGTGACCGTCGTGCCGACCACGCGCTGCGTGGCGGGCAAGGTGGTGCTGGCGGTCACGGCGACCAACGGCGAGGATTCGCCGCTGAACGTCGCGGTGAGTTCGCCGTACGGCTCGCGGACCTTCGCCGGCCTGGCCGGCGGCGCGTCGAGCTCTGCGGCGTTCACCACCCGGTTGGTCACCATGCCGGCCGGTCAGGTCGACGTGTCCGTGACCGTCCCCGGTGTGGACGGCGCGTTCACCTCGACGGTGCCGTACGCGGGGAAGACCTGCTGACGACGACCACGTAGCCGGTTCGCCGGTGAATGACGAAGGGGCCGGGTGGCGCATCAGCGCCACCCGGCCCTTGTCCTGAACACAAATCTCGCTATACGCCGAGGCCTCGCCATATCCGCGAGGCCGCGGCGTATAGCGAGATTTGTGTTCGGGCCGCCCTGAGACCGAAAGGTGGAGAACCTGCCGGACGACTTCATCCTCGGAGCCGATGTGTCCTCGGTGCTGTCCCTCGAGGAATCGGGCGTCGTGTTCAAGGACGCCGAAGGACACCCGGGCGACCTGTTCACGTTGATGGCCGACGCCGGCGTCACCGATGTCCGGGTGCGGGTCTGGAACGACCCGTTCGACGCCCAGGGCCGCCCGTTCGGCGGCGGCAACACCAACGTCGAACGCGCCGTCGAGATCGGTGAGCGGGCCACGGCCGCGGGCATGGGAGTGCTCGTGAACTTCCACTATTCCGACTTCTGGGCCGATCCCGGCAAGCAGCAGAAGTGCTGCCGGATGCCCTGGTCGCGCTGCACTTCACCAGTCCCGAGCGGGCGGGCAATTACGCGAACTTCGCCGCCAACCTCGCCTCCCGCGGCGTCGACTACGACGTGTTCGGGTCCTCCTACTACCCGTTCTGGCACGGCACGCTCGCCAACCTGACATCGGTGCTGAAGAACGTGGCCGACACCTACGGCAAGAAGGTGGCCGTGATGGAGACCTCCTGGGTCCACACCCTGGTGGAGGGCGACGGCATGGAGAACGTCATTCGCACGGCGTCGCAGGCGACCCAGTATCCGGTCAGCGCACAGGGCCAGGCGACCGCGGTGCGCGACGTGATCCAGGCCGCGGTCAACGTGGGCGACGCCGCCATCGGCGTCTACTACTGGGAGCCCGCCTGGCTGCCGGTGGGACCCCCGGAGCAGATCGAGCAGAACAGGGTGCTGTGGGAGACCTACGGGTCGGGCTGGGCGACCAGCTTCGCGGGTTCTTACGAACCCAACGACGCTGGAGTGAACTACGGCGGCAGCGGATGGGAGAACCACGGGCTGTTCGGCTACGACGGCGTCGCGCTGGATTCGCTCAACGTCTTCTCCTTCGTCCGCACGGGATCGGTCGCTCCGCGTGAGGTCGACGCCGTGGCTCCGGTGTCGTTGACGGTCGACGAGGGCGCGCCGATCGCCCTGCCCTCCACCGTGATGGTGTCGTTCAACGACGGAACCAGCGAGCAGCGCCCCGTCATCTGGTCGGACGCGCTCTCCTGGATCGCCGGACCGGGCGAGTATCAGGTCTCCGGGGCCGTCAACGGAGGACTCGCCGCGCAGGCGACGATCACCGTCCGCGGAGTGAACCGGCTCCTGAACCCGGGCTTCGAGGCCTCGGATGTCTCGATGTGGACCAATACCGGCAGCGCGCTCACCGTGCGCTCCACCAACGACCCGAGGAGCGGGAGCCGGTCGTCGCACTTCTACAGCGGCTCGGCCTTTTCCTTCACCCTCTCGCAGCGGGTGACCGGCCTTCCCGCCGGGCGCTACCAGGCATCCGCCTTCATCCAGGGCGACGGCGAGGACGCCGCGAGCCCCCGGCTCTTGATGATCTCCGCCGACGGCGGAGCGAGCGCCTCGGCCCCGTTCGAAATGAACGGGTGGCTGAACTGGCACCAGCCGCGCTCGACGCCTTATCGGCGCCGACGGAGCCCGTCGTGACGGTGCTGCCGGCCACGCGCTGTGTGGCGGGCAAGGTGGTGCTGGCCGTCACGGCGACCAACGGCGAATCCTCGCCGCTGAGCGTCGCTGTCACCTCGCCCTACGGGTCGAAGACGTTCGCGGGCCTGAGCGGCGGCGCATCGAGCTCCGCGGCGTTCTCCAGCAGGCTGACCTCCATCGGGGCAGGGGAGATCGGGGTCTCCGTGACCGTCCCCGGTACGGACGGAGCCTTCACGTCGACGGTTCCGTTCGAGGCCAGGACCTGCTGAAGGTCCACAGCGCCACGGAGGCGAGGGGCCCGGCCACGTCCCCGTCGGTGAACAGCCGCAGGAAGTTGTCGAAGCCGACGCCCACCATCCAGCCGGTCTGCAGGGTCGAGCCGTCGTCGCCGCCCATGCCCACCTCGGTGGTGAAGCCACTGTCGTCCTGCACGAAGACGGGGGTTTTCGGATCGGTGGATGGTCGGTGGCGGGTGGATGAGGGGGGATGAGATCGGGGAGGTCCTGAGGTCAGCGCTCACTCCCGTCCCGGGGCGTGCGCAGCACGGCCACGCCGCCCGCGTCGAGCGTTCGGGTCTGGGCGGGGTCGTTCGCGAGGAGATCGGTGCCGCCGGTGGGCAGCTCCACCGCCTGCGAGGAGTGGTTGATGACGAACGTGTAGTCGGCGTCGTCGCCGTGCCGGGTGACGACCTCGACGCGAGGGGGCACGTCGGCGGGCGCGACGCCGGCGTCCGCATACACCGCCGCCAGGATCGCCTGCAGTCCCGCCGCGTCGGGAAGGGTGGCGACGTACCAGCCGAACCCCGATCCAAAGTGATGGCGCGTGACCGCGGCGGTCCCGTCCTCGAAGGCGCCCAGGACGCTCGCGCCGAGAAGGTGCAGATCCTCCCTCCACACGACCGCCGGGTGGTCGCCGTCGCCGAAGCGGAAGGCCTCGACCTGCGCCTCCCGCATCGGCAGGTGCTCCTCGACGAGGACGCCGAGCGACGGGGCCAGGGGCGCCCCGAAGCCGCCCTCGTGGACCGCGTCGTTCTCGTCGACGACCGCGGAGAAGCAGGACACCAGAAGGGTTCCCCCCGCCTCGACGTAGCCGTTCAGGTTCTCCGCCTGAGCTCGGGTCAGCAGGTATTGGGCGGGCGCCACGACCAGCCGGTAGCCGGAGAGGTCCTGCGACGGGTGCGCGAAGTCGACGGTGATGCCGTCGTACCACAGGCGCTCGTAGTAGGCGCGGATGCGTTCGTGCGGATCGAGGTCGACGGAGGGCCGCCACTCCAGGCCCTGGGCCCACAGCGACTCGAAGTCCCACAGCACCGCGACCTCCGCCTGCACCCGAGAGCCGGCCACCTCGCCCAGCCGGCCGAGTGTCGCGCCCAGGTCGACCACCTCGCGCCAGACCCGCGACGCGGTGCCGGCATGAGGGAGCATCGCGGAGTGGAACTTCTCCGCCCCGGAGCGGCCGGCCCGCCATTGGAAGAACAGGATGGCGTCGGCGCCGCGGGCGAGGTGCGCGAGCGAGTTGCGCGCCATCTCGCCGGGCCGCTTCGCGATGTTGCGCGGCTGCCAGTTCACGGCGGAGGTGGAGTGCTCCATCAGCATCCAGGGCTTGCCGCCGCCGACGGATCGGCTGAGGTCGGCGGCGATCGCCAGGCCGATCTCGGCCTCCTCGTCGGCGGCCCAGAGGTAGTGGTCGTCGGAGACGACGTCGACCTCGCGGGCCCAGGCCCACAGGTCGCAGCCGTGGTGCTGGTTGGCCATGAAGTTGGTCGTGATCGGCAGACAGGAGTGGGCCCGGATCGCGTCGCGCTCGGCGATGTAGCAGTCGCGCAGCATCTGGCCGCTGAAGCGGGCGAAGTCCAGCTTCTGCGCGGGGTTCACCGTCGTCGGCGTCGCGGCCGGCGTGCCGACGTGCTCGAAGGTGGTGTAGTGCTGGCCCCAGAAGGCCGTGCCCCACGCGGCGTTGAGCGCCTCGACGGTGCCGTAGCGGTCGTGCAGCCACCGGCGCCACGCCAGGAGAGCGTGGGGGGAATGGTCTTCGCCGACGGGGACGCCGTACTCGTTGTGGACGTGCCACATCACGACCGCCGGATGATCGGCGTAGCGGCGGGCCAGTTCGCCGGCGATCCGGGTCGCCGCGGTGCGGTACTGAGGCGACGTGGGCGCGGCGGCCCCGCGGGAACCGAAGCCCAGCGCGACGCCGTCGGCGGTCACCACCCGCGCGTCGGGATAGGCGGCGAAGAACCAGGCGGGCGGGGAGGCCGTCGGGGTGCCGAGGTCGACGGAGATGCCGCCCTCGTGCAGCAGGTCCAGCACCTCGTCGAGCCAGGCGAAGTCGAAGAAGCCCTCGCTGATCTCCAGCAGGCCCCAGGAGAAGATGCCGACGCTGACCAGGTTCACCCCCGCGTCTCGCATCAACGCGACGTCTTCGCGCCAGGTGGCGCGGGGCCATTGTTCGGGGTTGTAGTCGCCGCCGTAGGCGATGGTGTGAGTCATGGGGACACGTCCTAGGGTCTTGCATTTCCTGTAACCGGTAACAGTATGCGTCTCTCGGGCAGGGAGCGCAACCGTGGTGCGCGCAGTGCTATCAAACTGAGATCGGGAACAGGATTGGGTCCGGGGCGTTCCGGCGCGGCGGCGATAGACTGTCCCCGCTATGAGTGATTCCCCAGGGCACGGCCGCCGGCTGACGATTCGCGATGTGGCCGCCGTGGCGGGCGTGTCGCATGCCACGGTGTCCCGTGTGCTCAACGGTCATCATTGGGTCTCCCCGGAAGCCCGGGAGGCCGTCGAGCGCGCCATCACCAAGACCGGGTACACGGCGAACTATGCCGCGCGATCGCTGGCCACCGGCAAGGCCGACTCGATCGCCTTCCTCCTCACCGAGCCGCAGCACCTGTTGTTCTCCGACCCCACCTTCTCCCTCGTCCTGCGCGGCGCCATGGAGTATCTCGCCAGGCGCCAGATGACGCTGGTGCTGATGATCGCCGACAGCCCGGCGGAGCGCGCGAACGTGGAGCGCTTCGTGCGCGCCGGCCACGTCGACGGAGTGATGCTGGTCTCCACCCACGAGTCCAACCCCTTGCCCGCAGCGCTCGTCGCCGCCGGGGTGCCGACGGTGTGCCTCGGGGCGGCCCTGAGCCTGCGCGACCTGGTTCCCACCGTCTCGGTCGACGAGGAGGAGTCCGCCCGCGCGATGACCCGGTATCTGGTGGGCAAGGGATACGAGCGCATCGCGATCATCACCGGGCCCGACGACACCCCGGGGGGGCGGTTCCGGCTCCGCGGATTCCGCGACGAGATGGGGGAGCGCTTCGATCCGCGACTGGCCGAGCAGTGCGAATATTCCCCCGAGGCCGGCGAGGCGGCGATGGCCCGGCTCCTGGCGCGCGGCCGCACCGTCGACGCCGTGTTCGCGGCGTCCGACGTCATCGCCTTCGGCGCCATCGCGGCGATCCGCAAGGCGGGCCTCCGGGTGCCCGAGGACATCGCGGTGGCCGGCTTCGACGACTCCGGATCGGCGGAGACCCACGACCCGCCACTGACCACCGTGCGCCAGCCCTGGGATGAGCTGTCCCGGACGATGGTCGACCTGGTGCTCGCCGCCGTCCGCGGCGAGAAGCCGTCCTCCGTCGTGCTGCCCACCACCTTGGTGGTCCGCCAGAGCGCGTGACCGGGCGCCCTGGGTGACGCTCCTTGAGGTGCTCTACCCCGGTCCCTGAGGGATGCCCGCCCTGTACACGATCGCGAGGTGAACAGGGAAGCAGCGGGCATCGTCTCGAAGGGCTCCTCAAGGAGCGTCGGGAGGGGGGTCAGCTGCAGCTGGCGCCCGGGAAGGGGACCTCCTTCTCCAGGGAGACGCCGTCGCCCGTCGCGGTGACCGCGAGGACGCCGGGGGAGGTGGTCACCTGGCGGGTGGTCAGTGCCTTGGAGGAGCTGGCTCCCGCAGCGAGGCGGCTGTACGACGCGGTGCCGTACGGCGACGTGACGGTCACGTCCAGCGGCACCTCCGCACCGTTGGTCACGGTGATGGCCTGCACCACCTTGCCCACCACACAACGGGTGGTCACGGCGACCCCCACCTCAGGCTCCGGTGCGACCTCGCCGTTCACCCTGACGGTGAGCGTGACGGTGCGGTTCTCCGGGGCGAGCTCCTCCTCGCGGCTCTGGTTGAGCACGGCGGAGCCGTCGGCGGCGAAATGCACCGTCTTGACGCGGGCGTGGCGGCTGGGGTCGTTCAGGCCGCCGTCGGCACCCGGGGCCCATTCCGCGAACGGCGGGCGGGCGTGATAGACGATGACGGGGTTGCCGTCGGCGTCGATGGTGAACGAGTTGTGGCCGGGACCCTGCTGCTGACCGTCGAAGTCGTCGGAGGTGAGCAGCGGATAGCCGGTCTTCGTCCACGTCGCGGGGGCCATCAGGTCGCCGTCGATCGGCGCGCGCAGCATGCCGACCGAGTAGGTCTCGTTCACCTCGGAGGCCGAGAAGAAGACGAACACCTCGTCGTCGCTCTTGATCACGGCCGGGCCCTCGTTGATCACCTCGCGGCTGGTGCGCTCCCACGCGTAGTTGGGCGTGGAGAGCAGGATCGAGCGGGTGATCAGCTGGGTGGGATCCGACGGGTCGATCTCCGCCATGCGCAGATCGGAGCTGCCCGGCTTCTCGGCCCACACCATGTAGTGCTTGCCGTTGGCCTCGAAGTAGGTCATGTCCAGCGAGAAGCTGCCGAAGGCGGCGGTGTCGCCCGGGTAGGCCTTGATGTAGCCGAGCTCCTGCCAGTTGGAGGCATCCATCGGATCGCTGTCGCCGGGCGCGCGCATGATCGCGGGACGGATGTCCCACACGCTGCCGCCGCGGCTGGAGGTGAACAGGATGTACCAGTCGCCGTCGATCTTGTGGAACTCGGGAGCCCAGAAGTAACGGTAGGCGCCGGTGGCCACCTTCGAACCGTTCGAGGTGTTGGGCGAGGCCGCGTTGCGCGCCCACAGCAGCACCTCTTCCTGGGCGGTGGTCAGGCCGTTGATGGTATCGGCGCGACGCAGCACGATGCGGTCGTAGCCCACACCGGGGTTGGACTGCGTGGTGGGGTAGGAGCCGGTGAGGTAGTACTCGGCCTGGCCGGTGCGCTCGTCGTCGCGGAAGACCCACGGGTCGGCGCGCTCCGGCACCAGCACGCCCTTGGCGTCGCCGTAGACCGGCTGGTTGACGGTGCCGGTGACGGTGTAGGTGCCGGGGGTGCCGAGGTCGACGGCGCTGGTGTCCCACGCGACGCCGAGCTGCTTCGACGAGCCGTCGGAGTAGCCCAGCTGGACGTGCGACGGCAGGTCGAGCGTGCCGCCCACGGCCACCTCGACGTCGTCGCCAGGATCGACGGAGATGTTGGTGATGCGGCCCAGCTTGGTCTGCAGCAGGTCCAGCTCCTCCTGGGTGATCCGCAGCGAGGATGCCTCGATGGCGCCCGTCGGCAGGCCCGGGATGCTGGGCGCGGTGCCGCCGTCGACGGCGACCGGGTCGCTGAAGACGGTGAAGTCCTCGGTGGTCACTTCGTAGGCCGCGCCGCCCGCGGTGTGCAGTGTCACCCGGTAGGCCCGGATGCCGTTGTCGTAGGCCGCCTCGGCGCGCGCGACGGTGATGCCCTGGGTGTTGGTCTGCACCCAGCGCTGATCGGAGTAGCTCACCAGGTCCGCGGAGCGGTAGACGAAGATCCGGGCGTTGCTGGCGTTGTCGGTGGCGATCATGCCGTAGGTGCCGTCGGGCTGACGGAACAGCGTCGGGTTGGCGAAGCGCGAGGTGCCCGTGCCGTAGGTGGGGTAGACCACGCCCTTGTTGTTGTTGAGCGCTACCAGCGGCTGGGCGTCCGGGGCGATCGCCAGGTGCAGCACGTCGGTCTTCTCGGTGTTGCCGGAGCGCACGTAGGAGACCACCTGGCCCACCGTCGCGGCGCGCACGGTCACCCGGTAGGTGCGCTCGGCGGTCGCGCCGGCGCGACTAAAGGTGGCCGTCAGGTCCACCGCGGTGTCCGCGGAGGGGGCGGTGACGGTGCCGTCCGTCGCGATCACGGCCGGGGCGGACGACGCCCAGGAGATCGTGGCGTCCTCGATCGCGCCGAGCAGCACGATGTCGTCGGTCACCACCTGGATGCCGAGGTCGAAGGCGTCGGCGAGGCGCTCCAGGTCGCGCTGATCGTCGATGGCCGGGACGGTCACCGGGTAGGTCTTGGTGAGCGTCTGGGCGCCCAACGCGAACGTCGCGGTGAGGGTGACCTCGGCGTCGTCCTCGCCCTGGGCCGGCCGCACGACGTGACCCTCGGGGCTCAGTACGGCCGGATCGGACGACTCCCAGGTGATCCGGGAGTGCGCCGCGCCGCGCGCGGGCAGGTCGATGTCGGCCGTGGCCTCCGAGGGCAGGGTGAGCGCGTCGGCGTCGGCCTGCAGCGCCGCCTGCGTGGCGCCCACGGGGACGTGCGCGCCGCCGTGATAGAGCTCCGCCACCGTCGCGGCGTCATAGGCCGAGGTGGAGACGATCACGTCGTCGACGGCGCCCTTGAAGAAGATGTCGGCGTAGGTGGAACGGCCGATATAGCCCACCAGGTTGGTGCCGAAGTCGCTCACGGTGCGAGACAGCGCCACCTCGCCGACGAAGGCGCCGTTGAGGTAGCCCGTGAGGGAGGTAGGCGTGATGACGGTGGTGTACATCGTCCAGTCGGTGCCGGTGGTGGGTCCGGCCACCCCCTGCGCGGCATTGGTGGGGGAGATGCCGTACTCGGTGGCCCACGGCGAACCGGGCTGGTTGGCGTTGGTGAACACCGACTTGAACCGGCCCTGCGGGTTGCGGGGGTTCAGCAGCCAGTACTGCGCGGGGTAGGTGCCCGTGGCCGAGCCGAAGAACATGGCCGCGTAGTTGCCGCTGCCGGTCTCGTTGCGCAGCCAGGTGGACACCGTCAGGGTGTCCTGGCCGTTGAAGATCCCGTCGGGAAGGCGGACGTAGCCGGCCCCGCTGTTGGCGGCGCCGCCCGGCAGCGTCAAGACGCCATCGGCCACCGTCGCCCCGGTGCCCAGGAGGGTGCCGTGGTTGCCGTTGCCAGAGGCATCGGTGACGGATCCCGGGGTGCCGAAGTCGTAGTGCAGCAGCAGGCCCGGGTCCTCCGGGGGTGGGTCGGCGTGTGCCGGGACGCCGCCGAGCATGGTGGCGGCGAGGGCGGCCATCGCCACCCCGGCCGCTCCGGCCCGTCGTCGGAATGTGAGTGCCATCTAACCTCTCCTTTGTGGTTGGACTCCGCTGTACTTGGTACGGCGCTGTGGTTGGTACGACGCCGTGGTTGGTACTCCGCGCGGATGCGCTTTGTGCATACCAATCATAGACAGTTACCGCTCACAATTCGAGCCCGGCGCTCACGGAGGCGGTTTTCCTGCTGTTCGCCTCTCCACGGCCTTCCACCGTCAGATGTTCCACCGTCTACGGGGGAACATCTGACACCAGAAGAGGGGGCGCGACGGACGCTCTGGAAACGGTCTCAGGGGGTGCAGGGCACCGTGCCGGTGAAGCTGAAGCTGGCGAGATAGACGCCCTGCGCGCTGATCCCCCAGCCCGAGACGACGTTCGGGGCGAGGTTGAAGTATCGGATGGTGAAGGTCGTGATCGACCCCGAGGCGTGAACGTTGATGTGGGTGCGGGGGTCGTCGTAGTCGAGGTTGCCCGTCGTGGCGGACGGATTCACCCGGAACGGATCGGCGATGGAGCCGTCGCCGACGAAGTCGGCGTCCGTGCCGAAGGAGAAGGTGAGGGGGGCGTCGGCGGAGTGGATGGCGACGCCGTCGATGAACTGCTGGTCGCCGCTGCTCGCCAGCGCGCGGTCGACGTCGGCGATGGTGAAGCTCAGGCCGCTCACCGGGGCGCCGAATGTGAATGTCCAGTCGGACCAGTCGTTCGCGGTGGGCGGCGTGTCGACCCAGGGCTCGAGGCGCTGCGAGATGTCGTAGATCCCGGGAGCCAGGGCGACGCCGTTGGGCGTGGCGCTGCCGTCGATGGTCGCGTACTCGTTGCCGCCAGAGGACACGCCGTAGGCGTTGCCGTGGAAGACGTGGTCGATGGTCAGCATCACCGGGGGGAGGTCATCCGCGCCGGGAAGGCTGCTCTCGGGCAGGAAAGCGACGGTGTTGGTGAAGGGCTGGTTCTGCAGCGCAGGGTCGGTGAAGCGATTCTGTTCGACCATGGTCGCGGTGCTCCAGCCGAACTGAATCTGGCTGTCCTCGCAGGTGGACTCGGTGGCCGCGGCGTGCGGGACCTGCGTGGTGGCGGCGATGACGGGCACGCTCCACAGGGCGGCGGTGGTCGCGGAGCGTCGCGTGATCATCGGCTCATGCGGCGTTGTCATGATCGTCCTTCGGTGGGTCTCGGATTCGCGTCGCGACAGGCGAGACGAAGAGGGTTCTGCGGCGAGCGACGGCATCGTCGGCTACCGGCGAGGGAGGCCGCGCCCCCGGCCTCGTCGAGACCGGGGGCGCGGGTAACGAACCTCAGTTGATCGTGCAGGGCACGCTGCCGGAGGACTTGAAGCTGGCCAGGTAGACGCCCTGATTGCTGATGCCGGAGTCGATGCTCGGGCTGAGGTTGAAGTACCGGATGGTGAAGGTGGTGATCGGCGCCGTGGCATGCACGTTGATATGGGTGCGAGCATCGGTGTAGGGCAGGTTGCCCGTGGTGGCGCTGGGATTCACCCGGAACGGATCGGCGATGGAACCGGCGCCGACGAAGTTCGCGCCCGTGCCGAAGCTGAAGGTGAGGGGGGCGTCCGCGGAGTGAAGCGAGACGGCGTCGATGAACTGCTGTCCGTTGGCGTGGGACAGGGCGCGGTCGACGTCGGCGATGGTGAAGCTCAGGTCGGTCATCGGCGTGCTGAAGGTGAACGTCCAGTCGGAGTAGTCGCTCGACGTACCGGGGGTGTCGAAGGGCTCGAGGCGCTGCGAGATGTCGTAGTACCCCGGGGCCAGGGCGACGCCGTTGGGGTTGCCGCTGCCGTTGATGGTGGCGTACTGGTTGCCGCCGTCGGTGACGCCGCGCGCCCTGCCGTTGAAGGTGTGGCCGATGGTCACGACCACGGGGGAGAGCGTTCCGGTCGCGTTGGGCAGGCTGCTCACCGGGAAGAACGTGACGGTGTTGGTGAAGGACTGATCCTGCTCGGCCGGGTCGGTGAGGTGATTCTGCTCGGGCATGGACGCGGTGTTCCAGCCGATCTGGATGTTGCTGTCGTCGCAGGTGGCCTCCGTGGCCGCGGCGAAGGGGACCGCCGTGGCGGCGGTGATCACCGGCACGCTCCACAGCGCGGTGGTGGTCACGGCGCGCCGTGTGATCGTCTTCTCGGCGGGGCTGGCCTCGTGCTGCTGGGTCATAGCTGTCCTTCGATCGGGCTGCGGCCTGACTGCGCCGCTGGGGTGTATCGATAAACGTCGCACTCGAACTGCCGGCGCAGGCAGAAAGGGGAAGTGTCCCTCGTTCCTGCGGACTCACACCGGATCGGTCCGCGTACGCGCATGATGCTAGTGGATACAAGGAGAACCGGGCAAACTCACCCCTGGATACCCTTGACAACAAGGGGTGTGATTTGCCGCTGCCGTCCACCGGTGGTTCCGTCCGGATGTTTCGGCGATGTGGGGCTGTCTGCAGGGATCGCGCTGTTACGCTAGGTTAGCGCTCACAATCGAGACCGATCTCGACTACCGCAGACGCAGACAGAAAAGGATCGACGATGACGTCACACGCCGCACCGATGACCCCCGAAGGCCTGGACCGTATCCCGCGGAGGGGCGCGCTCTCGCGCCGCAGCCTGCTCGCCGGGGCCGCGCTCGCGCTTCCGGTCTCGGCGCTGGGGACGACGCTCGTGTCGCCGCTCTCCGCGGCCGCCGCCGGCGAGACGGGTGGTCCTTTCGCGCATCCCGGCCTGCTTCACAGCCAGGCCGACCTCGACCAGGTCTCGGCGCTGATCGGATCGGGGGGCGAACCGTGGGGAGAGGGCTGGGTCCGCCTGCTGTCGAGCCCGCACGCCAGCGCGAACTGGGCGTCGCGCGAGACACCCCTCGTCGTGCGCGGCGGCACCGGCGAGAACTACCCGATCCTCTACCGCGACATCCACGCCGCCTACCAGAACGCCCTCCAGTGGCGGCTCGCCGGCGAGCAGGCCCACGGCGACCGGGCGGTCGCGATCCTCAACGCCTGGTCGTCGACGCTCACCCAGATCGGCGGCAACGCCGACCGCTTCCTCGCGTCGGGCATCTACGGCTACCAGTTCGCCAACGCGGCCGAGCTCGTCCGCGACCACCCCGACTTCGACCAGCAGGGCGCCGAGGACGTGCTGCTGGACGTGTTCTACCCGCTGGCCGACGACTTCCTCGTGAGGCACAACGGCGCCGTCATCACCAACTACTGGGCGAACTGGGACCTGGCCAATATGTGCGCGGTGCTCGCGATCGGCATCTTCGCCGACCGCACCGACCTCGTCGACCAGGCGATCGACTACTTCTATAACGGGGCCGGCAACGGCTCGATCGCCCACGCCGTCCCGTTCGTCTACGAGTCGGAGGGCCTCGCGCAGTGGCAGGAGAGCGGCCGCGACCAGGCGCACACCGTGCTCGGCATCGGGCTCATGGGGGCCTTCTGCGAGATGGCCTGGCAGCAGGGCTACGACTGCTACGGCGCGCTCGACAATCGGTTCCTGAAGGGCGCGGAGTACGTCGCGAAGTACAACCTGGGGGAGGACGTGCCGTTCACCACCTACACCTGGCAGTCCGGCCCGGCCGCCACCACGGCCCCGCACGCGGGGTGGGCCTCGCAGACCGTGATCAGCGACGCGGTCCGCGGGCATCTGCGCCCCGTCTGGGAGCTCGTCGCCGGTCACTACGTCGGCCGGCGCGGGCTCTCCGCGCCGTGGGTCTCGCAGATGGCCGAGCAGGTGCGCGTCGAGGGCGGCGGCGGCCAGTACGGCCCCAATTCGGGCGGCTACGACCAGCTGGGCTTCGGCACGCTGCTGCACTACCCCCGGGTGCTGATGGGCGTGTCCGCGACGGCCGTCACGCGGTGCGTCGCGGGCAAGGTCGTCGTCGCGCTCACGATCACCGGCGACGGCGCGCACGCGGTGCGGGCGACGGCGTCGGGCGACTTCGGGTCGAAGGAGATCGGTCCGATCCAGCCCGGCCGGAAGGCGTCGGTGTCCCTCAGCACCCGCGCGACGGCGATCGCCGACGGGCAGATCGCGCTGACGGTGCGGGCCGTCGACGACGCCTCCCTGGTGCGTTCCCTGGTCGTTCCCGTGGGGGCCGCCAGCTGCCAGTGAGTGGACCACCAGTGAACCGGTGATCTCCCCACGCGGAGAGCGCCCTGCCGCGGCCCCTTCCCGGGGTCGCGCGGCGTTTCTGACCAACGTTATTCACAAATCGCGTCCTCCTTGCTACGATCTGACCAACGTTTGCAGACAAAGGAGTGCATACATGCAAATAGTCAGTCGACCCACGAGCGGCCATCGCCCCCGCCGACGACCGCTCGCCGCTCTCACGGCCGCCGCCCTCGCCCTGGGCTGCATCGCGACCGGCGCCCAGCCCGCCCACGCCGCGGACCCCGACATCCTGAGCGTCGACTTCTCGGTCGGCACGGGGGCGGTCAAGGGTGGCGCCTCCGGGATGCTCTACGGCCTCAGCGACCACGGCGTGCCCACCGACGCGATCATCGCCGGGGCGGGGCCGCGTAACATCACCCAGAAGGCCCCGCACGGCGCCCAGCACCCGAACGGCGACCCGCTCGATGTCGAAGAACAATTCTTCGCCAACGGCGGCGAGTACCTGATCACGAACATCCAGGACTACTACCCCGACTGGTCCTACAACGGCGGACAGCGCCCCGCCGACTTCACCACCTACCTCGACATCGTGCGCACCGTCGTCACGAGCATCCGCGACGAGTCCGCGTACCCCGAGAAGTACTACTTCGTGCCGTTCAACGAGCCCGACGGCGGCAACTGGTACGCGAACTGGGCGACGATGAAGGACACCTTCCTCGCCGACTGGAAGGCGGTCTACGAGACCATCAAGGAGGTGTACCCGGAGGCGAGGATCGCCGGCATGGGCGACACTGGCTGGCGGTCGCAGCGCACCCGGGACATCCTCACCTTCGCGCGCGACAACGACGTGCTGCCGGACATGTTCACCTGGCACGAACTGGGCATCGACAACCTGCGCACCTACCGGTCGCACTACGCCGACTACCGGCAGATCGAGCGCGACCTCGGCATCGGCCCGCTGCCGGTCAACATCACCGAATACGCCATGCGCCGCGACATGTCGGTGCCGGGTCAGCTGATCCAGTGGCTGGCGATGTTCGAGGACACCAAGGTCGACGCGCAGACCGCCTACTGGACCTACGCCGGCAACCTGAACGACAACATGACCAAGAATAACGAGGCCAACGGCGCCTGGTGGCTGCTCAAGTGGTACGGCGACCTGACCGGCGACACCGTCAGGCTGACCCCGCCGGCGCTCAACGTCGCCGACACGATCCAGGGGATCGCCGCGCTCGACGAGGACAAGGCCCAGGCGACCGTGCTCTTCGGGGGCGGCAGCCGCGACATCCGGCTCGACCTGACCGGCCTCGACGCCGACCTGTTCGGCGACGAGATCGACATCCAGATCCGCGAGGCGGAATGGACCGGCCAGGAGGGCGAAGCCCTCGCCCCGCGCGTCGTCGCCGCGACGCGGACGTCGCTGGACGACACCGTGAGCATCACGGTGCCCAACGACGACCGGCTCTCCGCCTTCCAGCTCGTCGTCACGCCCGCCCTCGGGGCCGCGCCGGTGGTCGACTCGACCTGGCGGAGCAGCATCGAGGCCGAGGACACCGTCCTGGCCAACGTGCAGACCTACGGCAAGCCGATGAGCGACGCCTGGACCTTCGCCGCCTCCGGCCAGCGCGACGTCGGCAGCACCAACAAGGTGGGCTCCTCGCTCACCTGGGCGGTGACGGTGCCCGAGACCGGGACCTACCGCTTCGGCGCCATCGCGGGCATCAACGGCCCGAGCATCGGCCCCGGCCAGCATGCGCTGTTCGTCGACGGCGTGTACCGGGCCACCGTGAACTACGAGGCCGGGTTCAGCTGGGGCTACCGCGGGCGCGCCGAGGCCGACGTGTCGCTGACCGCGGGCGCGCATCAGCTGTCGCTGAGGATGAGCGCGAACGGCACCAGCCTGCTGCCCGGATCGGACATCTCGCTCGACAAGTTCGACCTGACCCACGTCGACGGGCCCGAGCGCTCGCTCTACCCGGCCAACCTCGCCCGCCTCGATGGCGCCGCGATCAACCACGGCCCCGGTCGCCCGGCGGGCACCGTGCGGCTCTCCGGCGACGCCTCGGCGACGTTCTTCGTCGCGGTGCGGGAGACCGGCTACTACGACGTCGAGCTCGGCTACCGGGCGGACGGCGCGGCGCAGATCGGCCTCGACCTCAACGGACGGGCGATCAGCGGCCTCGCCGTGCCCACGGCGGGCTCGGCGGTCTCTACCGCCCGGGTACACCTGGCCGCGGGCGTCAGCCGGTTCGACGTGAGCGCGAACGGCGCGATCGACCTGGTCGACCTGACGACGGTGCGCGCCGCCGAGGGCGACACCGCGGTGCGCGTGATCGAGATGGAGGACGCGACCGCCGTGACGCTGTCGGGCGGCGCCCGGGTGGAGAGCGTCTCCCAGCCCACCAACATCTCGGGCAGCCAAGTGGGCTGGCTCGGTGGGAGCGCGGCCAGCAAGGCCGTCGTGGCGCGCCCGAGCGGTCTGGCCGCGGGGCAGTACGACTTCGTCGCGCGCTACGCCAACGCCGAGCGCAACACGGGCCACGCCTACAACACCGACGTCATCACCCGGTTCCTCGACGTGACCGAGGCCGGCGGGCAGACCACCCGCGGCGCCTACCGGCACAACTACTCGTGGAAGGGATTCTGGTCGCACACCATCCCGCTCGACCTCGTGACCGACACCGGCGCCCTGACGCTCGGCAACGCGACGGGCAACGCCCCGAACCTCGACTGGATCGCGCTCGCCCCGCTGGTGCTCGGCGTGTCCACCACTGTCGTGGACGAGCCGGCCTCCGCGCCGGAGGTGACGGTCGTGCCGACGACGCGGTGCGTCGCGGGCAAGGTCGTGCTGGCTGTGAGCGCCACCAACGGCGAGGAACAGCCGCTGGACGTCTCGGTGGTCTCGCCCTACGGGTCGAAGTCCTTCCCCGGCCTGGCCGCGGGCAGGACCAGCTCGGCGGCCTTCACGACGCGCCAGGTCTCGATCCCTGCCGGCGAGCTGCAGGTCTCGGTGACCGTCCCGGGCGTCGAGGAGCCCTACGCCTCGTCGGTGCCGTTCGAGGGGGCCGGCTGCTGAGGGACGACCGGGTCTGATCCCCCATGACGCTCCTCAAGGAGCGTCATGGGGGAACGAGCGTCACGCCCTAGGCTGGGGACACCCCGTTGCTGGAAGGACGATCGTGAAGATCCTGGTTACCGACAAGACGCAGCTCGACTTCGAGAAGCCCGACGATGCCGTCATCGTCGGCTTCAAGGAGTCCCTGCCCATCCCCGAGGAGCATCTCGACGCGGAGGTCGTCGTCTGCTGGGGGGCCACGGCGTCGCTCGGGTCGTTGAAGGAGATGCCCAACCTGAAGTGGGTGCAGTCCCTGTCGGCCGGCACCGACGCCTTCCTCGCGGCGGGGCTGCCGGAGGGTGTGCTGCTCACCTCCGGGCGGGGACTGCACGACCACACGGTCACCGAGCACACCGTCGCGATCCTGCTCGCGCTGGTGCGGGAGCTCCCCGACCTCGTCCGCGCGCAGGACGCGCATCGCTGGGCCTCCGAGAAGCGCGGGCCCAGGCCGCTGCATCTGCCGGGGCGCGTGTCCACCCTGATCGACGCCCGGGTCCTGGTCTGGGGATTCGGTTCCATCGGGCAGGCCCTCGCCCCGGTGCTGCGCGCACTGGGGGCATCGTCTGTGCGCGGTGTGGCCCGGTCGGCGGGGGAGCGGGCGGGATTCCCGGTGATCGCCGCCGCCGATATCCGCGAGGCGCTGCCGGAAACCGACATCCTGGTGATGATCCTGCCGTCCGAGCCGGGGACCGAGAAGGCGCTGAACGCCGAGTTGCTCTCCCTCCTGTCTCACCGGGCGCTGGTGTGCAACGTGGGGCGCGGGTCCACCGTCGATGAGGACGCCCTGGTGGAGGCGCTGCGCGACGGACGGCTGGGGGGAGCCGCTCTCGACGTGATGGCCACCGAACCGCTCCCGGCCGACTCCCCGCTCTGGGACGCGCCGAACTGCCTGCTCACTCCGCATATCGCCGGCTTCCGCGCCCACGGCGGCGACGAGCTGGTGGGCGGCAACCTTGCCGCCTTCCTCGCCGGAGCGCCGCTGCGCAACCTCGTGGAGCACTGACTCGGCGATGACGGAAAAGTGCGGCCAGAAGGGTTTTCCTCGCCGATATGGCGGGCAATTTCCTTCTGGCCGCACTTTTCCGTCAAGAGCGGTTGGTCTGTGGCTAGACGGCGGCGGTTCCCCGCTCGCCGGTGCGGATCCGGACCACTTCGTTCACCGCGGTGGACCACACCTTGCCGTCGCCGACGGAGCCGGTGCGGGCGGCCTCGGTGATCACGTCGATCACGCCCTCCGCCTCCTTGTCCTCGACGAGAACCTCGATCTTGGCCTTGGAGATGAAGTCGATGGTGTACTCGGCCCCGCGGTAGACCTCCTTGTGGCCGCGCTGGCGGGCGTAGCCCGAGCACTCGGTCACGGTCATGCCGGCGACGCCGTGCTGGGCGAGTGCGACCTGAACGGAGGGAAGCATGTTGGGCTGGACGATGGCGGTGATGAGCCTCATGCGTCGGCTCCTTCCTTCTTGGCGGGGACCACCAGGGTCTGCTTGACGCCGTAGGTGGTGTAGCTCACGTGGCTGAGATCGTAGCCGACCTCGGCGTGCTCGCTGAGGTCGACGCCGGAGGACTCCGCCCCGTCACCGACGCGCATGCCGATGAGTGCGTCGATCGCCTTCGCGATGAGCAGGGTCACGACGAAGCTGTAGATCAGGACCACGCCGGCGCCCAGGATCTGCGCCCACAGGACGCCGAAGCCGCCGCCGTAGAACAGGCCGGCCTCGCCGGTGGGGGTGCTCGGGTCGGCCAGGAGGCCGATCATCAGCGTGCCCACCAGGCCGCCGACCAGGTGGACGCCCACCACGTCGAGCGAGTCGTCGTAGCCCAGCTTGTACTTCAGGCCGACGGCGAAGGCGCCGGCGACACCGGCGGTCACGCCGATGATCAGGCCGCCGAGCGGGGACACGGAGCCCGCGGCAGGGGTGATGCCGACCAGACCCGCGACGATGCCGGACGCGGCGCCCAGGGAGGTGGCGTGGCCGTCGCGGAAGCGCTCCACCAGCAGCCAGCCGAGCATCGCGGCGGCGGCGGCGCCCAAGGTGTTGACCCACGCCAGGCCCGCGAGCTCGTTGGCGCCCAGGGCCGAGCCGGCGTTGAAGCCGAACCAGCCGAACCACAGGATGGCCGCGCCCAGCATGACCAGGGTCAGGTTGTGCGGACGCATCGGGGTGCGGCCGAAGCCGAGCCGGGGACCGGCCACCAGGGCGAGGGCCAGGGCTGCCGCGCCGGCGTTGATGTGGATCGCGGTGCCGCCCGCGAAGTCGATCGCGCCGATGGTGTTCGCGATGAAGCCGCCGGTGGCGGAGACGCTGTCATCGAAGGCGAACACCCAGTGCGCGGCGGGGAAGTAGACCAGCAGCGCCCAAACGGCGGAGAAGACTACCCACGCCGAGAACTTGAGCCGGTCCGCGACGGCGCCGCTCACCAGCGCCACCGCGATGATGGCGAAGGCGGCCTGGAAGCCGACGAAGACCAGGGTGGGGATGGTGCCGACCATCGCGTCGGCGCTCATCAGGCCCTTGAGGCCGATGAAGTCGAGGGGGTTGCCGATGATCCCCATGCCGCCGACGGAATCGCCGAAGGCCATCGAGAAGCCGACCAGGACCCAGAGCACGCCGACGATGCCCATCGTGACGATGGACATCATGATCATGTTGAGGACGCTCTTGGCGCGGACCATGCCGCCGTAGAAGAACGCCAGGCCTGGCGTCATGAACAGCACCAAGGCGGCGCTGGCCAGGACCCAGGCGGTATCGCCTGTGGAGAGTTCGAGTAGTTCCATGGCCAACATCTTCCGTCGGCCCGATTACGTCGGCGTCGAGCCACGGTAACGGCGGCGTTAGCGATTTGCGCCGAGTGTTGCGGCGTCGTTTCTTCGTGTTACCGGACGATGACGAACCCCTCACGGGGGCACCGCGGAGGTCAGTAGCGGCGGATGGTCTCGAACTGGACGCCGGAGTAGTCGCGCTCTGCGAGCGTCGCCCACGAGCTCGCCACCAGGAAGCTGGAGACGGCCGACGTCGGGTACCAGCACTGCGCCTGGTCGGCCTCCTGGGGGTTGGACTCGTAGGCGAGTTCCGCGACCAGGCCCGGAATGGTGGGCGCGTGGCCGATGACGATCAATCCCTTGACCGACTCGTCGGTCTCCCCGATGCGCTGCAGCATGGCATCGGTGCCGCCGAAGTACAGCGCGTCCATGAACTCGGCACGGATGTCGAGGCCGAGCGATGCGAAGGTCTCGCGGGTGCGGGTGGCCGTCGAGACGAGGGCCAGCTGGAGGCCTCGCCCGGCGAGTTCCAGGCCCGCCACCCGCGCCTCCTGCCGACCGTGCCCCGTCAGGTGCCGGGCCTTGTCACCGCGGATGTGATGGTGCTCGGTGGCGGCATGACGCATCAGTACCAGTCGCTTCATGGCTGACAAGTCTATGGGCGGACGGCGACGATGAGGTCGCGCTTGATCGAGGAGTCGACGCGATGCTGGAAGCCGCCGTCGTCGACGACGGCGAGCCCCGCCTTGGCCAGGACCGAGGCCAGGTCCTCGCGGGCCAGCCCGAAGGTGTTCCACGAGATGCCGAGGGCCCCGCCGTGCTTGAGCTGGTGCGCCCACACCGGGATGGCGGCGCGCAGCAGCGCGGCGGGGGAACGGTCGCGGCCGGCCTCCGTGCTGGCGCCGTGCGCGACACCATAGGGGGCGTCGGTGACGATCGCGTCGAAGCGCTTCTTGCCGAAGAGCTCGGCCGAGGCCCGGGCGTCGCCGGTGTAGGCGGCGACGGTCAGCGTGCCGCTCGGCACCCCGATGGTCGCCTCGAAGCGCCGGCCCAGGGAGGCGCCGTCGCGGCGGACAGGACGCACGTCGGCGGTGTGCTTCAGGCGCTTGCGGCGCAGATAGGTCTTATAGAAGGAGGCGAACTGCTCGAAGGCCTTCGCGTCGGCCTCCACGCCGTAGGCGTCGTGGCCGGCCATCAGCGCCGCGGAGAGGGTGGTGCCGCGCCCCGCCATGGGGTCGAGCACCTGGCGCCGGCCGTCGGGCTCGCGGGCCACGGCGGCCAGTGTCACGTTCAGCAGCAGCCGGGTGAACTGCTCGTTGGTCTTGCCCTGGTATTTGGGGATGGTGACCAGGTCGTCGTCGAGCACGAAGGGGTTGGGCAGGGCGACGGGGCGCAGCAGTCCCTCCGCCTCGCGCAGGAAGAGCGCGAGGCAGGTCGACTGCGCCGCGACGATCTCCGCGGCCGCCTCGCCGAGCGGCTCGGCGTCGAAGCCCAGGTAGCCGACGCCGGCGATGCTCTCCTCGGCGATCTCGGAGGCGAAGGCCGCCGTGGCCCGCAACTCCGCCGCCGAGAGCTTCGCGGACTCGCCCGCGTACACCCGGTTCGACGACGGGTTGCGCAGCATCACATAACGATGCATGGCGCTCGTCAGGCGAGGTTCACGTGGTGATGCTCGAAGGGCGTGCCCTTGGCGCGCTCGAAGGAGTTCTGCACTTCCTGCTCGGCCTCTGCGCGCCCCGTCCAGGTGGCGCCCTCGACGGACTTGCCGGGCTCCAGGTCCTTGTAGACGGAGAAGAAGTGCTCGATCTCGAGCAGCACGTACTCCGGCACCGCGTCGAGGTCGGTGAGGTGGCTGCGCCGGGTGTCGGCGGTGGGCACGCACAGCACCTTGTCGTCGCCGCCCATCTCGTCGCGCATCCGGAACATGGCGACCGCCTTGCACTCGATGAGGCAGCCGGGGAAGGTGGGCTCCTCTCCGATCACCATGGCGTCCAGCGGGTCGCCGTCCTCACCGAGCGTTCCCTCGACGAAGCCGTAGTCGTAGGGGTATTGCGTGGAGGTGAACAAGGTGCGGTCGAGGCGGATGCGGCCGGTGTTGTGGTCCATCTCGTACTTGTTCTTGGTGCCCTTGGGGATCTCCACCGTCACGTCGAACAGGATCTGGCGTCCGGGGTCGATGGGCCTGAGACCTGAGGGGATGTCGTGGCTCACTGGCACTCTCCTATGATTGGTGACGACCGCCCGCAGGAGGTGCGGGACCATATAGTCGGCACAATACCGCTTGGAGGCGACTTGCGCGCACATCGTCGAGCGGCTCACTGGGTGGCTTTCGGACTGGTGACGGGGCTGCTGCTCGCCCTAGGTTTCTTCGCGGCGGCCTTCCGCGGGCCGCTGCTGGTGGCCACCGGGCTCGACGTGCAGGGCGGCGCTCCCACCATTTCTCCCACGCTGTTCCCCCCGCCGAGCGAGCCCACGGCCGAGGCCGGGGAGGGCCTGCCCGTCGCGGCCCCGTCGACCACGGGCGGTGCGGCCCCCGATCGCGCGGCGCTGGAACGGGCGATCTCCGGGCTGGACGCGTCGAAGGTGGTGGACCCCGAAGGACGCCCGGCGACGCTCGCCTTCGAGGTGATCGACACCGCCACGGGCGCCGTGGTGGGCAGCGGCAACGCCGGGACGGCGCTCATCCCCGCCTCCAACACGAAGACCTTCACCACGGTGGCGGTGATGAACGCCTTCGACGGCGACGAGACCTTCGCGACGACGGTCGTGCAGCCCGCGCCGGGACGGATCGTGCTGGTGGGGGGCGGCGACGCGCAGCTGGTGAGCGCGACCCCGGCTGCCGGCGCCTACCCCCGCAACGCCTCCACCCAGGAGCTGGCGGCGGCCACGGCCGCCGCGCTCGCGGCGGCAGGGGAGACCCAGGTCGCGCTGGGCTACGACGCCTCGCTGTTCGAGGACGAGGGCTGGGCCGAGACCTGGCCGTCGAACTACCGCGATCAGGTCACCCAGCTCTCGGCGCTGTGGGTCGACGAGGGGCGCACCGCCGGCGGCCGCAGCCGCACCCCGGCCCTGGACGCGGCCAGGATCTTCGCCGCTCAGCTCGCCGCCGAGGGGATCGCCGTCGCGGGCGAGCCCCAGCCCGCCCAGGGAACGGGCACCGAGCTCGCGCGCGTGGGGTCCACGCCGGTCCACGTCCAGGTGGAGCAGGCGATGCAGCGCTCCAACAACTCCTTCACGGAGGCCCTCGGCTTCCAGCTGGCCCTGGCGACCGGCCACCCGTCGACCTTCGCGGGCTCCGTCGCCGCGATCGAGGAGCAGCTGACCGCGCTGGGGATCTGGGACGAGTCCGCGGTGCTGCGCGACGCCTCGGGGCTGTCCAGGGAGAACCGGGTGACGGCGGCGATGCTGGCGTCGGCGATGAACCACATCGTGCAGGAGCCCCGGCTGTCGGTGATCCTCGACGGCCTGCCGGTTGCGGGCGTGACCGGGACCCTGGCCGACCGGTTCACCGACGACGTCTCGCGCCCCGCCCGCGGCGTGGCCCGGGCCAAGACCGGCACGCTGTCGTTCGTGGCCACCCTGTCGGGCACGACGACCACCGCCGACGGCGCCGTGCTCGCCTACGCCTTCATGGTCAACGGCGCGCCCGACGGCTGGGCGGCCAAGGTGTGGACCGATCAGGCGGTCGGCGCGATCACCGCCTGCGGATGCCGATGACCGCCCCGGAGATCGACTGGGCGGTGGCCCGGCGCATCGGGTCCTGGGCCGGGGGCGCCCTTCCCGCCGTCACGCGTCGCGAGGCCATCGAGGAGGTCGCGTCGCTGCGCCTGGCCGCTGCCCGCGCGCGCGGCCTGGTGGAGCGGCAGTTCGGGCCGCCGGGGCCGTCCTACGACGTGCGGGTGGTGGATCGCGCCGGATGGCAGCGGGCCGCCGCGACCATGGTCGACCGGATCGCCGCCGCGATGGACCTCCGCCGGCGCCCGCCGGGCCGGCTGACCTCGGCGCGGGGGGTCCTGGGGGGCCTGGTCGCCGGGGCGGGCCTCGGGATCGCGGGCAGACTGCTGCTCGGGCAGTACGATCCCCTCGGCCGGACGCTGTACCTGGTGGCGCCCACCATCCTGGCGGTGCGCCGCCGGCATGGCATCGCGGCGCCCGACTTCCATCTCTGGGTGTGCCTGCACGAGCAGACCCACGCCGCGCAGTTCGCGGCCGCGCCGTGGCTGGAGGCGCACTTCGTCGCCCAGCTGGAGCAGGTGTCGAGGGGCAAGCGAGTCGACGACGCCCTCGCCCTGATGACCTTCCTGGAAGGCCACGCCGATCTGATCACCGACCGGGCAGCCCAGCGCCGGGTGTCCTCGCTGCCGATGCTGCGCGCGGCCTTCCGGCGCAGGCCAGGCCCCGCCCGGCGAGGTCTCCTCGGCACCTTGGACAAGGCGGCCCAGTACCGCGACGGGCTGGCGTTCTGCCGCGCCGCGACGCGACGGCGCCGCCGTGCCCTGGACGCGGCCTTCGAGGATCCGGCCAACCTGCCGTCGCTCGACGAGATCGCCGATCCCGCGGCCTGGGTGGCGAGGGTGCATGGCTAAGCGGGAGCTCGGAGCCCACGCGCTCCGGGTCGTGCGCGCCGTGCGGACGGCGCTGGAGCGGCTGGACGACGCCCCCGCGGGGGCGGGCGCGCCGGAGGTGATCGTCGGCTGCTCGGGCGGGTCCGACTCGCTGGCGCTGGCGCTGGGGACGGCCTGGGCGGCGCCGAGGCTGGGCCTTCGCGCCCGGGCGGTGATCGTCGATCACGGGCTGCAGGAGGGCTCCGGCGAGGTGGCCCGGCGGGTCGGCGTGCTGCTGGAGAGCCGCGGACTGGCGGCCGAGGTGCGCCGGGTGCAGATCGTGGCGTCCGCCGGCGGGCCGGAGGCCGCGGCCCGGGAGGCCCGACTGGAGGCGCTCGCCCGCGACGGGGCGCCGGTGCTGCTGGGGCACACCATGGACGACCAGGCCGAGACGGTGCTGCTGGGGCTGCTGCGCGGCTCGGGGACCCGGTCCCTGGCTGGGATGGCGTCGCGGCGGGGGCTGTTCCTGCGACCCCTTCTGGAACTGCGTCGCACCGACACCGTGGCGGCGTGCGCGGAATGGCACGTCGAGGCCTGGCGGGATCCGCACAACGACGAGGAGCGGTTCGCCCGTGTCCGGGCTCGCTCCGAGGTGGCGCACCTGTCGGAGGCGCTCGGCCGCGACCTGGTCCCGGCCCTCGCCCGCACGGCCGCGCTGGCGCGCCAGGATGCCGACCTGCTCGACGGGCTCACCGACGACGCCCTCCAGGGCGTCGACCTCCGGGCGCCGCTGGAGGTGACGCTGATCGCCGGGTGGGCGGACGCGCTGCGCCTGCGGGCGATCCGGCGATGGCTCGGGGAGGCGGGCCTGACCGAGGCGACGATGACCCAGGTGCTGGCCGTCGACGATCTGGTGCGCCGGTGGCGGGGGCAGGGGCCGGTGGCGCTGGCCGGCGCCGTCGTGGTGCGTCGGGGGACGAGGCTGTCCATCGCGATGGGCGGCCCCGAATCGGGGTAGGGTGTGGCGCGTGGATGCCGCCGATATCTCCTCAGACCTGAGCCGAGTCCTCTACACCGCCGCAGACATCGACCGGCGCATCGCCGAGATGGCCGCGCAGATCGACGCCGATTACGCCGGCCGGGAGCCGCTGCTCGTCGGCGTGCTCAACGGTGCCGTCATGGTGATGAGCGACCTGCAGCGCGCCATGAAGAGCCACGTCGAGATGGACTGGATGGCCGTCTCGTCCTATGGCGCGGGCACCCAGTCCAGCGGCGTGGTGCGAATCCTGAAGGACCTCAGCGTCGACGTGGCCGGCCGGCACGTCATCGTCGTCGAGGACATCATCGACACCGGCCTCACCCTCAGCTACCTGATCCGCAACCTGACCTCCCGCGGGCCGGCCAGCCTGGAGATCGCCGCGATGTTCCGCAAGCCCGATGCGGCCCAGATCGACGTTCCCGTCACCTATGTGGGATTCGACATCCCCAACGAGTTCGTCGTCGGCTACGGCCTCGACTACGCGGGACGCTACCGCAACCTGCGCGACGTGGGCACGCTGGCGCCGCACGTCTACCAGGGCGCCGAGTAGCGCCGGCGCCCCCGCGTCTCGGCCGCCCGCCGTCGGGGCGGCCCTTTCCGGCGCGCTGGTATCCTCGGGCCTGCGCCGAATCGCGCATCATAACGATTGGGATAGTCCTTGCAGAAGCTTCTGAAGAACCCTGTCTCGTGGATCATCATCAGCATCCTGGTGCTGATCCTGGGCATGCAGATGTTCAATGCCTTCACCGGGCCGCGCACCGTGCCCACCTCGCAGACCATCGAGCTGTTGCGCAGCGATACCTTGCTCAAAGAGGTCGTGCTGATCGACGGCGAGCAGGTGATCCTGGTCACCGACGAGGCAGGCAAGCAGACCCGCTCCGGGTGGGTGGGCAACCAGTCCGACGAACTCGTCCGGCTGCTCGACGAGCGCAAGGCCGCGGGCACCGTCGAGAAGTGGGACGGGCAGAACCCCTCGCCGGGGATGCTGTCGATGCTGCTCTACACCGGGTTGCCGATCCTCATCTTCATCCTGCTCGCCTTCTGGGTGATGCGCGCGGTCAGCGGCGGCGGTGCCGGGGGGCCGATGTCCTTCGGCAAGTCGAAGGCCAAGCTGGTGTCCAAGGACACCCCGCAGACCACCTTCACCGACGTCGCGGGCTGCGACGAGGCCGTCGAGGAACTCGAGGAGATCAAGGAGTTCCTGGCCGAGCCCGCCAAGTTCCACAAGCTCGGCGCGAAGATCCCGAAGGGCGTGCTGCTCTACGGCCCGCCCGGCACCGGCAAGACGCTGCTGGCGCGCGCCGTCGCGGGGGAGGCCGGCGTGCCGTTCTTCTCCATCTCCGGCTCCGACTTCGTGGAGATGTTCGTCGGCGTCGGCGCCTCGCGCGTCCGCGACCTCTTCTCGCAGGCCAAGGAGAACGCCCCCGCCATCGTCTTCATCGACGAGATCGACGCCGTCGGCCGCCATCGCGGCGCCGGCATGGGCGGCGGCCACGACGAGCGGGAGCAGACGCTGAACCAGCTGCTCGTCGAGATGGACGGCTTCGACGTCAGCGGCGGCGTGATCCTGATCGCGGCCACCAACCGCCCCGACGTGCTGGACCCGGCCCTGCTGCGTCCCGGCCGGTTCGACCGCCAGATCGGCGTCGACGCCCCGGACGCCGACGGCCGTGCCCACATCCTCCAGGTGCATGCCAAGGGCAAGCCGCTCGCCTCCGACGTCGACCTGGTGTCGATCGCGCGGCGCACGCCCGGCTTCTCCGGCGCCGACCTCGCCAACGTGCTGAACGAGGCCGCGCTGCTCGCGGCCCGCAACAATCAGGACATCATCCACCAGGGCCAACTCGACGAGGCGATCGACCGGGTCATCGCCGGGCCGCAGAAGCGCACGCGGCTGATGAACGAGCACGAGCGCCTGGTGACGGCCTACCACGAGGGCGGTCACGCGCTCGTCGCCGCCGCCATGCCCGGCAACGACCCCGTGCAGAAGATCACCATCCTGCCCCGCGGCCGGGCACTCGGCTACACCATGGTGATGCCGGACCAGGACAAGTATTCGCAGACGCGCGGCGAGCTGCTCGATCAGATGGCCTACATGCTGGGCGGGCGCGCGGCGGAGGAGCTGGTGTTCCACGATCCCACCACGGGAGCCGCCAACGACATCGAGAAGGCCACCCGGGTGGCCAGGGCCATGGTCACCCAGTACGGCATGAGCGAGAGGATCGGCGCCGTCAAGGTCGGCGGCGGGGACAGCGAGCCGTTCATGGGCATGCGCGGCACCGACTCGTCGCAGGAGTACTCGGCGGCCACGGCGGCGATCGTCGACGCCGAGGTGGCGGCGCTGCTGCACACCGCGCACCAGGAGGCCTTCGACGTCCTGGTCGAGAACCGCGACGTGCTGGACGAACTGGTGCGCCGGCTGTTCGAGAAGGAGACCCTGAACAAGGCGGAGGTGGCGGAGATCTTCGCCGCGCTGCGCCGCCGCCCGTCGCGCCCGGCCTGGACCGGGTCCGACAACAGGATCCCCTCCGAGATCCCCCCGATCCAGCCTCCGCTCTCGGCGCCGCCTCAGCTCGAGCCCGAGCGCCACGCTCCGACGGCTCCGCCCGCCTGGGCGCCGCCCTCCGCGCCGTCGTCGTGGGCGCCCCCCGCGCCGCCGTCCGCGGCTCCCGACGAGCGGCCCTCGGGCTGGAACCCGCCGGGGGCATGATGGCGGTCGATCACGCGCGCGCCGCCGCGGCGGTCCGCGAGCTGCTGATCGCCGTCGGCGAGGACCCGGATCGCGACGGGCTGCACGACACCCCCGACCGGGTGGCCCGGGCCTACGCCGAGCTGTTCTCGGGGATGGGCCGGGACGGAGGAGAGGTGCTCGGCACCACCTTCGACATCGCCCACGACGAGCTGGTGCTGGTCAAGGACA
>DAOLFC010000173.1:0-6598 GCA_035326505.1 Arachnia sp.
GCGGCACCCCGATCCGCCGCGTCGCCTTCATGAACCGCTCGTCGCACTTCTGCCCGCGCTGCCAGCGGAAACGCTGACTCCGCGGCCATGATCGTCTGGGCTGAGGACGGGCGGGTTTCGCCCGGGTGGGATGCCCGCTTCCACTCGCTGTACGTGAACGTGTAGCGGCATCCAGGTAATGGTTCGATCTTCGAGTCTACTGCGGTCGAACGCGGGTGCGTTCCGATGTCCCTGAATGTCGGTGGCAACTCGTACCCTTCTTGACGACGGCTCACGAGAGGAATCCCAGGCATGGCACGGAGCATCAACACAGCGCAACTGCAGGCGAAGATGAGGCAGGCGCAGCAGAAGATCCAGCGCGAGGTCGATCGCGTCAACCGCGAGAACAAGCGGCGGGTCGAGGCGTACAACCGTGAGGTGAACCGCGTCAACCAGCACAATGCTCGTGTGAACGCTGAGATCCGTCAGGCCAACGCGCACAACCAGCAAGTCACAGCGCAGGCTGGTCGGGCGGTCGATGAGATCAACCGCAAGCTCCGCACCTCCGCCAGCACCAGCCGCGTCGTTTACACCCCGGCAGAACAGGCGCTGACCGAGCGGGTGCAGCACGAGCTGGTTGGGCGTGATGACCGTGAGTGGGATGTGTTCCTGAGCTACGCGCGAATCGACGGGGCGGAAGTTGCGACGGAACTGAAGGATGAGCTCGAGAACCTCGACGTCCGCGTCTGGTTCGATGAGGTCGCCATCATCCCCGGCCAGAGCCAGGCGCTGCAGATGGACAAGGGGCTACGCAAGGCCCGCTCCGGCGTCGTGCTTCTCACGCCTGCGTACCTGACGGGTCGATTCTGGACCGAACGCGAGCTCGGCGTCCTCCTCGGTAAGACTACGTTGATCCCCGTGCTCAACGGTGTAACTTTCGCCGATGTGGCCGAGTACAGTGGCTTCCTCCCCGACCTCGCTGGCTTCGAGGTCGCTCGCGACTCGGTCCCTGTCATCGCCGAGAAAATCGCGGGCGCGGTGCTGCCTCCGGACGCCGCCGCTGACTGACATCCAGTAGGCGCGCCCGGCATCGGCCTCGCCAGCGACGATCCGTGCCTGGACGCACTGGCCGCGGTGTCACAGGCCGACGCCCGGTCATCGGCTGTACCCGCCGATAGAATCGGTGAAGCGCAAACAGGCCGCGGTGCGACGTCGATGTCGACCTGGCGTTGAAGTCCACTGGTGAGCTGAACGTGCCTCCGGGCATGAACGAGGTTTCGAACCAGCCGTCGCGGCGCTCGACGATCCCCTCGACTCCGGATCGAACGGTTTGAGCTGCACCGACTTCGTCGCGAGGGTCCCCGCGAACGCGGCGACGTCGTGCGCGAGGCGGCCCTTCTGGCCGATGCCGGGCCCGTTGTCCCAGATCACCGCCGAGGAACGCGTCCGAGCTGCTGGACCAGCTCCAATGAAACCCAGCAGCAGGTCCTCGGTCTTGCGCGTCGGGATCATTCTGGCGGTCACGAACCGTGAATGGGCCGCGACGATCACCAGCACCGGCAGCAGCACGCTGGTGCCGTCCTCGAGAGGGATCTTCCGTGGCAGGAACCACAGATCACACTGGGCCGCATCGCCCAGCCGTCCACGACAGCCGGTCCGCCGTGTCGATCGGGCGATGCTCTGGGCGCAGCCGGCGCACGTTCTCCCGGAACCAGGTGATCGATCCTGACCACTCGACCCGCTCCGCGATCACCGTCGCCGGCATCGACGGATGCTCCGCGAGCAGCGCTCTGACTCGCGCCTCGAACGGCGTGAATGACGTCGGCTGCGGCGGTCGTTCGTGCCTCGGCGGCCGATCCGACGCCAACGCTCTATCGACCTGGATGCCCAGGAGACTTGGAGGAGGCCAGATGTTCGAAGACGAATGGCTCGATGTCGCGGCCGCGGCCGAGCGGTACAACTGCAGCACCAAGACCATTTGGAGACGCATCAAGAATGGGAGCCTGCCGACTCATACCGAAAAGGTGGATGGCCGCGACGGACGCTCGGTTGTCAAGACCTTGATCCGAGTTGCCGACCTGAACGACGCCTTCGCGTGGGCGGATCGTGAGGAGCACATCCGGAAAATTCGGGAAGTAGCGCCGCCGTTGACCGCCGAGCAGAAGAGAGCGCTCGGCAAAGTCCTCCTCGACCACAACCGTGATCGGGACACTAGGATGGGTCGGAGAGCCGATCGCGAGCGCGCCTGACTTCGGGTCAGGGCCAGTGTCGGACCTGTCGGGCAGGATCGAACCATGAGCATGAGTATGAGCCAGCGTTCCGTTGACGTGCTGGAGTACTGGTGGGTCCTCGAACTCTTCAGCCCGCAGAAAGTCCCGAAGCTCACGGGGCGTGCGATGCGACCTGAGGATCGTCAGGTCGTGGAGTGGCGGCCCGGGGAAGCGTTGCCTTGGCAAGTGCTGCAGCCGCCGCGACCGGTGGGCAAGACGCGACGAATGTGGCGTCACACTGTTTATCTCGGCGTCTACGACTTGGAAGCGACGTATCAGCGCCTCCACGAGGCGTTCGCAGAGGATCGCGACGCCTACGACGAGCGTCGTGCTGGGTTGAGCGCGTGCGCAGGGATGCTCGTCGATGAGGGCGGAATACTCTTGTCGGACTCGGCGGTGTTGTCGTCGGCGCTGTGGGCGGTCTCGAAGCTGGCCGCGGGGACACCTCCGCGCGGGACGCGATGGGCATCCAGGTTCGCGGAGGCCTCGGCGGCCCTGGTCGAGGAGTTCGACGCTCTCGAGGGTGCCCGTCGTGAAGCCGCGGGCCAGGAGCTGCCTATCGCTCAGGATGAAGAATCGTTGCAGCGGCTTCTGGCCGCCGCGCATGCTGCGGCGGGGGCCGCAGGGGACAACGAACTGGCAAGTCAACGGGTCGTCATCCAGTCGGTCGCCGTCTCGGCTCGCCTGGGCGAGGACTCGACGACTGACATGGACTTCCTGAACAGCTTCTTCCTCGAAGACCTGGCCGCCGTCCACGATGACGTCGCGACCAACGGACTCGTCGGCGCGCTGGCTGACTACCTGACCACGGACACTGCTGTTCGTTCCGATGCGCGGGTGGATGTGATGATCAACCAGCACGTCGTCGACCACGCTGTCTCGATCAGGCGGTTGCCGAAGGGGCGATGGCCGGCAGAGCCCGATCATGGGTTGGCTCTGCGACAGCAGTTCGCGGTCAACCAGGCGTTGACGGATTTATCCAGCACGGGTGGTCTGATGGGAGTCAACGGGCCCCCGGGCACGGGGAAGACGACCATGCTGCGTGACGTCCTGGCTGGGAACGTGGTGGAGCGTGCTCGAAGGCTGGCATCGCTGTCCCGTCCGGCAGAAGCGTTCACCCAGATCACGCACAGGTGGACTGCCGCTGACGGGTATCCGCGGCGCGTGCGGCAGCTGCGGGACGACCTGACCGGGTTCGAGATGGTGGTGACGTCCGCGAACAATGCCGCGGTGGAGAACGTGTCGATCGAGATCCCGGCCCGCGCTGCCATCGCTGAGGACTGGCAGGCCGAGGCCGACTACTTCGCCGACATCGCCACGGCGACCCTGAGAGCCACCGCGAAGGTCGGTGAATCCTCGCCCGAAGAGACAAGCGATTCGCTGGCGGCGTGGGGGCTGGTGGCAGCCAGGCTGGGCAACAAGTCCAACCGTGGAGCGTTCAGATCCGAGTTCTGGTTCGACAAGACGAATCCGCGCACGAAGCAACGCATTCCAGACACAGCACCGCGCATGCAGTCGCGGCTGCTCCAGTGGCGCGACGGTGAGGTGCCGACGAGATCTTGGTCGGAAGCACGGGACGCGTTTCAGCAGGCCGAGCGACGTGTTGACGAACTCATCGAGGCACGTCGGGCTGCCGAGGACCGGCTGGCGAGGTTCGGCGACGCGCTCAGAGCCGACGCCGAGGCGGCCAAGCACGCTGCGAAGGTCGAGGCCGAGCTTACGATCGCGGCTGAAGCGGCGCGGAGCCAGGCCCGCGAGGTCGAGTGTTCCGCGTCCGCCATCGTGCAGGCGATGGAAGATCGTGGTAGGCACATCGAAACCCGACCGAGTGCGCTGGAGACCCTGCTCAGCCTCGGGCGTGCGGCCCGTGACTGGCGGAACGCGCTTATGCCCCTTGACGCCGCCGTGCAGGAGGCCCAGCAGCGCCAGCGGGCAAGCCAGGAGCGGGCGAATCGACTCGAGGACGCTAGGGCAAGGCTGGCTGCCGAGTTCGCCGACAACGAGGAAACCCACGCCCAACTTTCGGCCGAGTTTGCCGCCCTCCGGAGGCACCTGGCTGCGGACCGCGACCGATACGGTCACGCGTACCCGGGCGAGGGGCGGAGCGGACCGAAACGCGAGCTGCGTGCCCCATGGCTTGATGCTGAGATCGACGCAGCGCGTTCCGATCTGTTCCTGGCTGCGCTACGGCTGCACGAGGACTTTCTGGCAGCCACCGCCGGGGACATGCTTGAGGGGCTTCGCGCCGCGATCGAAGTCGTCGCCGGTGCGCATCCGAAGCGTCTGGAGCCGGGAAAGGTGCGCGCGGCGTGGCAGCTGTTCTTCCTGGTCGTGCCAATGGTCTCGACGACGTTCGCGTCCTTCGGGCGCATGTTCAAAGGTCTTGGTTCTGAGTCGTTGGGATGGGTACTCATCGATGAAGCTGGGCAGGCCTGTCCGCAGTACGCAGTCGGCGCGATCTGGCGTGCCCGTCGAGTGATTGTCGTCGGCGACCCGCTGCAGCTGCAGCCGGTCGTGACGATCCCGGCCAAGGCACAGCGCGACATCGCGTCCGCATATAGCGTCTCGGACACGTGGATCCCTCCGCGTGCGTCCGTGCAGACTTTGGCTGATCGTGTATCCCCGCATGGGACTCGGCTACGCCACGGCTCGGAGACGGTGTGGGTCAGCGCCCCGCTGACGGTGCACCGCCGTTGCGACGAGCCGATGTTCAGCCTGTTTAATGACATCGCCTACAACGGCATCATGGTCAGCGGCGTCACCCGCCGACCCGACCATTTCGACAGCCCAAAGGGAGCGCGGATCCCGGCGAGCCGTTGGCTGGACGAGGCTGCGACGACTGCCGGCACCCATCTTCAGCGCAACCAGATCGCCCGCCTGCGGCGGCAGATCGAGGCACTCAGAGACGACGGAATCGCGGCTGACGATATGATCGCCATCTCGCCATTCCGAGAGGTCGCCGACCACCTCGCACGACTCGACCGGGACTACCCAGGGCTCAGGGCCGGCACGATCCACACCGCGCAAGGCCGTGAGGCCGACGTCGTCTTTCTCGTCCTTGGCGGCGACCCGACAGCACCCGGAGCGAAAGCGTGGGCGGCGGCCACAGTCAACCTCGTCAACGTCGCCGCCAGCCGTGCCAAGCGACGCCTCTACGTCATCGGCGACCAGTCCGCCTGGGCCAAGCACAACTACTTCAACCAGCTTGCCGCAGCTCTCGACCAGCACCGTCAAGACCGACAAGGAGCGTGATCGGACCATGGGACACACCACCAACTGCGAGACCGCGACGACGTACACCTGCGTGTGCCCCTGCGGAGGGGCACGACATCGCGCGATTCTGATCAGGGGTATCGCCACCTCTGACGCGGCAACCCAGGTCGAGGCTACCGACTGGGCCGAGCCTCGCCGCTGGACTCGTTTGCCGGAGGAGACACGGGCGACGACGGTCAAGGACCGCCGTCCCGCGGTCGCAGGAATCGTCAGCGAACTGGTGATCGCCCTCGTTGAACAGGCCCGTAGCGACGGCGAGATCGACGCCGTCGCTGCACTGGCGCACCAGATCTCCGACGAGATCGGCGACGAGTTCGAACGGCATCTCGACGGTGGCGGCCCCGACCATCGCAACACCCGGCACCTCTGGTGCGTCGTCCTGGCGACAATCTGCCGCCTCTACGACCACGGATTCGACCTCGTCAACGCGACCCTTGACGATCTCGTCGAGGACATCATGAAGACCTTGCGAGAAGACATCTCGACCGACAGGGGAGAGGAGAGCCAGCCTCGAGACATCTACCAGTACAGGTACCGGATCGTCGCGGCGTTCGAAGTTGCCGAGTACGCGTTCCTGGAGGCACTGATCAAGAAGGCGGTTCACGCGGTCACGACAGCCGTCCAGGAGATCGGCGAAGAAGCTGCGTTCAAGCACCTTCGCCTGATCGGCGCGATCACGTGCCCCGATCCCGATAGGCACCCGGATGTCGTCAAGCACTGCTTGTGGCCTCTTCTGTCCGGACCGTTCAAGGAAATGCTCGAAGACACCATCGCGACCGAGATGCGCACTTGGTTGTGCAACGCCTACCCCGTGGTGCCCGCTGATTGAGAATGTGACCTCCGTGGCGCGACTCAAGACGCATCCAGGCGTCGACGCTTAGCCGGAGCCGGTTCTGTAGCCTGGTGCATAGGCATACGCCCGCTTCAGTCGCACTCCGAAGGCGAGTCGCCTCCCTGCAAACCTGCGAGTCGAATGGTGACTCGACTCGTTGTCGTTGAATGTAGATGACTTGTCGAGTCCGGGTACTTCGGCCGGTCGCTGGACGTCTACGGCCGCGAGGGGCAGCCGTGCCGAC
>DAOLFC010000174.1:0-6458 GCA_035326505.1 Arachnia sp.
CCACGATCATGCTGGCCGAGCGCAAGCCCGGCTGGGGCTTCACCCCGAGCTTCCTCCAGATCTACGTCGACGACCTCGACGCGACCATCGAGCGCGCCGTCGCCCGCGGCGCCCGGGTCCTCACGAGGCCGACCGACTTCTTCGGCACCGTGTTCTCCCGGGTCCAGGACCCCCGGGGCAACATCTGGTGGATCTGGCAGCACGGCGAGATGGTCTGGGACGAGGAGGCCCACGCCGACGCATGGGACGGCGACGCGCCCGCCGAGGACTGGGGCGCCGTCTCCCCCGAACTCGACTACATCCGTTCCAGCCTGATGGAGATCATGGCCGACCTGAGGGACCCCGAGGCCGATTGACCCCCACGAGAAGGCCCGACGCCGACGACACGAGACCTATTGACTATCAATCGGAATCGATCGATAATCGAGTTATGTTGCGAAAATCTGTCGGATGGGCCAGGGCTGCTCTTGTCACGTTGGGACTAGGGACGGGCCTGCTGCAGGTTCTCGTCGTCTTCCAGGCTCGGGAAACGGGGTTCCTGTTCCCCGAGGTCGAGCACCTGGTCGCGCCGTACTCGATCGCCGGAATCCTGACGGTCATGGCAGGACAAGTCGGCCTCATCGCCGTGTGGATGATCGTGAACGCGATCGCCCGAGGAGCCTTCTTCCAGCCTGCGACACTACGGTGGATCGGCGTCTTGCGCTGGGCGACCGTGCCCGCGGCGATCATCCCCAGCCTCGTGGCTGTCCACCTCCTTGCGGTGGTCGGCCTCGGCGGACCCGGCGTGATCCTGGGGCTGATGGCCGCGCTCGCGTCAGGCGCCGCCGTGTTCATCCTGGTCACCCTGGGACGCCAGGTCTACCTGATGCAGGCGGCTGAGCACGCCGAGTTGGAGGCCGTGATCTGATGATCCGCGTACACCTCGACGTGCTCCTGGCCCAACGACGGATGTCCGTTCAGGACTTCGCCGCCGCTGTCGGGATCACCCCCGCGAACGTCGCCGTGCTGAAGAACCATCGAGCGAAGGCGATCCGGTTCAGCACCCTCGACGCCATCTGCCGGGTGCTGGAGTGCCAGCCCGGTGAGATCCTCGAGTTCGTGGAGGACGATGACGCTCCATGACGCTCCTCAAGGAGTGCGGCGGGCTCAGCTGCTCCAGGTGCGCCAGAGGTGGGCGTACTCGCCGTCGGCGGCCAGCAGTTCGTCGTGACTGCCGAACTCGGCGATCCGGCCGCCGATGACCACCGCGATGCGGTCGGCGTCGTGGGCGGTGTGCAGCCGATGGGCGATCGCCACCACCGTCCGGTCGGCCAGCAGCGCCGCCATCGAGCCCTCCAGGTGGCGCGCGGTGCGCGGGTCGATCAGCGACGTCGCCTCGTCGAGCACGAGCGTGTGCGGGTCGGCCACCATGAGGCGGGCCAGGGCGATCTGCTGCGCCTGGGCGGGGGTCAGCGACGCGCGGCCATGGCCGAGGAGGGTGTCGAGGCCGCCGGGCAGCCGGGCCACCCAGTCGTCGGCGTCGACGGCCTGGAGCGCACGCCAGACCGTCTCGTCCGTCGCGGTGCCCTCACGGGCGAGCACGACGTTGTCGCGGACGCTGCCGACGAACACGTGGTGCTCCTGCGTGACGAGGCACACCTCGGTGCGCAGCACGTCGAGCGGGAGGTCCATGACATCGACCCCGCCGACCCTGACGTCGCCGGTGCGCGGCCGGTTGATGCCCGCGACGAGCCGGCCGAGCGTCGACTTGCCCGAACCCGACGGCCCGACGATGGCCAGCCGCTCCCCCGGCCGGAGCGCCAGGTCGACGCCATGCAGCACGTCGTGGCCCTCGCGGTAGGCGAAGCGCAAGTCTCGGCCTTCGACGTCGGCGGCGGCCGGCAGGACCTCCCCCGGCGTGCGGTCGTCGGGCACCTCGGCCACGCCGAGCAGACGAGTGGTCGCGGCGACACCCACCTGGAGGTTGTCCGCGACCTGGATCAGCCGGTCGAGCGGCCCGACCAGCTGCTGCAGGTAGATCGCGGCGGTCGTCACCTGGCCGACGCTCACCCACCCTTGGTCGAACCCCCAGGTGCCGAGCAGGACCACCAGCACGATCGGCAGCTGGAACGCGACGTCCAGCCAGATGAACAGCAGGTTCCGCAGGCTCATCGTGTACCGCTCGGCCTGCGCCGACTCGGCGATGTCGTCGTCGAGCCGCCGCTGGCGCAGGTCGCGCAGCCCGAGCGCCTCGACGGTCCGGGCGCCCTCGACCGTCTCGGTGATGGTCGAGTTGATGATGCTGTAGGTGGCCTGCTCCGTGATGTAGCCGGCCGCCGCATGCCGGAGATACGACCGCGAGGCGAAGAACAGCAGGACGATCGTGACGATCACCGGAAGCGTGAGCAGCGGCGAGTTCAGCAGCAACGCGACGACGGTCAGGCCCACCATCGTCAGCGAGGTGACCATCTGCGGCAGCGCCCAGCGCACCGAGGAGCTCATCTTGCCGACATCGGCGGTGATCCTGGTGATCAGGTCGCCGCTGGAGGCTGACTCGACCTTGCCCAGCGGCAGCCGCAGCACCGTCTGCACGACGTGCTCACGCGCCGCCGCGAGCAGGTCGTAGCCGAGCACCGCGTCGGCGCGCTTCGCGAGGAAGGTGAACACGGCCTGAGCGAGGACGAAGGCCAGGATGCCCAGCAGCACCGCGTCGGTGCGCCCCAGTTCGGTGCCGGTGGCCGCGGCGTCGACCAGGTCGCCCAGGATCCGCGGGATGACCAGCGCGGCCGCGGCGGCCAGCACGTTGAAGGCGAGCAGCGCGATGGCCGCCGTCCTGCGGGTCGACAGCAGTTCCCGCACGAAGGCGAAGGCCTGTCGGGCACGGGCGACGGGCAGGCCTCGCTCGGGATTCCGGGAGGCGTGATAGACCGCCTTCGCGCGTCCCGCACGCACGGCGTGCCGGTTCTTCCAGGCGGCCAGCCGTTGCGACGGGGTGAGGGTCCGGTCGGGGATCAGCTCCGGGGGGATCCGCGGCTCCGGTTCCCCGTCGCGCCAGGTCGCGCGCGATCCGGGGAGCAGCTCGGGGGTCACGTCACTCATCGTCGCCGTCCATTCCCCGGGCGACCACCCGGCGGTAGTCGGCCCTCTCAAGCAGGTCGACGTGACGGCCGCGGGCGACGATCCGCCCGCCGGCGAGCAGCGCCACCTCGTCGGCCATATGCAGGATCAGGGGCGAGGCCGTCGCCATGACGGTGGTCCGCCCGGCCCGGTGCGCGACGAGCCGCGGCGCGATCCGCGCCTCGGTGTGCGCATCGACGGCGGAGGTGGGCTCGACGAGGCACAGCACGTCGGCGTCGGCCAGCAGTGCGCGCGCCAGGACGACGCGCTGCCGCTGGCCACCGGAGAGGCCGCGGCCCTTCTCGTCGATCCGGCCCTGCCAGCCGCCGGGCAGCGCGTCGAAGACGTCCTCGGCGCACGCGGTGACGAGCGCGGCCTCCGCCTGCTCGCGGGGGTGCGTGCCCCAGGGGTCGACGGCCTCCTGCAGGGTGCCCGCGAACAGCATCGACGACGTGTCGGCGACCAGCACCCGGCGGCGGAGGGCGTCGATGTCGATCTCGGCCAGGTCGACGCCGTCGGCCGTCACCCCCCAGGCCTCCGTCGCGAGCTGGGCGTCGACCCGCGCGATGGCGTCGCGCTGCTCTCGCCGCTCGCGGAGCACCCGGCGCCGCTCCCGCCACTTCTGGCGTCCCTCTTCGTCGTCGTCCGTGGCCGCGGCGGCCTCCGCGGGCAGGTACCGGCCGAGTCGGTCGATCAGGGCCGCCGACGCGTCGGGATCGGCGCTCACCAGGCCGAGGAACCGACCGGGCTCGACCACGAGCCCCGACACCTCGTCGACCAGCCTCGGCGAACGCCCCACCTCGCGGCGACCCGGGCGCCACGGGCTCGGGGAGGAGAACAGCGCGCCGGTCTTGCCCGCCGCGACGAGACCGGCGATCCACTTCTGCGCGAAGTCGAAGAACGTCTGCAACGGCCACAGCAGATAGATGGCATAGCCGACGAAGCTGATCAGCTGACCGACGGTAAGGCGGCCCGCCGCGAGTTCGTGGGTTCCCAGATAGACCACCAGGACCAGCAGCCCGCCGGAGACGAGCACCGCGATCGCCTCGACGACGCCCTGCCAGGTGCCCACGCGCACGCCCAGCCGCCGCACGCGCTGCGACTGGCGGTTGTAGTTGGCGCCGAAGGTCTCTTCGCCGCCGATGCCGCGCAGGATGCGCAGGCCGGCAACGATGTCGGTGGCCAGCGAGGTGAGCTCGGCGTTCTGGGTGCGCTCGGCCAGCTGGGCGGCGCTCAGCGGGCGCAGCACCGGCGTCGAGGCCAGCAGCAGGAGGGGCGAGAGCACCAGCACCACCGCGGCCAGCAGCGGCGAAGTGGTGAACATCAGCACGCACACCAGCGCGAAGGCGAGCAGCGACCCGATGGCCCGGGCCAGCACCTCCAGGGTGACGCCAAACGTGTCGGAGTCGGAGGAGCTGACGCTCAGCACCTCGCCGGTCGGGACGCGGCGGCCGAGCAGGTGCCCCAGCCTGCCCGTCGTGTGCCCGACCCGCTTCTGCGTGCCGTACAGCGCGATCAGCCAGCTCCGCACCACGAGGGTGTGCTGCAGGATGCCGCCCGCGGCGCCGAACAGCACGGCGACCAGCAGCAGCGACGTCCAGCCGACGGTGGCCCACAGGTCGCGCCCCAGCATGCCCGCGTCGATCGCCTTGCCGATCAGCCAGGGCGACAACACGCTCGGCAGCTGCCACGCCACCACCAGAAGGGTCATGGAAAACACCACGGCGAACTGGTCGCGAACCATCCAGCGCAGGAAGGCGCTGGGGCCGCGAGTGGCGGGAACGTCGGAGGCGGTCACCTCTGGAGGGAAGTCACGCATAGCCGTGCAACGTTACGCTCCCGGCGATCAACTGGCAAAACTCTGGCCCCGGCGGATACCGGGGCCAGGGTGGCGCTCCTGTCGGGAAGCCTCCTGCGCTATGTCACGAAGATGCTGACGCCACCGGGACCGACGAGCAGCCCGACCACGATCAGCACGATCCCCCACAGGATCTGCTTGCGGAAGAGCGCCGCAATACCGGAAAGGACGAGCACGGCCGCCACGATCCACAACACGATTTCGAGCACTGACATCTTCTTCCTCCGATCACCGGCCGGGCCTGCCGTCGATCGTCGCTTCCGCGACGCGATGCGCGGAACTCTTCGTCGGCCACCCGGCTCCCTTGTTCTCCTCCCGTACCCCCAGACGGCAGGTCCCAAACAGGACACCCCCGAGACGCTCGCCCTGCGGTGTCTGCGACGGCCCAGGAGCCCGCGGTCGAGCTACTAGGCTGGGTGGATGAAGCTCTCGGTACTGGATCTGATCGGCGTCCGGAAGGGACAGACCACGGGGCAGGCCCTAAGAGCCAGTAGGGAGATGGCCGAGGTGGCCGACCGGCTCGGCTACACCCGCTACTGGGTCGCCGAACACCACAACACCGCATCGGTGGCCTCCACGACGCCCGCCGTCGAGCTGATGTACCTCGGCGAGAACACCCGGCAGATCCGGCTCGGCTCGGGCGGGGTGATGCTGCCCAACCATTCGGCGCTGGCCATCGCCGAACAGTTCGCGCTGCTGGCCGCGGTCTACGGCGACCGCATCGATCTCGGCATCGGACGCGCCCCCGGCACCGACCCGATCACCTCCGCCGCCATCCGCGGACAGCTGGGCGGTGGGCACTACGTCGACTCCTCCGGCAAGCCCGCCGACCCGCTGCGCGACTTCCCGAAGCACGTCGAGGACATCCGCTCGCTGCTCAGCCCCTGCGGCGCCGTGTTCCAACTCCCCCTGGGCCGCCGCTATCAACTGCGACCCGCGCCCGACGTGCAGCATCCGCCGCAGATCTGGCTGCTCGGTTCCAGCGACTACTCCGCCGAGCTGGCCGCCGAACTGGGCCTGCCCTACGTGTTCGCGCACCACTTCTCCGGACACGGCACCGAGCGCGCCCTCGCCCTGTACCGGAACGGCTTCCGCCGCGCCGAGGGCTCTCCCGACATCGCTCCGCGAACCTTCGTCAGCGTCAACGTCTCCGTGGCGGAGACCGCCGACGAGGCCTGGGAGCTGGCCGAGCCGCACATGCTCGCAATGGCGATGCTGCGCACCGGCGGTTCGCTGGACCGCGCCCGCTTCGTCGGCGACGACGTGCGCTCGGTCCTCACCGACGACCTGCGCGACCTCGTCGCACCGATGGTGAGCTCCTGGGCGATCGGCGACCCCGATCAGGTACGCGACCAGCTCCGTGAGACCGCCGAGCGCTTCGGCGTCGACGAGATCATGGTGCATCCCGTCCAGGGGGCACGCGAGGGCGACCCGGCCGATTCCTGGCCCTCCCGGGTCCGCGGACTCGAACTCCTCGCGAACGCACTGCTATCCGAGTAGCCCC
>DAOLFC010000025.1:0-33975 GCA_035326505.1 Arachnia sp.
GCCTCCTCGCCGACGCTGACCCGCTCGTCGATCTGGAACGGCAGCGGCGCGGACGGGTTCAGCACAGCCAGCTCGGAGATGGCCACCTCGATCTCGCCGGTGGGCAGATCGGGATTCTCGTTGCCCTCCGGCCGGACCTCCACCACGCCGGTGACCTTGATGCAGTACTCGTTGCGCAGGTCGTGGGCGCCGGTGGCTTCCAGCAGCTCGTCGCGGATGACGACCTGAACGCGGCCCGAGGCATCGCGCAGATCGATGAAGGCCAGCCCGCCGTGGTCGCGGCGCTTGGCCACCCAACCGGCGAGCACCACTTGCTGACCGGCGTCGTCCTTGCGCAGGGCGCCGGCGTCATGGGTGCGGATCACGAGAATTCCTTTCTGGCGAGCTGCATAGACAGTGCAGTTCGCGGCCACCCATGTTAGGGCACAAAAGGCTCCGCGTGAGCCGTAGAGGCTCCGCGGAGACCTCTCTATCCTCCGTGATGTCTCAGGAAGAACAGCAGGGCCACGGCGCCCACGGCCACACCGACGACGACGAGTGTGACCACGCCGACGATCGGTTCGCTCATGCCCTCACCCAGGGTCTCGAGAGCGATTGGTAGGAGTTCCACGATCATCACCCCCTCTCTGTCAAGACTACCTTTCGGCACCCCGGCCGGTGGGAGCGGGTGCCAAGTCACAGCGTCTGCACAGACATCTTCTTTAGAATCCAGGCATGTTCGATCAGATCCTGGGACTCCCCCTGCATCCCTTGGTGGTCCATGCCGTCGTCGTGTTGCTTCCCCTCGGAGCCCTGGGGCTGCTGGCGCTCCTGGTGTGGCGAAAGGCCAGACCGGTGGGGCTTCCGCTGACCGTGGCCGTGCTGGTCGTCGCGACGGGAGCAGCCTGGGTCGCCCGCTTCTCGGGAACCGCGCTGGCGGCGCGCGTCGGGGAACCCGAGCTGCACAAGGCTCTCGGCACCCAGCTGCCGTTGGTGGCGACGCTGAGCCTGGCGGTGGGCGCGCTGTGGTGGTTCCTCCATCGGAAGGGTGCCGATCCCCTCTGGGTGCGGGCGCTCGCCGCGATCGTCGCCCTGGCGTCCCTCGGGCTGACCGCCGTCGTGGGACACACGGGTGCTCAGGCCGTGTGGGGATCGGTCATCGCCCCTACGTCCACAACGGAGCCCGCCCCGACCACGCCGGAGACCGAGCCTGCCGAGGAGACCACCAGCACCCCCGAGACCCCGGAGACGCCCGAGTCGTCGGCCTCCTCCGACGCCCCGCCGGCCGACGGGTACACCGTCGATCAGGTCGCCGAGCACGACAGCGCGGAGGACTGCTGGACGATCATCGACGGCACCGTCTACGACCTCACCGACTGGGTGAACCAGCATCCCGGCGGATCGCACCGCATCGTGCCGCTGTGCGGCACCGACGGTACCTCCGCGTTCCAGGGACAGCATTCCGGCGACAGCACCCCACAGGACCGGCTGGCCCAGTTCGAACTCGGCCCGCTGGTGAGCTAGCCAGGTTCCCCCGCAAGACGGACGACGAGATCCGCGGCTTCGCGCCCGGCCGTGACCAAGGCGGCGTTGGGCTCGTCGACCTGCCGCACCCAGGCCGCGGCCTGCTCCTCCGATTCGCCGTGGCCCATCCGGCGGGCCACCAGGCGCCGCCGCAACTCCTCGGCGGGGACGTCGAGAAACCAGACCTCGTCGAGGAGCCGTCCCACGGCCTGCCATCCGTGCTCGTCGTGGAGGAGGTAGTTGCCCTCGGTGATCACCAGGGGCGTCTCCCGCCTGACGGCCACGGCGCTGCCGATGCTCAACTCCAGCGACCGGTCGAAGCGCGGCGCATAGACCACGTCCTCGTCCCGCCTCCGCAAGCGTCGCAGCAGCGAGGCGTAGCCGCTCACGTCGAAGGTATCCGGAGCTCCCTTGCGGTCGCGCCGCCCGAGCGCGACGAGCACCTCGTTGTCGAGGTGGAAGCCGTCCATGGCGACGAGAGCGGAGACGTCACCCAACTCCGCGGAGAGGGCGGCGGCCAGCGTCGATTTCCCGGCTCCGGGAGCGCCGACGATGCCGAGGATCGCCCGGGAAGGCCGGGAGAGGAGTCCCCTGGCGCGTTCGACCGCCTGGGCGACGGAGACCAACTGCATGGGCACAGCCTAAACCTGACGGAAAAGTGCGGCCGGACGCATTTCGCGACCCCCAAAAACGCAGAATCGCGATCCCGCCGCACTTTTCCGTCGGGCGGGTCCTCGGTGGCGGAGAACCGTCGCTACTGCGGGGGCTCCGAGATGTTGACCATCCATTCCAGGCCGTACTTGTCCATGCAGATGCCGAAGGTGTCGCCCCACACCTGCTTCTCGAGGGGCATTCCGACGGAGCCGCTCTCCGCGAGCTTCTCGAACCAGCCGGTCATGGTCTCCGCGTCGTCTCCGACGAGCGACAGATAGTTGCGGGTGCCGCCCCAGGTGGCCTCGGCGCCCGGCATCGCGTCGGCCGCCATGATCGAGAAGGCCGGCGTCTCGAGATGGGCATGCATGGTGCCGTCGGCCGGCATCATGTCGCCCATTCCGATCTCGCCGAAGGTGGAGACGACGAGTTCGCCGCCGAAGATCGACTGATAGAACTCCATGGCCTCGCGGGTGTTGCCGGGGAAGTTCAGGTAGGGATGCAAAGCGATGGTCATCGCGGTTCCTTTCGTCGGTACCTCAGGAACGCTACGCCCTCCCTCCGACCACTTTGCGGGAGAGAACCGCCCGGGAGACGACCGCCTGCGAGGCGACGGCGCTAGGCGCGAGGCGGGCCCACCTGGACGGCCAAGTCCTCTGCCGGCGGGCTCCACACGGCCGGGCTGGCCGGGGCCTGCTCGCCGCTGCGGATGTCCTTGACCGAGTCGTCGTAGCCGGCCCCGAACCAGACGAAGGGGATGCCCCGGCGCTCGGCGTAGCGGATCTGCTTGCCGAACTTGTCTGCCTTGGGCGCCACCTCGACCGGGATGCCGCGGGAGCGCAGCTGTGCCGCGACCGCGATGGCCTGCTCGCGGGAGTCTTCGTTATCCACCGCCACCAGCACGGCGCTGGGCACGCTCCGCGACGCCTGGAGCTTGCCCTGCCCGATGAGCGGGGCGAGGATCCGCGTGATGCCGAAGGAGTAGCCCACACCGGGGAAAGTCTGCCTGCCGTCGGTGGCCAGCGAGTCGTAGCGACCGCCGGAGGCGACCGAGCCGATCTTCTCCGACCCCACCAGAAAGGTCTCGTAGACGGTGCCGGTGTAGTAGTCGAGTCCGCGGGCGATCTTGAGGTCGGCGACGATCCGTCCGGGCACGGCCCTCTGAGCGGCGCGCACCAGGGCAGCTAGCTCGTCGAGGCCGGTGTCCAGCAGCTCGTGGGAGACTCCCAGCGCCCGCACCTGGTCGACGAAGGACTCGTCCGTCGAGGAGATCCCGGCCAGGTCGACGCAGGCCCGCGCCTGCGCGTCGCTCAGGCCGGCCTCCTTCACCAGCAGCTCGATCACCGCGGCGGCGCCGATCTTGTCCAGCTTGTCGACGCGCTGCAGCACGGCGGCAGGATCGTCGATGCCGAGGCCCCGGTAGAAGCCTTCGGCCAGCTTGCGGTTGTTGACGTGCAGCCGGACCGGGGGCAACCCCAGCTCGACGTGCAGCTTCTCGAACACGTCGAGGGCGACGAGCGGGATCTCGACGTCGTGGTGGGCGGCCAGCGTGCCTTGCCCCACGATGTCGATGTCGGCCTGCAGGAACTCGCGGTAGCGGCCTTCCTGGGGGCGTTCACCGCGCCAGACTTTCTGGATCTGAAAGCGCCGGAACGGGAAGGCGAGGTGACCGGAGTTCTCCAGCACGTAGCGCGCGAAGGGCACCGTCAGATCGAAGTGCAGGCCCAGTTCGTCGGCGTCGCCCTCCTGCGCGTGGAGCCGCCGGACGACGTAGATCTCCTTGTCGATCTCGCCCTTGCGCGCCAGCTGGCTGAGCGGCTCCACGGCGCGGGTCTCGATGGGGGCGAAGCCGTGCAGCTCGAAGGTGCCCCGCACGATGTCCAGCACGCGGTTCTCGATCAGGCGGCCGGCGGGCAGGAACTCGGGGAAGCCGGACAGGGGCTTGGGACGCACGGTGTGGGCCTTTCCTGGGGTCTGTCAGAGATAGGGGTTCGAGGCGATTTCCGCCTCGATCGTGGTGGCTTGGCCATGGCCGGGCAGCACGGTGAGGCTCGGGTCGAATCGTTCCACCAGGGCCGCCAGCGACCGGCGCATCTCGGACATGCTACCGCCGGGCAGATCGGTGCGACCGATGGAGCCCTTGAACAGCACGTCGCCGGTGAAGAGCAGGGTCTCGGTGCCGTCGCTCACCTCCAGCAGGGTGCAGCCGGGCGTGTGACCGGGGGCCAGGCTCGGGGTGATGGTGAGGCCAGCGAGCTCGAACGATCCCTCGTAGGGGCGCAGGTCGGCGACGGGCGGCAGCGCGTCGCGGCCGAGGAACTGGTGGATCAACGGCATCATCTGCAGTCCGAGGCCGAGCGACGGGGTGGTCAGCATCGGATGGTCCTCGACGGCGCAGTAGAGGGGAATGCCGTGTGGGGGGACGCCGTACTCGGCGGCCAGGATGTGCGCGTCTCCGATGTGGTCGAGGTGGCCGTGCGTGGCGAGCAGCGCCACCGGGGTCAGCGAGAGGCGGTCCAACTCCGCGGCGATGGAGCCTGCGCCGAGTATTCCGGGGTCGACGACGACGCACTCACCGCCCTCCGCAGAGCCTGATACCAGGTAGGCATTCGCCTGCCACGGGGAAACGACGATCCGAGAGACGAGCACATGTATACCTTATCCGGCTAATGTTGCCGCATGAGCGAACAGCAAGCGCCCGCAAGCTTCGGCCGAGTCGACGCAGACGGCACGGTCTATGTGATCACGGGTGACACCGAACGAAGCGTCGGGCAGATCCCCGACTCCACTCCCGAAGAAGCCCTCGCCTTCTATGTGCGTCGCTTCGAGAACCTCGCGGCCGAGGTGTCGCTCCTCGAGTCGCGCGTCGCGGCCAAGGCGATGTCGCCGGAAGAGGCCAAGAACGCGATCGCCTCGGCGAAGAACAACGTGGCCACCGCGAACGCAGTCGGCAACCTTGAGGCGTTGGCGACGCGTCTCGTCGCGCTGGAGGAACAGCTTCCCGCGCAGATCGAGGCCCGCAAGGCCGCGCGCGCCGAGCAGAATGCCGCCACCGTCGCGGCCAAGCAGGCAATGGTCGATGAGGCCGAGGTGCTGGCGCAGAGCGACGACTGGCGCGGCGGCGTCGACCGGTTCCGGACGCTGCTCGACGAGTGGAAGGCCCTCCCCCGAGTCGATCGTGCCACTGACAACGATCTGTGGCACCGCTTCAGCTCCGCGCGCACCACCTACACCCGCCGGCGCAAGGCCCATTTCGCCGATCTGAACTCGCGCCGCGACTCGTCGAAGGCCCTCAAGGAGGCGATCATCGCCGAGGCCGAGCCGCTCGCGCAGTCCACCGACTGGGCCGCCACCTCCGCCGCCTTCCGCGACCTGATGCGTCGCTGGAAGGCCGCGGGCAGCGCCCGGCGCGCCGAGGACGACCAGCTCTGGGCTCGTTTCCGCGCCATTCAGGACACCTTCTTCGACGCGCGCACGGCCAGCCAGAGCGCGGTCGACGGCGAGCAGGCCGAGAACCTGGCCGCCAAGACGAGCCTGGTGGAACAGGTGGAGAAGGACCTCGACGGGGTGTCGGAGGCGGACAGGGCCAAGGCGATCTACCGCGAGTTCCTCACCAAGTTCAACGAGCTGGGTCATGTGCCGCGGGCCGCCATGCGCGACCTCGACGTGCGCGTGCGTCGCGTCGCCGACAAGGTCTCCCAGGTGGAGAGCGACGAATGGAAGCGCACCGATCCCGAGGCACGCCGCCGGGCCGAGGAAACCGTCGCGATGTTCGAGGCCCAGATCGCCAAGCTGAACAACGACCTGGCCGCGCACGAGGCAAAGGGCGATGCCCGCAAGATCAAGGACGCGAAGCAGTCGATCGCCACGTACCAGAGCTGGCTCGACCAGGCGCGCGCCACCTTGGAGGAGTTCAGTTCCTAGAGACTGAGTCGTGGCGTCGTCGTAGCCCTGCTGCTCGACGCCAGCCTTGATGCTCAACGCCAGCGTTACTGCAATCCGCCAGCCGTATACGGCTGGCGGATTGCAGTATGCCAGGCGTCGAGCACCACACCAGAGCTACCATCCGCCTACCTGACCACCCACGACCACCGAAACCCATGGCCCCATTCACCTACCCGTTCACACGGAAGACGTCGTAGACCCCGGGGACCCGACGCACGACGTTGATCACGTGCTGCAGGTGCCGGGGGTCGGGCGACTCGAAGGTGATCCGGCCGCTGAACTCGTGCTGCTTGTTGGTCGAGATGTTCGCCGAGACGATGTCGACGTGCTGCTCGGACAGCGCGGAACTCACGTCGGAGAGCAGGCGCGCCCGGTCGATGCCCTCGATGTGGATAGTCACCAGGTAGGCCGACTGCGCCTGGCCGGACCACTCGACCCGGATCAGGCGCTCGGGCTGTTCGCGCAGCGCCGGGACGTTCGAGCAGTCGGCGCGATGCACAGAGACGCCGTCGCCGCGGGTCACGAAGCCGATGATCTCGTCGCCCGGCACCGGGTAGCAGCACTTGGCGAACTTGGCGACCACCGAGTCGTCGCCGTCCACCAGCACCTTCGCGTCGGACGACACCGCGCGGCGGGGCCGGCGCACCACCGCGACGTCCTCGCTCACGGTGTCGGAGGTCTCGTCCGGGCCGCCGTGCAGCGCGATCAACTTCTCGACGACGCCCTGCGCACCGAGGTGACCCTCGCCGATGGCGTTGTACAGCGAGGGCACGTCCTTCTGGCCCAGCTCGTTGGCGACCGCCGTCAGGTTCTCCAGCGTCAGCAGGCGCTGCATGGGCAAGCCGGTGCGCCGGATGTCCTTGGCCAGGATCTCCTTGCCCGATTCGATGCTCTCGTCGCGCCGCTCCTTGCTGAAGTACGACTTGATCTTCTGCCGCGCGCGGCTGGAGACCACGAAGTTCAGCCAGTCGCGGCTGGGGCCCGCATTGGCGGCCTTGGAGGTGAGCACCTCCACCTTGTCGCCCTGCTGGAGCCTCGTCGACAAAGAGACGAGCCGCCCGTTCACCCGGGCGCCGATACATCGATAGCCCACCTCGGTGTGTACCGAGAAGGCGAAGTCGACGGGCGTGGCCTGCACCGGCAGGGCCATCACCTCGCCCTTGGGGGTGAAGACGTAGATCTCGTCGGAGTTGATCTCGAACATCACGGAGTCGAGGAACTCCGAGGGATCCTCGGTCTCCTTCGACATCACGCCCAGCTGGTGCATGGCACGCAACCCCGCGTCCTCCGGGGACACACCGGCCCGCAGGTCCTGCTTGTACTTCCAGTGCGCCGCGACGCCGTACTCGGCCCGGCGGTGCATCTCGTGGGTCCGGATCTGGAACTCGACGGGCTCGTTCTGGTCGCCCAGCACCGTGGTGTGCAGCGACTGGTACATGTTGAACTTGGGGTTGGCGATGTAGTCCTTGAACCGTCCCGGGATGGGCTTCCACGCCGCGTGCGCCACCCCGAGCACGGCGTAGCAGTCGCGGGTCTCGTCGACGAGCACCCGCAGCCCGATCAGGTCGTAGATGTCCTTGAAGTCGCGGCCGCGCACGATCATCTTCTGGTAGATCGAGTAGTAGTGCTTGGGCCGGCCGTACACCGTCGCCTTGATCTTCGCCTCGGCCAGCAGACCCTGGAACTCGGAGATCAACTGCCGTAGGTAGCGGTCGCGACCGGGGGCCTGAGCCGCCACCATCTCGACGATCTCGGCGTAGAACTTGGGCTCGATCACCTGGAAGGACAGGTCTTCGAGCTCCCATTTGATGGTGTTCATGCCCAGCCGGTGCGCCAGCGGGGCGAAGATGTTCAGCGTCTCGGTGGCGATCCGGGCCCGCGCCTCGGGCCTCATCGCGCCGAGCGTGCGCATGTTGTGCAGCCGGTCGGCCAGCTTGATCACCAGCACGCGCACCTCTTCCGAGGTGGCCATGATCATCTTGCGGATGGTCTCGGCCTTCGCCGTCTCGCCGTAGGTGAGCTTGTCGAGCTTGGTGACCCCGTCGACCATGTGCGCGATCTCGTCGCCGAACTCGCCGCGCAGCTGATCGAGGGTGTAGTCGGTGTCCTCGACGGTGTCGTGCAGCAGTGCGGCCGCGAGCACGGGCTCCGTCATGCCCAGCTCGGCCAGAATCGTCGCCACCGACAGGGGGTGCGTGATGTAGGGGTCGCCGGACTTGCGGGTCTGGCCCTGGTGGTAGCGCTCGGCCGTCCGGTAGGCGCGCTCGATCAGCGCGAGATCGGCCTTGGGGTGGTTGCTCTGGACGATCCGGAACATCGGATCGAGCACGGCGGACTTGGGCTGGACAGCACCGAGCCGCGCCAGTCGATGGCGCATCCTCAGCCGCGGCGGCGGCGGTACGGCGGCCCCGGCGTTCGTCGTGACCGATCCAGAGGGTTCTGCCATGAACTCCCCCTTCCCCTGTAGCTCCGGCCCATCATACGCGCCGGGAACCCACAGGGCGCGGGGACGCGACGGCCTCCCCGCACGCTACTCGGTGTTGAGATCGCGCAGCGACGTCAGGCTGCTCGGCGAGGCCTTCCGCACGACGATCAGCTCGTCGCCCACCTCGATTCGCGCGGCCGTGGAGTCGTAGAACCGGCGCAGGGTGCCGTTGCGGATCAGGCCGATCACCCGCTCCCCCTTGATCGCCGACGGCATCTGCCCGGCCTCCTCCGCCGTCGCGAGCCGCTGGTGTACTTCGAGCCCCTCACCACCGGTGAGCAGGTCTTGGATGATGGTGCCCAGCTCCGGACCGATCGCGGAAAGACCCACCAGGCGACCCACCGTCTCCGACGAGGTCACCACCGACGTCGCCCCGGACTGCCGCACGAGCGGCACGTTCTGGTGCTGCCGCACCGCCACGACGATGTTGGCCGACGGGTTCAGCTGCCGCACGGTGAGCGTCGCCAGGATCGAGGTGTCGTCGCGGCCGAGCGCGATGATCACCTCGCGCGCCTTCGAGATCTCGGCCCGGCGCAGCAGCTCGCGGCGCGTCGCGTCGCCGAGGAAGGCGGCGATGCCGTCGACGTTGGCATCGGCGATGGCGGTCTCGTTGCTGTCGATGACGACGATCTTGTGCGGCGACTCGCCGTGCCGGCACAACGTATTGACGGCGCTGCGCCCCATGGTGCCGTAGCCGATGACGACGATGTGATTGCGCATCCTTCTCCTCCATTGCGTGTCCCGGATGCTCCGACTGCCCTCGTTGGCGAGCACCTGGATGGTGGTACCGACCAGCAGGACCAGGAAGCCGATGCGCATCGGCGTCATCACGAGCACGTTGATCAGCCGCGCCTGCTGGGTCACCGGGGTGATGTCGCCGTAGCCGGTGGTGGTGAGAGTCACCGTCGCGTAGTACAGGGCATCGATGAAAGAGATGCCGCTGCCGGCGGTGTTGTCCACGTAGCCGGCCCGGTCGACGTAGACCAGCAGCGTGGCGGCCAGCAGCAGGAGGAACGCGAGCAGTGCGCGGCGCGCCAGCTCCTGGATCGGCGATCGCGAGATCCTGGGGAGGTTAACCAGCGAGTGGGTACCGCTGGCCGGAAGGCGCTTCTTGGCCATGGCTCATACTTGCAGCAGGGAGGTCACCTGGTCGATACCCGCCTCCGACAGGCGCTGCCGGCCGCCGAGGGCCGACAACTCGACGACCACGCTCACCGCGACCAGCTCGGCGCCGCTCTGGGCCACCAATCCCGCCGTGGCGGAAACGGTGCCTCCCGTGGCCAGCACGTCGTCGATGACCAGCACGCGCGCACCGGGGCCGACCGCGTCGGCGCGCATGGTGAGCGTCTCCTGGCCGTACTCCAGCTCGAAGGACTCGCAGTACAGCTCCCCGGGGAGCTTGCCGGGCTTGCGGACCGGCACGAAGCCCGCCCCGAGCGCGAGCGCCACCGGCGCCGCGAAGATGAAGCCGCGCGCCTCCATGCCGAGCACCAGGTCGATCCGGGGCGGCGCCCCGTCGACCAGGTGGTCGATCGTCTCCTGGAACCCCCGGGCCGACGCCAGCAGCGGAGTGATGTCCTTGAACAGCACCCCGGGCTTCGGATAGTCGGCGACGTCGTGGACCAGGGAGGAGAGATCGACGCTCACGGCTAGTGCTTCTTCCGCTCGGCCCGGGACTGCCGCGCCCGGGCGCGTTCGCGCTCCTCGCGGCTCTCGGCGGAATCGGCATCGCCGGACTCGGCCGCAGCCGGAACCACGGAGATCACGACCTCCTCGGGCTCGCGATGCGCGGCCCGCTGCGCCGCGCGGGCCTCGCGGCGCGCCAGCTTCTCGCGATGCGCCACCATGGCGGGCTCGCGCTCCTTCAGCCACACCAGCAACGGCACGGCCAGGAACAGCGACGAGTAGGCGCCGGCGATCATGCCGACCAGCAGCGCCAGGCCCAGATCGGCGAGCGGGGCGCTCTGCAGCCAGCTGCCGGCCACGAACAGCGCCGCCACCGGCAGCACGCCGATGATGGTGGTGTTCAGCGACCGCACGATCACCTGATTGGCCGCCAGATTCGCCTGGTAGCCGTAGGTCTTGTCCCCGTCCTCCAAGTGCTTGGTGTTCTCGCGCACCTTGTCGAAGACCACGACGGTGTCGTACAGCGAGTAGCCGAGGATGGTGAGCACGCCGATCACCGTCGACGGGCTGACGGTGAAGCCCACCAGCGCGTAGACGCCGACGGTGAGCAGCAGGTCGTGCAGCACGGCGGCGATCGCCGAGATCGACATCTTCCAGTTGCGGAAATAGCCGCCGATCAGCACCATCACGAGCCCGAGGAACACCACCAGAGCGATCACGCCCTGCCGCGAGATCTCCTTGCCCCAGGAGGCGCCGATCGAGTTGTAGGTGACCTGATCCGGCGCGACGCCGGCCACGCCGGCGATCTCGGTGCGCAGGGTCGCCGTCTCCTCGGAGGTGAGGATCCGGGTCTGGATCCGCACCGACTCGTCGCCGATGGAGAACACCTGGGCGCCCAGCTCGTCGACGCTGAACTCCTGGGTGGCGGCGCGCACGTCGTCGACGGTGGTCTCGGTGACCGCCATCGGCACCTGGAAGTCGGTGCCGCCGGTGAACTCGATGCCGAGGGTGAGCCCGCGGAACAGCAGGATCAGGACGGTCACCACGAGGATCGCGGCGGTGACGCCGAACCAGAGCTTGGTGTGCTTGACGAAGTCGTAAGAGACCTGGCCGGTGTAGAGCCGGTGGGCCAGGGTCTGCTTCTTCTGGGTCTCGGTGGCTTCCATCTCATGCCTCCTGAACGGCGACGGCGGAACGGCGACGCCCGCGGCGTCCGAGCAGGGACGCACGGCTGACGCCCATGTGCGCCGGGTCCAAGCCGGAGAGCTTGTGCCCCTCGCCGAAGAACTTCGTGCGGCCCAGCAGGTGGACCAGCGGGACGGTGAAGAAGAAGCACACCGCCAGGTCGATCAGCGTGGTGAGGCCCAGCGTGAACGCGAAGCCGCGCACACCGCCGAAGGCGAGGAAGAACAGCACCACGGCCGACAGCAGCGAGACCGCGTCGGAGATCACGATGGTGCCGCGCGCCTTCAGCCATCCGGAGGACAGCGCCGAATGCAGGCTGCGGCCCTCGCGGATCTCGTCGCGGATGCGCTCGAAGTAGATGATGAACGAGTCCGCGGTGACCGCGATGCCGACGATGGCACCCGCGACGCCGGGCAGGTTGAGCGCGAAGCCCATCGTCTCGCCCAGCAGCACCATGACCGCGTAGGTGGCCGACGCCGCGACGGCGAGCGAGCCCACCACGACGATGCCGAGGCCCCGGTAGTAGAAGAACGAGTACAGCGTCACCGCGCCCAGGCCCAGCAGGCCGGCGATGATGCCGACACGCAGCTGCTCACCGCCGAGGGTGGGCGAGACGCTCTCCACCTGGGAGGTCTCGAAGTCGAGCGGCAGCGCACCGAACTTCAGCACGTTGGCCAGGGCCGCGGAGGACTCGGCGGTGAAGTTGCCTCGGATGATCGCCTCGCCGTTGGGGATGCGGTCCTGGACGGTGGCCGCCGAGCGCACCACGCCGTCGAGCACGATCGCGAACATGTTGTTGGGGTAGGTCTGGGCGGAGAGCTGACCGGTCAGCTCGTCGAGCTGCGAGGCGCCCTCGGAGTCGAAGCTCAGCATCACCGCGTAGCTCAGGTCTCCCTGCGGGATGCCCGACGACGCGGTGGTGACGCTCTGCCCCTGGATCGCGACGGGTCCGAGGAGGAACTTCTGCTGCTGCTCCTCGTCGCAGGCCACCAGGGCCGCGTCGACCCGGTCGGTGACCTCGTCGCCGCACTGGAAGGAGGTGAAGAGCGCGATGTCGGCCTCACTGGGCTGGTAGGCCAGCGTGTCCGCGATGGGCAGCAGGGCGACGTCACCCGGCTCCTCCTGCTCCTCCGGGGCATCGGCCGACGGCGACGGGCTGGGCGTCGGCTCGGGCGTGGGTGCGGTGGGCAGGCCCGGCACCTCCGGGTCTGCGCTCGCCTCGCCCTCCTCCGGCGCGGCCGATGCGCCGACCACGTCGGAGGTGATCACCGGGCGGAAGGCCAGCTGCGCCGTGGTTCCCACGAGGTCGACGAGGTCGTCGCGGCTGATGTTGGGCGCGGAGACCACGATGTTGCGGTCTCCCGCCGTGGTCACCGACGCCTCGCCGACCCCGATGCTGTCGACGCGTTGCTGGATGATCCCGCGCGCAAGCTCCAACGACTCCGCGGGGACGGAGGAGTTGGTGGCCGTGAGGGTGATCGTCATGCCCCCTCGAAGATCGAGGCCGAGCTTGGGCGTCCACGTTCCGGTGGAGGCCATGATTACGTAGAGGATGCCGATCACGCCCAGGAAGACGCCAAGCGTCACCCCGGGGCGCGACGAACGCGCGCGAGTAGCCACGGTGGGTGCTGATTCCTACTTGTCGGTGTGGGTGGGCTGGGCGGAGGTGCCCTCGTCGTCGCGGGGCTCCGCGACGTTCTCGCCCTGGGCGTCGGTGTCGGCCGCCGGGGCGTCGTCGCGCTCGAAGTTGGCGGCGATCTCGTCGAAGCGGTCCAGCTCAGTGGGCTGCTCGTCGAGCGGAGCGTCGATCGCCTCGTCGGCGGGCAGGTCGTCGGTGAAGACGAACTCCTCGTCGCTGGGGCCGACGACGCGCGCCACGTTGCCCTTGAGCACCGTGATCTCCACGCCGGGCGCGAGTTCGACGATCAGCTGGCGCTCGCCGGTGTGGCGAACGGTTCCGAAGATGCCGCTGGTGAGCAGCACGCGGGTGTCCTCGGAGATGGATTCGAGCAGCGCGGCGTGCTCCTTGGCACGCTTCTGCTGCGGACGGATCATGAGGAAGTACATGATGCCGCCGAAGGCGACGATCATCAGGAGCATTTCCATGGTTCTCAAAACCTATTCAAGTCGATACGAGTTGTCGGCCATCGGTCAGGATAGCTGATTACGCCGACGGATCGTCGAACAGTCCCGGCGTGGAGGGCGTGGGCGGGCGCAGGCCGAGATGCCGGTATCCCGCCGCCGTCGCCACGCGGCCTCGGGGCGTGCGCAGCAGGAGCCCCTCCCTGATCAGGAACGGCTCGGCCACCTCGGCCACGGTGTCGATCTCCTCGCCGACGCTCAACGCCAGCGTCGAGAGCCCGACCGGGCCCCCGTCGAACTTGACGCACAGCGCCTGCAGGACGTTGCGGTCCAGCCGGTCCAGGCCGCGCTCGTCCACCTCGTACAGCTCCAGCGCGGCGCGGGCCACCCCGATGTCGAGCGGATCGCGGGCGTGTACCTGCCCGTAGTCGCGCACCCGGCGCAGCAGGCGGTTCGCGATGCGCGGCGTGCCCCGGGAGCGTCCCGCCACTTCGACGGCGGCATCGCGAGACAGGGTCACGCCCAGTTTCTCGGCGGAGGTGGCGACGATGCGCGCCAGGTCGGCGGCCTCGTAGAAGTCGAGGTTGGCGGTGAAGCCGAACCGGTCGCGCAGCGGACCGGGAAGCAGGCCGGCGCGCGTGGTGGCCCCCACCAGGGTGAACTGCGGCAGCTCGATGGGGATCGCGGTGGCGCCCGCGCCCTTGCCCACCACGACGTCCACGCGAAAGTCCTCCATCGCGAGATAGAGCAGCTCCTCCGCGGGGCGGGAGAGGCGATGGATCTCGTCGAGGAAGAGCACCTCGTGCTCGGAGAGCCCCGACAGGATGGCCGCCAGGTCGCCGGCGTGCTGGATCGCGGGGCCGGAGGAGATCCGCAGCGACGTGCCCAGCTCGTTGGCGATGATCATGGCCAGCGTCGTCTTGCCCAGCCCGGGCGGGCCGGACAGCAGCACGTGGTCGGGCGCGGTGCCGCGGTGCCGGGCGGCGGCGAGCACCAGGGACAACTGATCGCGGACCCGGGGCTGGCCGTGGAAGTCGTCCAGCCGCTTGGGCCGCAGCGCCGCTTCGAAGTCGCGTTCCTCCGGGACGGGCTGCGGGTCGATCGGCCGCTGTTCGGCCGGCGGCTGCATCATCGCCTCGCCAACGTGTTGAGGGCGGCCCGCATCAGGGTGCCGACGCCCACGCCCGGATCTTCCTCCACCAGATGGGCGACGGCGTCACAGGCGGCAGCGGCGTCGCGCGCCGACCACCCCAGGCTCTGCAGGCCGTCGACGACCTGGGTGCGCCACAGCTCCGGATCGGTCCGGGCGGCGACCGGCTCCTGCGGGCCGTTGTCCGCCGCCAGGACCAGCACCTTGTCCTTGAGCTCCAGCACGAGCTTCTGGGCGCCCCTGGTCCCGATGCCGGGCACCGTGCAGAGCCGCTTCAGGTCTTCGGCCAGCACCGCTCGCCGCAGTTCCGCGGCCCCCAGCACCGAGACGATGGCCACCGCGAGCTTGGGCCCCACGCCGGAGGCGGTCTGCACCAGTTCGAAGGCGTGGCGCTCGTCGGGGTTCAGGAAGGCGAACAGGGAGAGGGAATCCTGGCGGAGCACCAGGCTGGTGTGGACCGTCGTGGTCTCCCCCACCCGCAGCGCCGCGGCGGCCGCGGGGGTCGTCGTGGCGTGATAGCCGACCCCGTGGACGTCGATGACGAACCAGGTGGCTCCCGCGGAGACGACGGTGCCGGTGAGCTGCGAGATCATCGCTTTCCCTTCGCCGCCGCCAGGGCAGCGGCATAGCGGTTGGTGGCCGGTGCCCGCCACAGATGGCACACGGCGATGGCCAGCGCGTCCGACGCGTCGGCGGGGGTGGGCGGCGCGTCGAGCTTGAGCAGGCGCTGCACCATCAGCCCGACCTGGGCCTTGTCGGCCCGGCCGGAGCCCGTCACGGCGGTCTTCACCTCGCTGGGCGTGTGGAACGACACCGGCAGGCCCGCGCGGGCGCCCACGAGCGCCGCGATCCCCGACGCCTGCATGGTGTCGGCCACCGAGTGCAGGTTGTGCTGGGCGAAGACGCGCTCGATGGCCATCGCCTCCGGGTGGTGGTCGTCGATCCAGCCCTGCAGGCCCTCCTCCAGCCGGACGAGCCGGCGGGCGACGTCGAGGTCTGCCGGGGTGCGCACGACGCCCACCGCGATCAGGCTCGGCGCCCTGCCCGCCGCGCCCTCGACGATGCCGATGCCGCAGCGGGTCAAGCCGGGATCGATGCCGATGACGCGCATGGGGGGTGGAGGAGGCTAGTCCTCTTCCTCCAGCGCCGCGGCGACCTCTGGCGTGAGGTCGATGTTGGTGTAGACGTTCTGCACGTCATCGGAGTCCTCGAGCGCGTCGATGATCCGGAACACCTTCTGGGCGGTGTCCACCTGGCTGATCTCCGTGTCGTAGGAGGCGACGAACTGCACCTCCGCGGAGTCGTAGTCGTAGCCGGCGTCCTGAATCGCCTTGCGCACCTCGATGGTGTCGTTGGGATCGCACACGGCCTCCCAGCTGTCGCCATCGTCGTTGACCTCCTCGAGGCCCGCCTCGAGGGCGGCCTCCAGCACGTCGTCGTCGCTGATCTCGCCGCCGGCCTGCGCCTTGGGCACCAGCACGACGCCCTTGCGCGAGAACAGCCGCAGCACCGAGCCGACGTCGGCCATCGTGCCGCCGTTGCGGGTGACCGCGACGCGCACGTCGGAGGCCGAGCGGTTGCGATTGTCGGTGAGGCACTCGATCAGGATCGCCACGCCCGCGGCCCCGTAGGCCTCGTACATGATCGTCTCGTAGTCCGCACCACCGGATTCGGCGCCGGAACCGCGCTTGACGGCGCGATCGATGTTGTCGTTGGGGACCGAGGACTTCTTGGCCTTCTGGATCGCGTCGAACAACGTGGGGTTCCCGGAGGGATCCCCGCCGCCCAGCCGCGCCGCCACCTCGACGTTCTTGATCAGCTTGGCGAACAGCTTGCCGCGCTTGGCGTCGATGACCGCCTTCTTATGCTTGGTCGTCGCCCATTTGGAGTGTCCGGACACAGGGCTCCCTTCGAAAACTCACTGAAAAATGCCATGCACACTCTACCGGGTCCAGATGCGGGAGCCCTTTTCCTCCGGGCGTGGCGCCGCTTGCCGCCACAACCGGCGCCAGCGGGGCATCGCCTCGTCGTCGTCGGCGGTGCTGGTGACCCGTCGTCGTTCCACGTCCCACCAGGACAGGTCGCCCTCGGAGACCAGCCGCTCGACGCGGGACTGGAGGAGGTCGGTCGCCTCGGAGAGGCTGCGTCCCCGGACGTAGATGGGGGCGCCGAAGCGGATCGAGACCTTGGGCTTGGTGTTCAGCGCCAGCTGGAGGATCTCCTTCAGGCCCAGCGTGCCGACCACGCCCACCGGGACCAGGGCGACGTTGTGCTGGCTGGCGAGGGCGGCGGCCTCGGAGTCGAACTCGCCGACGAGCCGTCCGCTCACCGGGTGGGCCGACATCACGGCGACGTTGCGCCGCCGGCTGAGCGCACGGCTGAGCCGCTGCGCGTCGGGGCGCAGGCGCGCCGGCAGCGACATCCGCAGCACCCGGTAGCCGAGCTGGCCGCAGTAGTTGACGCCGAGCACGAACGGCGTCTCCAGGCCCGTCAGCGCGTCCGCCCCGACCACCTCGAAGTCGACGCGCAGATGCAGCCAGCCGGTGAGGTGCGGGGCGAGCACCTCGGACAGGCTCACGCGGCTCCTGTCGCGGGACTCCTGCGGGGGCGCACCCGTCGGGGGCTTCTGCTTGCGGGCCCAGCCCGAGCGCGCGAAGCCGAGCAGGTCGCCGAACAGCGTGACGCGGGGGCGGTGCCGCGTCGAACGATCGAACGCCCAGGTGCTGAGCCGGCGCGCCATCATCGCACGTCGCCTAGCACCTGGCCCGGGCCGCGCAGGTAGGTGATCGCCGGATGCGAGCCGACGAAGTCGGAGGCGATCTCCAGCGCGTCGGCGTAGGTGGAGGCCGCCCGGTGCCCGAGAAGGGCCGCGGTGCGGCGGTTCCCGCCGACCCAGATCACGTCGCCGTAGCGCCGGGTCGCCTCGGCGATCCGGTACCAGGTCTGGAAGGTCTGCAAGGGGTGGTCGGAGAACTGCTTGCGGTACAGGTCGAGATACCACTCGTCGGAGCAGGCCTTCTCCTCGAAGCGGGCCGCGATCTCGGCGGGGTCCGTGACCTCCGGCAGCACCGTCGCATAGAAGTCGGAGGCGGCGGCCTGGCGGCGGTTGGAGAACCGGGGCATCAGCGGGTGGAAGGCGATCAGCGCCGCACCTTGGCGAGCCAGCGGAACCCCCGCATGGCAGCCGGCGAGCTGCACCAGGGCGCGGTTGGCCGCCCCGATCGGCGAGCCGTCGGGATCGCCCTCGTCGAAGGCCGCGCCCCACACGGAGGTGACCAGCACGTCGGCCTGTCCCTTGACCTCCACCAGGTTGGCGACCCGCCAGGCGTCGCGCGCCTGCTCCGCCACCGCCGACGGCGACCCGCCGACGACGTCGAACACGGCGTAGTCGGCGACCTGCTTGCCGTAGAGCTGCTGGGTGCCCTGCGGACGCAGCGCCGCGACGCACTGCCGGGCGGTGACGAACGACAGCTGATCGCTCAGCCGCCATTCCCATTCCCGCTTCGCCGCGAAGCGCAGCGAGCGCATCGGCAGCGGCTGGCCCAGCACGGCCTCCACCGCGAAACTCTTCACGGCCTCATCCACCACGTCCGAGACGCGGCGCCCCAGCTCGGGATCCGCTTCCGGCGCGCCGATCAGCCGCAGGGTCTCGACGTCGATCAGGCTCGGGGCGAAGGGGGAGCCCGCGCGGCAGGTCGCCCGCACGCCGACGCTGATCACCAGGTCGGACTCGGCGACGCGCCGGTTCAGCCTCACGGGGTGCCCGTCGACCTCGCCCACGACCACCAGGTCGGCAGACGTCACGTCGTGGCTCATGATCAGGCCGTCGGGGAGGAAGGAGGTGGCCACCCGCTCCCCCAGCGCACGGGTGATCTCCGGGACGCTCCAGCGCTTGTTGAGGCCGTTGCCGATGACGATCTGCACGTCGTCGACCCCCGAGGCGGCGGCCAGCTCAAGCACCCGCTCCACGATGCTGCGCCGCACGTCGAAGCGCAGCCGCGGCTGGAGCTGCGGATCGTCGAGCACGACGATGGTCAAGACGGTGCCGGGGTTCAGGTGCCGGGCGAGCGGGGCGTGCTCCACGGGCGCCTCGAGCGCCGCGTCGATCAGCTCGACGGGGTTGGCCGAGGCCACCGCGTCGGCGGGATAGATCACCTTGGTGCCGATGCCGAAGCGCTCCAGCCGCATGCCGGCTCCCGCCATGGTGAGCAGCGCCGGGGTCTTGTCGTCCACCTCGAGGACGAAACCGGGACGAGACATTGATCTCCTCAGTCTTTCTGTGGCGGGCCCGCTAGATCGCGGGCATCTTCCAGCGCGGGATCGGGGACATGGACGACCATTCGACGATCGACCAGCCGCTCTGCTTGGCGGCACGCATCAGGGGGATGTCGGGGCTGACGGCCACCGGATTGCCGACCGCCCGCAGCATGGGCAGGTCGACGTGGCTGTCGGCGTAGGCGTAGGACTGCGCGAGATCGATCTCGTGCAGCGTCGCATAGTGGTGGAGCCAGGCCGAGCGCGACTCGCCCACCATCGGCGGACCGCTCAGGAAGCCGGTACACAGCCCCTGTTCGTCGGTGACGAGGTCGGCCGCGACGATGGTGTCGAACAGTCCCTCGAAGGGCCGGGTCAGCGGCCTGATCACACCGGTGATCAGGATGGTGGTGTGGCCCGCCTCGCGATGCTCGCGGATCCGGCGAATGGCCTCGGGAGACATCCGGTCGAGGATCAGCGGCGCGAGCCGCTCGTCGACGTAGCTCTCCAACGCGGCCAGATCCGCGCCCGCGTAGCGGCGGTAGATGGACCGCAGGAACACCCCTCGGTCGCGGCGCTCCGCCCCCAGATAGGTGGGCAGGTTGCCGACCACGGCGGCCAGCTCGCGCACCCGGCCGAACGGGCTGAGTTCCGGGAGCCGGGCCCAGAGGTAGGTCTCCACCACGTTGGTGGCCATGACGGTGCCGTCGAGATCGAACGCGGCGAGCACGGTGCCGGGCTGGGCGGGCTTGAGCTGCTTGAAGGTGGTCGCGCTCGCCTTGCGGCGCTTGCGGGCCGCTTCGAGCCGGCGCACCGGGTTGGTGATCGCCGGGACGTGGACGTCCTTCAGGTAGTGGCTCCACTCGTAGGACGCCGAATCGAAGCCGAAGCTCTCCTTGTCATCCGCGTGCAGCGAGTGGTGCAGCGCCAGCGTGCAGTCGTCGACGAAGTGCAGCTCCGACTGGAGGTACTCGCCGTAGAGCGTCAGGTACTTGCCGAGGAACTCGAGCTGCTTGTCGGTCTTGTCCACCTGGGTGGCCAGGTTCCGGGTGAGCGGGCTGCGGGGCGCGAAGCTCAGCGCGGCGTTGGCGACCCGGGTGGCGATCGCCCCCAGCTTCATCAGCCGTTCCACCGGCTCCGCGCCGGGGAACTTCCAGGTGGCCAGAGGGGTCGAGCCCTGCCCGGAGACGTAGGGGTGCTCCTCGAAGTAGGCCCGGATGTGGTCGTAGATGCCCCGGAAGGTCAGCGGGTTCCGGGCGCCCGACGAGCAGTGATAGTACTCGGCCTGCCCCACGGTGGGCTGGGTGGCGCAGACCGCGACGATGGCGTTGACCACGAAATCGCACGGGATGATGTCGATCACGGCGTCCGGGGAGGCCGGGAACTCGGGCAGCTGTCCGCGGCCGTAGGCCAGGATGATCGGGTCGGCCATCTTGAACCCCTCGATCCATCCCGGGAAGGGGTTGATCAGCGAGGATTCGACGATCGCCGGGCGCACCACCGAGACCTGGATGTCCTTGCCCATCTCGGCCACCACGCGCTCCCCCATCGCCTTGGCGAAGGTGTACACGTCGGTCCAGCCCAGCGAGCGGGCGCGTTCGGTGCCGGCGGCCACCAGCTCCGCCTTGACCCACTCCTGACGACGCCGCTCGGTGTCTTCGGAGGTGGTGAGGTAGCCGGCCTGGCGGTGCAGCTTCTCTGCCTCCTTGCGCAAGATCGTGAGCTGCTCGGAGCTGCGAGAGCGCGCCTCGACGTGCTCCTTCATCGCGAGCGCAGCCGCGGACTCGCGTTCGTAGTCCACCTCGTGGATATGGGCGGCCTCGGGGATCGCGCCGCGCCGCCGGCCGGCCGTGTAGGCGGTGGAGATGTGGACGTAGTGCGGGATGCGCTCCAGGTTGCCGTGCTCGTCGGAGCAGGACTCGAGGAAGCGCGAGAGCAGCGCCTTGGTGCCCACGACGTTGGTCATGAAGGCCTGGTCGATCGGCGGGTCGAAGGACACGTCGCCGGCGCAATGGACCAGCACATCGATGTCGCGGGGCAGCACCGGCACCTGCGGGAGGTCGCCCTCGATCACCTGCACGCGCGCCGCCATCAACGGCTCGACGCCGCCGGCGGCCTTGACGATGTCCTTGAAGATCTTCTTGCCCAGCAGCTGCTGCACCCGCTTCTCCGCGGTCAGCGAGCCCTTCCTGCGGACGAGGACGGCGGTGGTCGTCTCCGGGCAGTCGTTGAGGAAGCGCCAGAGCATCTGCTCGCCGATGAAGCCGGTGACGCCCGTCATGGCGATCTTCTTGCCGGCGAGCAGGTCGGCTATGCGTCCTTCCAGCAGCGGCGGCGTGTGCAGCGTGCGTGCCTGACCGAACGTCGATGCCGGTGCCTTCGCCTGGATCCGCGGCATCTCGCCTACTCCGCGGCCCCAGCTGGGCCCACTGGCGTCATCCTGCACGCTCGACAGACGACCCGGTATGCCCTCGCGCGCAGGCTTCGCCCCTGAACCCATCTGGTGCCGCTCGCTACGGCGATCTTCCACGGATCCAGGCTTAACCATGCGCAGACTCCCCTCGGGCCACCCGCAGCGCGTCTGCCAGGGTGAAGTTGCCAACATACAGGGCGGTGCCGATGATCGCGCCCTCGACACCCAGCGGCACCAGCTCGCGCAGCCGAGCCAGGTCGTCGAGCTGGGAGATGCCGCCGGAGGCGACCACCGCCGCGTCGGTGCGCGCGCACACCGCCCGGAGAAGATCGTAGTTAGGGCCCGCGAGCATGCCGTCGGAGGCCACGTCGGTGACCACGAACCGGCGGCAACCGGCCGCCGACAGCCTGTCGACGGTGTCCTCCCAGCGACCGCCCTCCGTGGTCCAGCCGCGGCCGGCGACCTTGCCGTCGCGCACGTCGATCGCGATCGCCACACGATCGCCGTGGCGGCGCAGCGCCTCCTCGCACCACTCGGGGTTCTCCAGCGCCGCCGTTCCGATGTTCACGCGCCGGCATCCGGTGGACAGCGCCCGCTCCAGCGACGCGTCGTCGCGGATGCCGCCCGTCAGCTCGACGTCGATCCCCACCTCCGCGATCATCCGGGCCAGCACCTCGGCGTTGGAGCCGCGCCCGAAGGCCGCGTCCAGGTCGACCATGTGCAGCCATCGCGCGCCCTCGTCGCGCCAGCGGACGGCGGCGACCACCGGGTCGCCGAACTCCTTCTGGGTGCCGGCTATGCCCTGCACGAGTTGGACGGCTTGCCCGCCCTGCACGTCGACGGCGGGCAACAACTCCAATGCGTTCACGAGGCCCTACCTTAGTGGACCCGCGCCCCCTCTCGACCGGACCAGGCCTCAGAGGGTCCCGATCCAGTTGCGCAGCAACCGCGCGCCCGCGGCTCCGGACTTCTCGGGATGGAACTGGGTCGAGGTCACGGCGCCGAGTTCCACGGCGGCGACGAAGACCTCGCCACCCTCCGTGCAGGTCGCCTGCCTGGCGTCGCCCTCCCACGGGCGCGCGGCGTAGCTGTGTACGAAGTAGAACCGGCGCCCGTGCAGGCCGGCGAAGAGCGCCGAGGCCTCCGGCGCCTCGACGGTGTTCCAGCCCATGTGCGGCAGGCGCCGGATGGCGAGCTTGTCCACCTGCCCGGGGTAGAGGCCGACGCCGTCGGTGTGCGTGCCGTGCTCGTTGCCCCCCTCGAACAGCACCTGATGCCCGACGCAGATGCCGAACAGCGGTCGCTCGTCGGCGACCCAGTCGCGGATCAGCTCCACCCCGCCTGCCCCGTCCAGCGCGGTCATGCAGGCGTTGTAGGCGCCGACGCCGGGAACGACGAGCGCATCCTGGCGGCGAAGCTCGGCGAGTTCTCCGGTCACCACGAGATCGGCCCCGGCGTTCTCGAAGGCCCGCGCCGCGGAGTGCAGGTTGCCCGAGCCGTAGTCGAACAGGCCGACCTTCGGGCTCACAAGGCCCCCTTTGTGCTCGGGATTCCCGCCTGGCGGGGGTCGATCTCCACGGCCTCTCGCAGGGCGCGGGCCAGGGCCTTGAACTCGGCCTCGACGATGTGGTGCGGATCGCGCCCCGACAGCAGGTTCACGTGCAGGCACAGCCCGGCGTTGAGGGCCAGCGACTCGAAGACGTGATAGGTCATCGAGCCCGCGTAGGGCACGCCGGAGCCGCCGATCAGGGCGTAGGCCTGGCCGTCGGGCTCGCCCTGGCAGGTGACGTAGGGGCGCCCCGCGACGTCGACCACGCAGGAGGCGACGGCCTCGTCGAGCGGCACCACCGCGTAGCCGTAGCGACGAATCCCGCGCTTGTCGCCCAGCGCCTGCTTCAACGCCTGGCCGATGACGATCATGGTGTCCTCGACGGTGTGGTGGCCGTCGATGTGCAGGTCGCCGTCGGCCTCCACCGTCAGGTCGATCATGGAGTGCTTGGCCAGCGCGGTCAGCATGTGGTCGTAGAAGCCGACGCCGGTGCTGATCGTGGAGGCGCCCGTGCCGTCGAGGTCGAGCGAGACCGTGATCGTCGACTCGCTGGTGGAACGGGTGAGGGTGGCGGTGCGGTTCATGAGGGGTCCTCGCTCAGGGTTGCCGGGTTGATCTCGTCGAGGGCGTCCTTCAGGGCCTGCATCTCGGCGGGGGTGCCGGCGCTGGCCCGCAGGTAACCGGCGGGGCCGGTCTCGCGGATCAGCACGCCTCTGTCCAGCAGGGCCTGCCACACCGCGTGCCGGTCGGCGAAGCGGCCGAACAGCAGGAAGTTGGCGTCGGAGGGCACCACGTCGTAGCCGCGGCCGCGCGCCCAGTCCTGGAACTCGCGGGCGGCCTGCCCCAGCTCGGCGACCCGGGCGAGCAGCTCGTCGGCGTGCCGCAGCGCCACCCGGGCCACGGCCTGGGTCTGCGCGCTCAGGTGGTAGGGCAGGCGCACGATCCGGCAGGCATCGACGACGGCCGGGGCCGCCGCGAGGTAGCCGAGGCGCCCCCCGGCCAGCGCGAAGGCCTTCGACATGGTGCGCGAGACGATCAGCCGCGGATGCTTCGCCAGCAGCGCGACGGCCGACGGCTTGGTGGAGAACTCCTGGTAGGCCTCGTCCACGACGATCAACGCGCCGCTGCCGGCCGCCCGGGTGCAGATCTCGTCGATGGTCTCCAGCGACGCGGAGGTGCCCGTCGGGTTGTTCGGCGTGGTGATCAGCACCACCGTCGGGGTGTGCTCGGCGATGGCCTTCAGCACCAGCTCCGCATCGACGGTGTAGTCGGCGCGGCGCGGAACCGTCACATAGCCGGTGACGGTGTTGCGCGCGTACTCCGGGTACATCGAGTAGGTGGGCGTGAAGGTCAGCACCGTGCGCCCCGGCCCGCCGAAGGCCGTGAGCAGGTGCAGCATGATCTCGTTGGAGCCGTTGGCCGCCCAGATGTTGTCCGCGGTGAGGCCCTCCCCCAGATAGGCGGCGAGGTCGGCGCGCAGGCCCAGCGCCTCGCGATCGGGATACCGGTTGAGCGTCGAGGCCGCGCGGGTGATCGCCTCGGCCATCTCGGCGGCGATCGCCGGGCTGGGCGGATACGGGTTCTCGTTGACGTTGAGCGTGACCGGCACGTCGAGCTGCGGGGCCCCGTAGGGCTCCTCGCCGACCAGGTCGGCGCGCAGGGGAAGCTCGTCGAGCGTGATCTTCGCGCTCATCGCGGCCTCCGGACCGTGATCGCGTTGGCGTGCCCGGGCAGGTCCTCCGCCAGGGCGAAGCGCTCCACGGAGTCGGCCAGGTCCAGCAGGCCCTGCGCGGTGTAGTCGATGACGTGCACCGTCTTGATGAAGCTGCGCACCGTCAGCCCCGAGGAGTGGCAGGCGCAGCCGGCCGTGGGAAGGACGTGCGTGGAGCCGGCGGAGTAGTCGCCCAGAGACACCGGCGAGTAGTCGCCGACGAAGATCGCGCCGGCGTTGCGGATGCGCGCGGCCACGGCGGGCGCGTCCTCAGTCTGGATCTCCAGGTGTTCCGCACCGTAGGCGTCGGCGACGGCGATGCCCTGCGCGAGGTCGCGCACCAGCACGACGGCCGATTGCTCCCCTCCCAGCGAGGTGCGGATCCGCTCGACGTGCTTCGTGCCCGCGATCTGGACATCGAGTTCGGCCTCCACCCGGCGGGCGAGGTCTGCCGAGTCGGTGATCAGCACCGAGCCGGCCAGCGGGTCGTGCTCGGCCTGTGAGATCAGGTCGGCGGCGACGAAGCGCGGATCGGCGGTATCGTCGGCCAGGATCGCGATCTCCGTCGGGCCGGCCTCCGAGTCGATGCCGACGAGGCCGCGCACCAGGCGCTTGGCGGCCACCACGTAGATGTTGCCGGGGCCGGTGATCAGCGAGACCGGCTCGCAGACGCCCTCGGCGCCGTGGGCGAGCATCGCGATGGCCTGAGCCCCGCCCACCGCGTAGACCTCCTCGACGCCCAGCAGCCGGCACAGCGCCAGGATGTTGGGGTGGGGGTACCCGCCGAAGTCCTTCTGCGGGGGCGATGCGACGGCGATCGACGGCACGCCCGCCACCTGGGCGGGCACGACGTTCATGATCACCGACGAGGCCAGCGGCGCCAGCCCGCCCGGCACGTACAGCCCGACGCGCTCCACCGGGATGTTGCGCAGCCCCACCCGGGCGCCGGGGGCGAGCTCCGCGGGAGCCGGGTCGGCGTCGCGCTCGAGCGTCTCGGCGACGTGCCGCCGCCGTCGGATGGACTCCTCGAAGGCGGCGCGCAGCTGCGGGTCGAGGGCGGCCTCTGCCGCCTCCAGCACCTCGGCCGGCACGCGCAGGCTCTCCGGGACGACACCGTCGAAGCGAAGGCTGTACTCCTTGAGCGCGTCCTCGCCGCGATGGGCCACGTCGTCGACGATGGGGCGCACCGCCTGCACGGCGGCCTCCACATCGAAGGCGGCACGCGGAAGGTGACGGCGATAGTCGCCGGTCACCGCTGTCAGATCAACAACTCTAGGCACGTCGCCAAAGTCTACTTGGCCGCCTTGGGCTCCCGCACCCGTCCGCGTCCGACGGGGCGTTCGGGGAGGAACGCGGAGGCGATCATCACCGGCAGGATCGCGAAGAACGGGCCGCAGACCAGGGCGGCCAGGGAGCGAAGCTGCAGATCCATCCGCACCCGATCCCCTGGGCCGGCCGCGGCCAGCCGCGCCGCGAAGCCCGCACCGTCGACCAGCAGGCCCACGCGCCAGGCCACGAGCACCGCCGCCGTTCCCCCGAGCACCGCCATCGCGACGCTCAGCAAGCCGTCGCGGTGGAACCATAGCCACGCCTGGACGCCCAGCACGAGCCCGAAGATCACCGACAGCCCCACGAAGTAGACGTCGGCGCTGACGACGCCCGCCAGCTCGCGCTCCGGGATGGAGGCGCGCAGCGACTCCGAGATGGAATACGACGGGCGCGGGGCGACGAAGAACCACAGCAGCCCCATGATCACCCCGGCCACGACGCTGCCGACGAGGAAGACCACCCCGCGCACGGAGGTACGCCCCCAGACCTCGTCCCTGGGAGTGATCTTGGGAAGGGTGGGGATGCTCATTCCGCGTTCCCCACGCCCACGCACGACGGTCCGAGCAGCGCTTTCAGGTCGGCGAACAGCGGGGAGCCCAGTTCGACGCGGAAGCCGGAGCCGAGCCGATAGGTGGTGAGCCGCTCCGGCGAGCGCAGCTGGAGGTGGACCTCGGCGGCGCCCGGGTACTGCGTCAGAACGCCCCTGAGCTTGTCCACCACGCCGGCCGTGCAGCGCACCTCGGGCAAGGTCAGCACCACCGGGCCGACGGCCCCCTCGGCGCTCAGGTGCGGGGCCGTGACGTTCTGAGCGCGCATCCGGCCGCGACCGTCGCCGTCCTCAACCACACCGTCGACTGTCACGATGGTGTCCGGAGCCAGGTGCATGGCCACGCGGTCGTAGACGCGCGGAAACACCGTCACCTCGATGGCGTTGGTGAGGTCCTCCACCATGATGTTGGCGTAGATCGCGCCCATCTTGTTCACGCGCCGGTTCACAGAGGTGATCAGCCCGCACACGGTCGTCTGCCCGCGGTACCCGTCCTCGGCCACCACCGCGGAGATCTGGCGTTCACCGTGCTGGGTGAGCACGTGTTCCAGGCCGTTGAGCGGATGGTCGGAGACGTAGAGGCCCAGCATCTCGCGCTCGAAGGCCAGCCTGGTGCGCTTGTCCCACTCGTCGAGCGGCGGGATCTCGGCGTGCGAGGACGACTCGGCCTCGTCGTCGAAACCGAAGCCGAACAGGTCGTCCTGGCCGTTCTCGGCGTTGCGCTTGAGGTCGATGATCGAGTCGACGGCGCCCTCGAAGACGTCCATCAGCGAGCGCCGGGTGTGGCCGAGTTCGTCGAATCCGCCGGCCTTGATCAGCGACTCGATGACCCTCTTGTTGCACATCAGCAGCGGGGCCTTGTCGAGGAAATCGTTGAAGTCCTTGGCCGGGCCCTTCGCCTCGCGTTCCTCGATCCAGGCGGCCACCACCTTGTCGCCGACGTTGCGCACGGCGCCCATGCCGAAGCGGATGTCCGTGTCGACGGGGGTGAAGGCGATGGCGGAGGAGTTCACGTCGGGCGGCAGGACATGGATGCCCATGCGACGGCACTCGGCCAGGTAGATCGAGGACTTGTCCTTGTCGTCGCGCACCGACTGCAGCAGGGCCGCCATGTACTCGACGGGATAGTTGGCCTTCAGCCAGGCCGTCCAGTAGGACACGACGCCGTAGGCCGCGGAGTGCGCCTTGTTGAAGGCGTAGTCGGCGAACGGCAGCAGGATGTCCCACAGCGTCTTGATGGCCTCCTTCGAGTAGCCCCGCTCGATCATGCCGCCGGAGAACAGCTCGTACTGCTTGTCGAGCTCCTCCTTCTTCTTCTTGCCCATGGCGCGCCGCAGCAGGTCTGCGCCGCCCAGCGAGTAGCCGGCGAGCTGCTGGGCGATGGCCATGACCTGCTCTTGATAGACGATCAGGCCGTAGGTCTCGCCGAGGATGGGCTCCAGCGCCTCCGCCAGCTCGGGGTGAATCGGTTCGACGGGCTCACGTCCGGTCTTGCGTCGCGCGTACTTGTTGTGCGAGTCGGCACCCATCGGGCCGGGGCGGTACAGCGCGCCGACGGCGGAGATGTCCTCGAAGCAGTCGGGCTGCATGGAGCGCAGCAGGGCCCGCATGGGTCCGCCGTCGAGCTGGAAGACGCCCAGCGTGTCGCCCGCCTGAAGCAGTTCGTAGGTCTTCTCGTCGGTGAGTTCCAGGGAGTCGAGGTCGACGTCGACGCCCCGGTTGGCCTTGATGTTGCGCACCGCGTCGTCGATCACGGTGAGGTTGCGCAGCCCCAGGAAGTCCATCTTGATCAGGCCCAGCGACTCGCAGCCCGGGTAGTCGAACTGGGTGATGATGGCGCCGTCGGCCTCGCGCTTCATCAGCGGGATCACGTCGACCAGGGGCGCCCAGCTCATGATCACGCCGGCGGCATGCACGCCCCATTGGCGTTTCAGGCCCTCGATGCCCATGGCGGTGTCGACGACGGTCTTCACGTCGGCGTTGGCGTTGTACAGCTCGCGGAACTCGTTGCCCTCGGCGTAGCGCTTGTGCTCCGGGTTGAACAGCTCCGGCAGCGGCACGCCCTTGCCCATCACGTCCGGCGGCATCGCCTTGGTGATCTGCTCGCCGATGGAGAACGGCATGTCCAGCACGCGCGCGGAGTCCTTCACGGCGGCCTTCGCCTTGATGGAGCCGTAGGTGACGATCTGGGCCACCTTGTCGTTGCCGTACTTGTGCGAGACGTAGTCGATCACCTCGCCGCGACGACGATCGTCGAAGTCGATGTCGAAGTCGGGCATGGAGACGCGCTCCGGGTTGAGGAATCGCTCGAACAGCAGCCCGTGCTCCAGCGGGTCGAGGTCGGTGATGCGCAGCGCGTAGGCGCAGATCGATCCCGCGCCCGAGCCGCGGCCCGGGCCCACCCGGATGCCGTTGCGCTTGGCCCAGTTGATGAAGTCGGCCACGACGAGGAAGTAGCCGGCGAAGCCCATCTGGCTGATGATCCCGGTCTCGAAGGCGGCGCGGTCGCGCACCTCCTGGCTCTGTCCGCCGGGGTAGCGCTGGGCCAGGCCGCGTTCGACCTCCTTGTGGAACCAGGAGTCCTCCGTCTCCCCCTCCGGGCAGTCGAAGCGCGGCATGTAGGTGCCGATGCCCTCCTCGAAGACCGTCTCGATCTTCTCCGCGATCGCCAGCGTGTTGTCGCAGGCGTCGGGCAGTTCCTTGAAGAGGGCGCGCATCTCCTGCGGCGACTTCAGGTAGTAGCCCGAGCCGTTGAACTGGAAGCGGTTGGTCTCCGCCTTGCGCGACCCCGACGAGACGCACAGCAGCGTGTCGTGGGAGTCGGCGTCGTGCTCGTGGACGTAGTGCAGGTCGTTGGTGGCCAGCAGCGGCAGATTCAGCTGCTTGGCCAGGCGCAGCAGGTCCTTGCGGACCTTGGTCTCGATGTCGAGGCCATGATCCATCAGCTCGACGTAGAAGTTGCCCTTGCCGAAGATGTCCTGGAAGTCGGCGGCCGCGCGCACCGCGTTGTCGTACTGACCGAGCCGCAGATAGGTCTGCACCTCGCCCGACGGGCACCCCGTCGTCGCGATCAGGCCCTTGCCGTAGGACTGGAGCAGCTCCCGGTCGGCGCGCGGCTTGTAGAAGAAGCCCTCCAGCGAGCTTCGGGTGGAGAGCCGGAACAGGTTGTGCATGCCCTCCGGGTTGGCGGCCCACATCGTCATGTGGGTGTAGGCGCCCTTCGATGCGACGTCGTCGCCCGTGCCGTCGCCGAACTGCACGCGCTTGCGTTCGCTGCGGTGCGTGCCCGGCGTGAGGTAGGCCTCCAGGCCGATGATCGGCTTGACGTCGAAGTTCTTGGAGGTCTTGTAGAACTCGTAGGCGCCGAACAGGTTGCCGTGGTCGGTGATCGCCAACGCCGGCATGCCCATCTGCTCGGCGCCCTTGAACAGGTCCTTGACGCGGGCCGCACCGTCGAGCATCGAGAACTCGGTGTGGGTATGTAGGTGTACGAACGAGTCCGACAACGCCACTCCTTCAGGTCAGCCAACTGCCCCGCCACTCTACCCGTCCCTGGGAACCGCGCCGCGAGTCCCCACGCCTACGTCAAGATAACTACTTCCCTGGAACGTCCAGTTCTGACCACGCCAACGAATACGATCAGGCCATGAACGGGGGAGTACTCAATTGGACAGTGCGGCCGGGTATTCCGCCGGACGCCGTCGTTGTCGTGCCAGGGATCATGGGCAGCACGCTGACCTTCGGCAACGAGGTGCTGTGGGGAGGCCACCGGCTCGGCTGGTACCGCAAGGCCTGGACCAGTGAAGAAGACAATCCGCTCGCGATGCTCAGCCTCAGCGAAGACGAACAGGAGCGGGCACTCGCCAAGTGCGACCCCGCACAGCCCTTGACGCAAACAGAGCTGGACGGGTTCTTCGGCGGGATCCATGCGAGCGGCCTGCTCCGCAAACCAGCCTGGGCACCGTTCCTGCGCGGCCTGGAGCCCTACGGCGAGCTCGTCAAAGCGATCTCCAATGTCGTCGTGCATCGCGATGCTATCTGCGAGTTTGCCTACGACTGGCGGCTTCCCGTGGCGTACAACGCTCGCCGGCTCGAACACCGGATCCGCAGCCACCTTGCTACCTGGCGTGACCATCCCGAGTACCACCGTTTCCGTGAGGAACTGCCGGACAAGCGCCCGGCCAAGGTGGTGGTCGTCGCGCATTCCATGGGCGGCCTGCTCGCCCGCTCGCTCCCGGATGGCCTGGATATTCGGGCGACGGTCACGCTTGGCACGCCGTTCGACGGCGCAGCCATGGCGCCCCTGGTGCTGCACACCGGCCGGCGCACGCCAATTCCGCTCCCCCCGGAACGGCTCCGCACGATGGCAAGCACGCTCCCGGGTATCCACGATCTGCTGCCCACCTATCGCTGCCTGGACGACGTTACGCACGACGCGTACCCAACCAGACTCACACCGGAGTTCGTCGAGGCCATCGGCGGCAGCCGGGAGCTGGCTCAGGCTTCTTTCGACTGGCAGGAACGCACCAACGCCCGGTCGCTACCCGGCCACCATGCCGTCGTCGGCATCAACCAGCCCACCGCCTCGACTCTCACCTACAAGAACGGGGTACTCACCGGGCACCCCTACACCTTCGAAATCACAAAGACCGGGCTGGCGCGCGACAAGAACGGTTTTCTGGATCGCCAGCTGCGCGGTGGAGACGGCACGGTACCTCGAAACTCGGCGGAGCCGCGTCCGTCGGGCGTGCGGCCCACGGCATTCGCCCAGCAGCACGGGCCCTTGGCCAGCATGAAAGAGTCCACCGACCTGATATGCGACGTTCTCCTCCAGCGCGATCCCGACGCGCCACGGCTCAGCGCAGGTGGGCAGGGCGACAGCGGGATCGGCCTGGACGTTCCCGACATAACCCTCGTTGGCGAGCCTGTTGCTTTTGTTCTCGCTGGCGTGAGCGGAGCCGCTGGGACCACGGTCAGCGTGCATGATGAGTTGGGGCGCCAGCTCCAGAACCCGGTGGCAAGCAAGGCTGATGGAGTCGTACACTTCAAGTGGACCCCGTCGAGTTCGGGCATCTATCAAGTCGTCGCGAGTCGCGGAGGCATGGACGTGAAACAACGCTTCTTGGCGACACAAGCGTGACTATCGAACTGTTCCCCATCGACATCGGCAAATACGACCGTCACGCACAACTAGACGTCGAAGCCGAGGTAGAGAAGATCACGGCCTCACTAGCAGAATTCGGGATCAGCCACGTGGAGCGCCCTTGGGAGATCGCAATGGCAGATCGGGGTCACAAGGCCGTGAGCGACAGGCTTTCACTCTGGGAGACGGGCGCCAAAAAACACACCATCCTCTACTGGGTGGGCCACGGCGAGGAAACCGCATTGGCACACTCCGGCAGCAGCAATCCTATTCGGCAGGACGGAATCACCCCGGATAGACTGGCCGACGCAATCCAGGGATGGTACCTCCACTCTGACGAAACTGACTGGCGAGACTCCCACGAGGCTGACTGGCTCTTTGTTATCATCGACGCCTGCCGAACAGGGCCTTTTGTAGCCAAACTCGTAGAAGCCCTAGAGCGGCTCTTGAACGGACAACGGCCACGTATCGCTGTCCTCGCGACATCCGACGTCAGTAGTACAACTCTCGGCAGCCTGAGTGCTGCTCTCGACAAAACGTTGCGTTCCACTTTCCTCGGTGACCGCACCATCAGAATCGACCAGCTGGCAAACGAACTTGACCGCATTCTGAGCGGCAAATATAGGCGGCTTAATCTCCCTGTCGATGCGGTCCTCACCAGACTCAATCCGATCCCCGAGGGCTTCCAAGGCTCCCTCGACGTTCGCACCGAGTTGGAGAGGCTGCTGCGCGAGCTCCCCGAGGACGAACAACGTCATTTCCTCCCGAAAGCTCAGGGCGGAGAACTCTCCTGCAGAGCGATCGGCGAGGTGGCCTGGTACTTCACCGGACGCGGAGGGGAGCGACAGGAGGTGCTGCGCGGGCTCAAGCAGGGCGGGATGACCGTCGTCACTGGTCGCGCCGGTGCGGGCAAGTCGGCGCTGCTCGGCGACATCCTCGTTCGCAGCCGACCGCAACTCGCGGAGTTCCTCATCGCGCGGGGCCTGCTGGCACCGATTGCAGATCCTACACCCCCGCCTTTCGATGCCGCCATCCACCTGTCTGGCATGCCCAATGCCAGCATTCTCACCGAGTTCTGCGAGGCGTTGGGCGTAGCGGCTGTCCCCGGGGCTTCGCTGGAGGAACAACTCGGAGCACTCGAAGCCGCGCGAGCCTCCGGAGCTGAGCCGCGACGACTCATGGTTGATGCCCTCGATGAGGCGATCGACCCGATCTGGGTGGCGGGCGCCATCCGGCCAATCGCCAAGTCTCCTGGCGTGACTCTCCTTGTCGGCACCAGGCGATCGACACGCGAAGGGCCGGATCAACCGGATACCGACGACAGCACCCTGCTCGACGCGCTCGGTGATGCAACCCCCGTAACCCTCAAACGCGACCCCGACGCGGCACTCGCGTACGCATGGACGAGGCTGCGCGTGGCAGAGATCGACGGCGACACAGACGGTGAGCTTTCGAAGGCCGCCGCAGAAGCCATTGCGTCGGTGAATCAGGAGTTCCTCTACGTACACCTGGCGACCTACGAGTTGCTTCGGCAGCCCGAACTCCTCAAGCGAGACGTGGTGGCGAAACTGGGCACCACCCACGGCGAACTATTTGCCAGGGCAGTAAAGCGTCTGACCGCCGAAAACTCCGAGTTCTACCCACTGATCGCCGCTCTCGCCACGGCCCAGGCTCGCGGGCTACCGGTCCTGGACGGCGTCTGGGCGACCGTCGCGGCAGCCATAGCCGATAGGCCGATCACGGCCGAGTCGGTCGCCCAGTTCGACGCGGCGATCCCAGACCTACTCGACGCCGCAAGCCCATATCTGGCGCTCGATCGCGAGCACGATCAGACGGTGTACCGACTGGCCCACCGCACGTTCGTGGAGCATTTCTCGCAACACCGCCGCCAGTGGCGTGCCTGGCACCAAGCGATCGTGAGGGCGGCAATCGCCACCATCGAGAAGGAGCCCGATGTCCTCTAGCAACAACGCATATTGGCGGCACTACACCTCCGCGCACTGCGTCGAGGCCGGAGACGTCGCGTGGGGAGACCTTGCTCGTTCGTCAGCACTCAATGATCTGGACACCTCCGCCGTGGCCGCCGATGCGATGAGGGCCAACGCCTTCGCCCTTCCCGTCGAGATCAAGAGCATCATCGGCGCGGCGCACGAGTTGGCCGACTCCCCACGGCGCGACCACTGGGGCCTTCGCCAGTTGGCGGCGGCCCGATTGGGTGGACACCTCCCCGAGCACCTGCGCCCGCCGGAATCCGATTGGTCGCTGATCGGTTCGTCTCTCACCACCCAACCGCTCCATAGAACCCTCACCGGGCACACCCGCTCGGTGTACTCGGTCGCGTTCGGCATCACCCCCACCGGCCAACTCCTCCTCGCCACCGCCAGCTACGAGACGATACGGAT
>DAOLFC010000175.1:0-6136 GCA_035326505.1 Arachnia sp.
GCCAAGTGAACCCCCGGAGGGCCTCGGCGATCCAGCGAACGGGGTCGCCCTGCGCAGCCTCTGCCGATCCCGCGACATCGGTCAGCGAGACCACCTCCAGGCCCGGGCGGCGCCACCGCTGCGGCGGCGGACTGACCCGGCCGGCGACGATCAGCACCGATACCCCCGCCCGCCGCGCCAGCTCCGCCACCCGCCACGGGCCCTTGCCCTGCCGGCTCTGCTCGTCGAGACTGCCCTCCCCGGTGATCACCAGGTCGTGCCGGGCGATCAGCTCGGGCAGGCGATGCTGCTCCTCGACCAGCGCGAATCCGGCCCTCACCCTCGCCCGAGGCGACGCGGCCATGAGCCCGGCGCCCAGCCCGCCGGCCGCCCCCGCTCCGGGGAAATCGACGGCATGGCCGGCGCGGACGAGCAGCTCGCCCCAGTGCCGCAGCCCGTCCTCCAGCACGGCCACCGCCGCCGCGTCCGCCCCCTTCTGGGGCGCGAACAGCCGGACGGCCCCGGCGGGACCGGTCAACGGCGCGGTCACGTCGGTGGCGACGACGATCTCGGTCTCCCGAAGCCGCGGGTCGAGGCTGGCGAGGCCGAGCGTCGCGGCGGAACCCAGTGCTCCCCCGCCCAGGTCCACCGGCCGCCCGTCGCCGCCCCGCACCTCCGCCCCGAGCGCCCGCAGCGCCCCCGACCCTCCGTCGGTACACGCGCTGCCCCCCAGCCCCACGACGATCCGCCGCGCCCCCGCATCCAGCGCCGCACAGATCAACTGCCCCACCCCGAAGGAATGGCAGGACAGCGACGACGCGGGGGACGGGCCGGGCGCGACCAGCGCCAGCCCGCAGGCGCGGGCCGACTCGAGCACCGCCGTGCCGTCCGGCCGCAGCACCCAGTCGGCATCGACCTCCTCGTCCCGCGGCCCCCGGACCCGGGCGCGCACCCGACGGGCACCGTCGGCCCACAGCGCCTCCAGGGTGCCCTCGCCGCCGTCGGCGATCGGCACGACGGTGCAGGACGCGCCGGGCCACCGGGCGAGGACGCCGCGGCGGATCGCCTCGGCCGCCTCGACGGAGGTCAGGGTGCCTTTGAACTTGTCGGGCGCGATCAGCACCTTCATGCGCCGTTGAGCTCCCTGGTGAGCTTCAGCAGCGCGGCATCGTCGAGCATGCCGTAGCCCCGGGCCTCGACGGCGGCCAGCAACTGCGTGACCAGCGCGTTCAGCGGCAGCGCGAGCCGGTTCTCCATCACGACCGCCGACACGATGCGCAGGTCCTTGTTGTGCAACTCGGTGCGGAATCCCGGAGTGAAGTCGCCGTGCAGGAAGGCCTTGCGCTTGACCTCCATCACCGCCGATCCCGCCAGTCCCCCGGCCAGCGCGGCGAGGGCAGGTTCCAGATCGACCCCGGCGCGCTCCAACAGCACCACGGCCTCCGCAACAGCCTGGATGTTGGCGGCGACGATGAGCTGGTTGGCGGCCTTCGTCAGCTGCCCGCTTCCGGCGGGACCGACGTGGGTGATCCGTCCGGACATGGCCTCCAGCACGGGCCGCACCCGCTCCAAGGCGTCCGCGTCGCCGCCCGCCATCACACTGAGCGTGCCGTCGATGGCCCCCTGCTCGCCTCCGCTCACCGGGCAGTCCAGCGCGGGCACCCCCTTGGCGGCCAGCGCGTCGTGGAGACGCTTCGCCGTCGCCGCGACGATGGTGCTCATATCGACGAAGACCTGCCCCGGACGCATCGCGTCGGCCAGGCCGCCGTCGCCGAGCACCGCGTTCTCCACATCGGGTGTATCCGGCAGCATCGTGATCACGACGTCGCAGCCGGACACCGCAGAAGTCACGTCGTCGAAAAGCTCGGCGCCGGCCTCCTCCGCGCGCCGGCGCGACGCCTCCGACCTCCCCATCGCGCGCACCTCATGTCCGGCGCGAACCAGGTTGGCGATCATCGGAGCGCCCATCACACCAGGACCGAGAAACAGCACCATGCTCATAGGTCCATTCTTCCCCTGCCCCCGGGGCCGTGTTACGTTACTCCGTGCTTTCCACCCAAGCAGCCCGATCCCTCGCCTTCACCCACGTCCTCATCAACAGCGCGGCGGCGTCGCTCGGCACCGCCTTCATCTGGTTCGGCATCACCTTCTGGGCCTACCTGGAAACCCGCTCCGTGCTCGCCACGTCGTTCCTCGGGGGCTCCTACATGCTGGGCATGGCGGTCCTCGGGGTGCCGTTCGGCAGCATGATCGACCGCTACCGCAAGCACACCGTCATGGTGATCTCCGCCATCGGCACGGCGATCTCGTTCCTGCTGGGCGGCCTGATCTTCTGGCTGATCCCCCACGACGACCTCGTCTCCCTGACCAAGCCCTGGTTCTGGCTGTTCTCCGCGCTCATCCTGTTCGGCGCGCTGCTCGCCATGATCCGGGGACTCGCGCTGACCACCTGCGTGACGATGCTCGTCGAATCGGACAAGCGCGACAAGGCGAACGGCCTGGTGGGCGCGGTCAACGGCATGACGATGCTGGTCGTCGGCGTGCTGTCCGGGCTGGCGATCGGCCAGCTCGGCATCGGCTGGACCCTGCTCCTGTCCATCGTCGTGGTGGTGGCGTCGCTGGTGCATCTGCTCTCCATCCGGATCCCGGAGCCCGAGATCGTGCATCCCGACGGTCTGCCCAGCGCCGTCGACTTCAAGGGCGCCTGGCAGGCCATCGTCGTCGTCCCCGGCTTGATCGGCCTGATCATCTTCTCCACCTTCAACAACTTCCTGGGCGGCGTCTTCATGAGCCTCCTCGACCCCTACGGCCTGGAGCTGATGTCGGTGGAGGCCTGGGGCATCCTGTTCGGGCTGAGCAGCATCGGCTTCATCGTCGGCGGCGCGATCATCGCCAAGACCGGCCTCGGCCGCAAGCCCCTGCGCACCCTTCTCCTGGCCAACCTCGCCATGTGGGTGGTGGCCGGCACCTTCACTCTGCGTGACAACGTGTGGCTGCTCGCCGTCGGCATCTTCGCCTATATGATCCTGATCCCCTTCATCGAGGCCGCCGAGCAGACCATGATGCAGCGCGTCGTGCCGCTGGAGAAGCAGGGCAGGGTGTTCGGCTTCGCTCAGGCCGTGGAGGTGTCGGCGTCGCCGCTGAGCGCGCTGATGATCGGCCCGATCGCCCAGTTCTGGCTTCTGCCCTATGCCGATTCGGAGCGCGGCCAGGCCCAATGGTCGTGGCTGCTCGGCACCGGCGACGCGCGCGGAATCGCCCTGGTCTTCGTGCTGGTCAGCATCTTCGGCTTCGTCGTCACCACCCTGGTCTTCTTCACCCGCAGCTACCGCCTGCTGAACGCGGCCTACGACGCCGGCGACGTGAACGCCGACCTCACCAGCGATGATGACTCATCGGCATCCGGCACACCGCAACCGGTCTCTGAGGGATGGCCGCCCGCCGCGCCGCCGAAAGACGCGGGCAGAGTCAGCGGCCATCGTCTCGAAGGGCACAGGCCGAACCCCCTCGGGAAGGGCCACGCCGAGTCCTGATCCCCCGGGCCGGCCCGGCTCCGCCCCTCCCCGGCCTCAGTTCCCCATGCCTCCCCGCCCACCGACGGATAAGTGCGGCCACCCTGCGATTCTGCCGATTTCGGCCCTGCGAATCGACGCTAGCCTCACTTCTCCGTCATCTGCGACGGGAGGTAGGCTTGTCAGACGGCAGTTTCAGCGTTGTCCCGGAGAAGGAGGAGAGATGACCGACCATCGAATCACCCCCGTAGCTGAGGTGTCCGAAGCCGACCTGGTGGACCAGCTCACCCCAGCCGATCCTGCGGACGAGCCGGACCGGATCGACTCGCCCTCGCCGCTCGTCGACGAGGCCGACTGGCTCGACCAGCAGCGCAGCGCGCCCCTGGACGACCCCGGCGAGTAACGCCTCGCTCCACAAGAAACTGACGGATAAGTGCGGCTATCGGCCTTTCACAGGCCCGAATCGCGCAAAATCCATTTCTCGGCGCACTTTTCCGTCGCGCGGCTGGTCCGGCCGCGCCTTGTGGTGATCAACACAGTGGTGATCAACACAGTGGTGATCAGCCCAGATGGTGATCAGCCGCGTGGAGATCAGTGGTGGACGTTGGTCAGCGTGGCGACGACGTTCATCCCCGCGGCCGCGAGATCGGCCTCGATGTCCTCGGTGTTCAGCGTGTTCAGGCCGACCACCACGACGCTGTGCCCGCCGTTGCCGCGGTGTACCGCCAGATGGGTGATGTTCGCGTCGTGCGCGGCGGTGATGCCGGTGAGCTGCTCCAGCACGCCGGGCTCGTCGCGCGCCTCGACCGTGAGCCGGGTGCCGTGCTCGCGGAAGCCGAGGATGTCGATGAACGAGTCGAGGATGTCGCTTTCCGTGATCACGCCGACCAGCCGTCCGTCGTCGACGACGGGAAGCATCTCGATCTTCTTGTCGCGCATGATGACGGCGGCCTCTTCGAGCAGCGCGCCGGAGGAGATCGTCAGCGCGGGCTTGCTCATCACGCGATGCACCTTGAGCTTGGAGACCAGATAGGTCGCCTCCGCGGCGCTCAAGGTGGTGGCCTGCGACGGCAGCGCCGCCGCGATGTCGTTCTTCGAGATGACGCCCACCACTTCGCCCTCGTCGACGACGGGCAGGTGCCGCACGCCGTGCGTGGCCATCAGCGCCTGCGCCTCCGGGATCGTGGTCCGCGGCCCCACGGTGAAGGGGTTCCCGGTCATCCGGTACTTGATGAACATGTCAGCCTCCCAGGTACGCGCGCTTCACTTCGTCGGTCTGCGCCAATTCCGCTGCCGGTCCAGACAAGACTACCGAGCCGGTCTCCAGCACGTAGGCCCGGTGGGCGATCTGCAGCGCCATGTTGGCGTTCTGCTCCACCAGCAGCACGGTGGTGCCCGACTCCTTGTTGATCTGGACGATGATGTCGAAGATCTCCTGCACCAGGAGCGGCGCCAGGCCCATCGACGGCTCGTCGAGGAGCAGCACCTTGGGCTTGGCCATCATCGCGCGCCCCATGGCGAGCATCTGCTGCTCGCCGCCGGAGAGCGTGCCGGCCAACTGCTTCTTGCGCTCGGCCAGCACCGGGAAGCGGTGGTAGATCTCGTCGAAGTCGCCCGCGATGACGTTCCTGCGCAGGAAGCCGCCGAGCTCCAAGTTCTCCAGGACCGTCATCTCGGGGAAGACGCGACGCCCCTCCGGCACCTGCACCAGCCCCTTGGCCACCCGGCCCTGCGCGGACAGCCCGGTGACGTCGGCACCCTCCAGGGTGATCGTGCCGGTGGTGGGCTTCTTCAGCCCGGAGATGGTGCGCAGCGTCGTCGTCTTCCCCGCGCCGTTGGCGCCGATCAGCGTGACGATCTCGCCCTCCGGCACATCGAAGGTGATGCCCTTGATGGCGTTGATCACGCCGAAATGGACCTGCAGGTCGCGGACCTCAAGCATGGGTCACCCCTCCCCTAGATAGGCCTTGATCACCTTGGGATCGTTGCGAACCTCGTCCGGGGCGCCGGAGGAGATCAGGATGCCGTGGTCGAGCACGTAGAGCCGTTCGCAGATCTTCATCACCAGCGACATGTCGTGCTCGATGAGCAGGACGGTCAGGCCGAAGTCTCGGCGGAGCTGGGCGATCAGGCCGGTGAGTTCAGCCGTCTCGTTCGGGTTCATGCCGGCGGCCGGCTCGTCGAGGAGCAGCAGCTTGGGCTGGGTCGCCAGCGCGCGGGCGATCTCCAGGTGACGCTGCTCGCCGTAGGACAGGTTGCTGGCCAGCTCGTCGGCCTTCGCGGCGAGCCCCATCCGGTCCAGCAGTTTCATGGACTCGTCGGTGATGCGACGTTCCGTCGCCCCGTACGGCGGGGTGTGCAGGAAGGCGGTGAACAGCGAGTACCGCATGTTCTGCTGCAGCGCGGTGCGCACGTTCTCCAGCACCGTCAGCTCCTTGAACAGGCGGATGTTCTGGAAGGTGCGGCCCACGCCGGCGGCGCAGATCTTGTTGGGCGCCTTGCCGCCGATCGACGTCGTGGTCCCGTCGAGCGACAGCTCGATGGTGCCGGACGACGGCGGGTAGACGCCGGTGAGCAGGTTGAACAGGGTGGTCTTGCCGGCGCCGTTGGGGCCGATCAGGCCGACCAGTTCGCCCTCGTCGAGG
>DAOLFC010000026.1:0-32565 GCA_035326505.1 Arachnia sp.
CCAGGGCCACGACCTCGTCGGGGTTGACGCCCTTGTTGGGCTCCTTGCCGCCGGTGAGCTCCTTGACGAGCTCCGCGACGGCGGGCATCCGGGTGGAGCCGCCGACGAGCAGGACCTGGTCGATCTTGTTGACGGTGGTGCCGGCGTCGGAGATCACCGCGTTGAACGGGGCGCGGCAGCGATCCAGCAGGTGCTGGGTCATGCGCTGGAACTCGGCGCGGGTGAGCTTCTCGTCGAGGTGCAGCGGCCCCTCGGAGGAGGCGGTGATGTAGGGCAGGTTGATCGAGGTCTCGGAGGCCGAGCTCAGCTCGATCTTGGCGCGCTCGGCGGCCTCCTGAAGGCGCTGACCGGCCATCTTGTCCTTGAGCAGGTCGACGCCGTGCTTGTTCTTGAACTGCGTGGCCAGCCACTCGACGACGACGTGATCCCAGTCGTCGCCGCCCAGGCGGTTGTCGCCCTTGGTGGCGCGCACCTCGAACACGCCGTCGGCGATGTCGAGCAGCGAGACGTCGAAGGTGCCGCCGCCGAGGTCGAAGACCAGCACGGTCTGCTCCTGATCGGCCTTGTCCAGGCCGTAGGCCAGCGCGGCCGCGGTGGGCTCGTTGATGATCCGGTCGACGGTGAGACCCGCGATCTCGCCGGCCTCCTTGGTGGCCTGGCGCTCCGCGTCGGAGAAGTAGGCCGGGACCGTGATCACGGCGTTGGTGACCGACTCGCCCAGGTAGGCCTCGGCGTCGCGCTTCAGCTTCTGCAGCACGAAGGCCGAGATCTGCTGCGGACGGTAGTCCTTGCCGTCGATGGTGACCTTCCAGTCGGTGCCCATGTGGCGCTTGACCGAGCGGATGGTGCGATCCACGTTGGTGACCGCCTGACGCTTGGCGACCTCACCGACGAGCACCTCGCCGGAGTTGGAGAACGCGACCACCGACGGGGTGGTGCGGGCGCCTTCGGCGTTCGGGATGACGGTGGGCTCGCCGCCTTCCAGAACGGCGACGACGGAGTTGGTGGTGCCGAGGTCGATGCCTACTGCACGTGCCATGAGGGTTCCTCCTACGGATGGTTCGGTTTCTTGAGTCTATGGCCCAGGGTCTCCCCTTGAGCGGGCATGGCTCAAGTTAAGCACATGAGCCAACCAGACTCAAGTCAAGATTGAGCCTGGTTGACTCAACCCTTCGAGGCGACGTCGTCGCACCTCAGGGACCGCCCTTCAAGACACTCGCTGGCGCTCGCTCCTCAGGGACCACCCGTCCGGCCCAGCCCCACCTCAGTTACGCGTCGGACAGCGAGTCAGCGCTGGGCCGAGAGGCCTAGGAGTTCGCTATTCCACCGATGTCGGGGGAATAGCGAACTCTTAAGCCTGGGCTGGAGCGATGGACAGCTCGCTGGCGCGACCCCGTCGCGCCTCACGGACCGCCAAGGTTGGATATTCTGGTCCGAAAGCAGCAGCAAAGGGGGTGCGGTGCCTTCAGCAGACGAACCGGGCCGCTGGGAGCCCAGGAAATGGAAGCCCCAGGAGTGGAGCCTCGGCCAAGAGTGGACGCCGACCTCTTGGCACACCGATCCCCCTGCCACCGGCGGAGCGAACACAGCCGCGACGCCCGCCGCATCGGTCCTCCCAGCGGCACAAGCCGCATCGGCTCTCCGGCCAGCCCCGGCAGCATCGGTTCCCCCGCCAGCCCCGGCCGCACACGGGAAGGCCCCCACGGCTGCGCCGCCCACGCGACCTGCATCCCCGAAGACCCCACCACCCGCACCCGCGAAGGTCACCCCAGCCACACCCCAGACGACCACGCGCCCCACAACCTCAAAGACCGCACCGCCGGCAGCCGGCCGGAAGCCGGCATCCTCGACGACAGGCAGACCCCAGCCACGAGCCGAGACCACACGACCTGCGCCCCCGAAGACCGCGCAGCCCGCATCCGGCCGGAAGCCATCATCCACGACAACCGCCAGACCCCAGCCGCAGACCAGCAGCACACGGCCCGGTCCACCGGCCCCTGGCCAGCGGAAGGCGACCCCCTCGTCGCCGGTCGTCGTTCATCGCGCACCGCCGATCGAGGCGCCGGACCTCTCACCCGAGTCCGACAGCCTCGTGCCTCCCTCGACGTGGCTGCCCACCCCGCCGACCCGCGGGGAGCCACTCCCCCGGCCGGAACGCCGGAAGGCCAACCCGCTGCTTCTGGTGATCATCGGCATCGTCGTCCTCTTCGTCGTCGGCCAGGCGATCGCGGCGTTCACGTCGACCGGTTTCCTCGGCAACGGTCGCACGGAGACCTTCCCCGCTGAGGTCATCGAGGAGTTCGAGGAGTGGGAGGAGTGGGATCCCGGCGAGGTCGGCCACATCGAACTGCCCGGAGGTTTCTCCGACGACACCTTCGTCGGGCCCGTCTGGCTGCCGATCCCCGACGGCTGGACGCAGGATCTCGTCATGGCCGACGACGAGAGCGAGATCCTGACGCTGGCCCCGGAAGGTTCCGGCGACGCGCAGCTTCGCCTCACCTGGGCGCCGGAGAGCCCGTTCCAGGATTCCGTAGAGCTGTGCTTTTCGACGCTGTCCGAGTTGACGGCCGACGCGGAGGACAGCTCGATCGACGACAACATCGAGACTTGGACGGACACCATGGGCCCCGAGGCAGCCCGCTGTTCGGGCCACGCCACCTCCGGCGCGGAGACCACCGAATACGAGGCGACCGCGTTCATCAATCAGGTCACCACGGAGGCGCTGGTCGCGGTCGCTCAACGGCCTGGCGGCGAACCGGCGGACGAAGACTTCGACGCCTGGGCGCGCTACCTCACCTGCTCCACCGGCGACCAAATGGGGGTCCTGTTGACCGGCTGCGCCGCAGAGAACTGAGCGGGCGTATCAGCTGCGACGCCAGCACAAGGTTGGGGTGAGGCCGTCGGCGTTCGCTCGCGAGGGAGCGTCATGGTCAGGGGGCGGGGAGTTGGGCGACGGGGGCCGGGCGGCCCTGCTTCTCCCACTTCGCCATCGCGCGGCGGTCCCACCAGCCGGGGTGACGGACGGCCACGGTGCCGCCGAAGCTGCCTCGCAGCACCATCCGCGGCTGGCCGCGTTCAGGGCGACTGCGCACCGTCGAACTCATGCCGCTCACCTGACCGGCATCGGCGGTGAGCTGGGTCACGTCGACGCCCCAGCCCTCGGGCACGACGAGGACGACCCTGCCCTTGCCCGTGATGACGATGTCGATCACCGGGGCGAGCGGGGTGGCCAGGGTGGCGTTCAGGTGGATCCCGGCGCCGGTGTCGACGAGTTCCATGAACGGCGGAATCTGCCATTCGCCGATCAGCTTGACGGCCTCCCAGCCCACCCCCTGGAGCACCCAAGGGTTCTCCCAGCTGAAACCGACGCCGGAGCCGAGGGGCATCTCGACGCCGACGACCGCATCCATCCGCGCGGCCGGCACCAGGTCGCGCAGTACCGCGATCAGGTCGCCGCGGGTCTTCGCGGTGAGCGCCGCGGGCAGCCGCGCTTCCAGCTCGTCGAAGTCGATCCGCTCGTCGGCGGCGGCCTCCCGGAGCTCCGCCGCGGCATGGTCGCGCTGGGCGGCCGTCACGCGCAACTGCGCATCCGGATAATCCTCACTCACGCCCGACCCCACCCCCAGACAAGCCAGAACGCAGTGCCACCCCAAAACAGGAAGCCCCCAGAATCAGCATGCCGACGGCACGGTCGCGCTGGGCGGCCGGGTAGTGCTCGCTCACGTCCGTCCTCAGTTCTTGGCGAGCCGGACCGTGCTGCCGCCCCAGAACAGGAAGCCGCGCAGGATCAGGGTGCCGTTGGAGCCGTCGCCCCGCGCCGACCTCTTCACCTCGTTGCCCGCCATGATCGCGATCGACTCGTCGGTCACCCGGACCCCCTCGGGCACGGTCACGTCGAAGCCGCCCATGATGGCGCTCAGGGTGAGCGTGAAAGTGACGCCCGGCCCCATGGCCTCGGTGAGGTCGATGTTGTCGCCGCCCCAGAAGGCGATGCCCGCGGCCTCGGTGGTGCCGTACTCGTAGACGCGGTCGCGACCCGAGAGGATCGCGACGCCGATCCCGCCGTCGGGCGGCGCGACGGGGACCTTCGGGCGCGGCGCCCGAGCCGGCGTCGCAGGCTGGCCGAGGGGGGCGGGGGCCAGGGCGTCGCCCTCCGGGAGGTCGGCGACGATGCCCGCCACCTCGTCGACGTAGGTGATCTGCAGCGCCCGCTCCTGCCGTTCGCTCATCTCCTCCAGGCTCAGCCGGCCGGCTTCGAAGGCCTGCTGGAGCACGACCAGCGCGGCGTCGCGTTCGGCGTCCCCGGCGCGCAGCCGGCGCTCGGGCGGCAGCGCGGTCATGCCCGGCCCTCCACCGTCTCGACGATGACCCGGCGGATCGCGTCGGCCGAGTTGGGCACGTCCACGACGTGGCGGGGAAGCTCCTCGATCCCCTCGAAGCGTTCGGGGCGGGGCGGGATCAGGCCGGTGGCCTCGGTGATGGTCTCGGCGAACTTCACCGGGAGCGCCGTCTCCAGCACCACGACCGGCCCCTCGACGCCGAGCGCCCGGACGGCTTGGACGCCGTCGGCGGTGTGCGGGTCGATCAGGCGCTCGTCCTGCGCCCAGACCCGCCGGATCTGGGCCAGCCTGTCGTCGTGGGTCGAGGCGGCGGCGACGAAGCCGAACCGCTGGCGCTGGGTGAGGAAGGCCGGATCGGCGCTGAGGTCGAACTCCCCGTCCTCGCCCAGCCGCTCGACGAACAGCTCGCGGAGGCGGGCGGCGTCGCGGCCCAGCAGGTCGAAGACGAAGCGCTCGAAGTTGGAGGCCTTGGAGATGTCCATCGACGGCGACGAGGTGGCCAGCGTCTCCGCGGCCCCGCGCACCCGGTAGACGCCGGTGCGGAAGAACTCCTCCAGCACGTTGTTCTCGTTGGTAGCCAGGATCAGGTGCTCGATCGGCAGCCCCATCTGCCGGGCGATGTGACCGGCGGCGATGTTGCCGAAGTTGCCCGACGGCACGGCGACGCTGATCGGCTCCCCGTCGGAGATCCGCAGCCAGGCGGCGAAGTAGTAGACGATCTGGGCCATCAGCCGGGCCCAGTTGATCGAGTTCACCGCCCCCAGCCGGTAGCGGGACTTGAACTCGGCGTCGTTGTTGAGCTGCTTGACCAGGTCCTGGCAGTCGTCGAACACGCCGTCGACGGCGAGGTTGACGATGGCCGGGTCATCGAGAGAGAACATCTGGGCCTGCTGGAACGGCGACATCCTGCCCTGCGGCGACAGCATGAACACGCGCAGCCCGGGCTTGCCGCGCAGCGCGTACTCGGCCGACGATCCGGTATCGCCGCTGGTCGCGCCCAGGATGTTCAGCTCCTGGCCGCGCCGGGCGAGCTCGTAGGCGAACAGCTCGCCGAGCAGCAGCATGGCCATGTCCTTGAACGCGGCCGACGGCCCGTTGGACAGGTGCGCCAGCCAGGTGCCGTCGGCGAGCCGGGTGACGGGCACGACCGCCGGGTCGGAGAAGTTCGACGGGGCGTAGGCCCGCGCGCAGATGCCGCGCAGGTCGTCGGCGGGGATGTCGTCGACGAAGAGCGAGACCACCTCGAAGGCCAGGGCCGCGTATCCCTCGTCCGTCAGCACTCCGCGCCAGCGCGTCAGCGTCTCCTGGTCGACGGACGGGTAGCTCTCGGGCAGGTACAGCCCGCCGTCGGGGGCCAGGCCCTGGAGGAGGATGTCGCTGAACGGCAGCGGCGCTCGGCCTTCGGTATCGCGGGTGGAGACGTATCGCACCCCACCAGCCTACCGACTGCCGCCGGATCAGTCCTTGATGTCGCGACGCGTGAAGCGCAGGTAGCCGAGGGCGCCGAGCACGAACAGCCAGGCGATGGCGATCCCGAAGGCCTGGGCGAAGCTCACCTCGATCGATGAGGAATAGCCCCGGTCGGCCGCGTAGAAGTCGATGCTCACCGGTGGATCGAGGAAGGCCGCGTAGGACACCAGCGGGTTGAGCAGCAGGAAGGGGGCGTCGAAACTGTCCGGGGCGGACGAGACCCAGGGCGTGGTGAAGTAGGCGACCAGCACGATGCCGACGGTGACCGCGGCGGCGAGGCGGGCGTCGCCGGCCAGGAACACGACGAAGGCGGCGGCCATGGCCAGGATCCCGGCGAGCAGCGTCGCGCGGGCCACACCGGGCACCAGTTCCGGCCAGGCCCCCACCTCCTGGTAGCTGCGCTGGGCGATGAAGCCGACCAACAGGATCGACTGGCTCACCACGTGGCCGATGACCATCAGCGTCATCCCCCCAGCCGACGCGACGAGCGACTTGGCCGCCAGCAGCCGCCGCCGGTTGGGGGTGAACGTCAGCTGGGTGGTGAGCGCCCCGTTGCCCGCGTCCGACCCCACCAGCAGCAGCGCGAAGCCCACGGCCAGCACGGTGATCAGCATGGTGGTGGAGGTCGCCGCCTGGGTGCTGAGGTAGTCGAGGTCCATCGGAACCTCCCGCCAGATCTTCGTGCAGCTCTCGTTGGCGCACACCACCTGGTAGTCCGACGAGACGTAGAGCTGCTCGCCGGCGGGCCCCGGCACGATGCCGGTGGTCAGCGCGCCGTCCTCGGCCTTCGCGGCCTCGGTCGCGGCCCCGGCGTCGTCGGCGAGGCTGCTCAGCTGGTGCGCATCCATCATGTAGTTGTCCTCGTAGGGCGACGCCAGCCCCACGATGGCGGCGGCGATCCCGGCTCCGATCAGCAGCGAGAGGATCACCGCGGTGAGGGTGACGGGGCTCACCAGCATCCGCTTGGCCTCGGCCCGCAGCGCGTGGACGAGGGTCATGCCGCCTCGCCGCCCATCGGATGCTCGCCTCGGGTGAGGTCGAGGAACACCTGTTCCAGGCTGCGCCGCTGACCGACCAGCTGCGACGGCCACAGCCCGGCCTCGCCCAGGCAGCGCGCGATCCTCGGCGCGTCGAGCGGAACCCCCTCGCCCCCGCGCACGGCGAGCCCGTCGCAGGCCGGTTCGACGACGAAGCCCGCCACGCGCAGCACCTCGGCCGCGCGCAGCCGAGGCTCCACCTCGACGTAGACGTGCGGGGCGGCGTCGGCGAGGAAGGCCTCCATCCAGCCCTCCGCGACGACGCGGCCGCGGGAGATGATCGTCACCGAGTCGGCCACCTGCTCGATCTCGGACAGCAGATGGCTGGATACCAGCACCGTGCGGCCGGCGTCCGAGAGGGCGCGCATGGTGGAGCGGATCTCGTGGATGCCCGCCGGGTCGAGGCCGTTGGTGGGCTCGTCGAAGATCAGCAGGTCGGGGCGCTTGAGCAGCGTCGCGGCGATGGCCAGGCGCTGCTTCATGCCCAGCGAGTAGGACTTGAAGGGTCGGTCGGCCGCCTCGATGAGCCCCACCTCCAGCAGCACCTCCGTGACCCGTCGCGCGGGCGCGCCGATGGACAGGGCCAGGATCTCCAGGTTGTGCCAGGCCGAGATGTTCGGCATGAAGCGCGGCGACTCGACGATGGCCCCCACCCGCGGGATGACCTCGTCGAGCCCGGCGGGCACGGGATGCCCCAGCAGGCGCATCTCGCCCCGGCCCTTGATCAGGCCCAGAAGCATCCGGATCGAGGTGGTCTTGCCCGAGCCGTTGGGGCCGAGCAGGCCGTGGACGCCGCCGTAGGGCACCCGCAGATCGAGCCCGTCGAGCACCCGCCTGCGGCCGTAGCGCTTCACCATGCCCTGGGCCTCGATGGCCCATTCCTCGGGCCGGACTCCCCACGCCAACGTCGTCATGCCCGCCAACCTAGGCGCAGATCGGACCATGCGGAATCAGACCGCGGTCCCCCACCGGTCACTCCCACGGGGTGAACCCTCGACGATGCCACCGCCGCCCGAGCGGCACGAGCGGGAGCGCCACCAGGCCCATCGAGAGATAGGGCGGGAGCAGGTCCTGCAGCACCGGCAGCAGGGCGAAGGCGATCAGCACCAGCAGCGCGACGCGATCCCAGGACGGCGAGAACCGGCAGAACAGATAGAACGGGATCGCCCAGGTGAGATACCAGGGCTGAAAGGCCGGGCCCAGCACGCCGAACGCCAACAGGGACAGAACGACGAACGCCCAGGGGTTGCCGGCCTCCTCCGCGCGCGGGCCGAAGCGCACGAACAGCAGCACCAGGGCGACCACGATCAGCCCCAGCGCGACGCCGGTCACGACGGCGTTCACCGTCGCCGGGTCGGCCAGCTCGCGGTGCCGCCCGAACGACGCCACCCAGGACAGCGGCGCGTTGCTCGTCGCGGAGATCGGGTTGCCGGCCGTCGGCGCCCTCCAGCCGAACCCGAGGCCCGTGGCCAGCGACAGCAGGACGAACACCGCAACCGCGACCGCACCCTGCACGACGGCCACCGCCGCCAGGCGACCCCAGCCCCGTCGGTCCGCCCCCCTCAGCGTCTGCCAGGTGAGCGCCACCAGGCCCAGGCCCGCCAGCGCCGCCGACTGTTTGACGCCCATCGCCGCACCCAGCACGGCCGCGGCGGCCACGATGCCCCACCAGCGCTCCGCGGCCCGCGACGTCGCGACGACGAAGGCGAGCGCCAGCAGCGCCACCATCGCCGAGTCGTTATGCCCGCCGCCGATCCACTGCACCAGCACCACCGGGTTCGCCACGCCCGCCCAGAGCGCCAGCCGCTCGTCGATCCCGCACCGCCGGGCCAAGCGCACCAGGCACCAGCCGAGCAGCAGCAGGGCCAGCACACCCTGCAGCCGCATCCCGGCCGCCGCCCAGAAGACCCGATCGTCGAACAGCGCCGACGTGGCGCCGAAGCTCCACACGGCCGGAGCCGGGTAGACCGAGGTGGTGTCGTACCAGTGCATGCCGACGAGCAGCCCCGGCTGCCCGGCCTCCCCGGAGGCCACGGCGTAGGGGTCGAGGCCGTGGGTGAGCAGCCAGCCCTGAGCCGCGTAGGAGTAGAGGTCGCGGCTGTGCATCGGCAGGGCGAACAGCATCGGCAGGCCCCACACGACGGCCGGCAGCGACGCGCGCCCCCACCCTCCCGTGTCTCCGGGTGCGCGGGCCGGCGGGGCCAGCCGCCACCAGCTGAACATCAGCAGCGCGTAGGCGGGAAGGGTCACGAGGGGTCGCCACCACGTCGCCCCGCGCTCCAGCAGACCGTTCGCGTCGAGCATCTGGGCGAGCATCACGACCAGCACCGCCCACAGCCCGGCGACCATCCACGGCCAGCGCGGGCCGGCGGCGTCGCCGCGGGGGAGGTGCGCGTCGGATAGGGCCATGACGACCTCCCTCCGGCGCGACCGGATCGCCGGGCCCGATGCCCGGCGACGCCCCGGCACAGGCTACCCGAGCGGGCCCGCGACGACCGGTTTCACACGGGTTTAATACAGGACGCGAATCAGGCCTGGTGAATGGCCGCGACCGGGCATTAGGCTGCCCCTTATGCAACGTCACCGTACCGTAATCGTCGGTTCCGGCTTCGGCGGTCTGTTCAGCGCGAAGGCGCTGGCGCGGGCCGACACGGATGTCACGATCATCGCGCGCACCACGCACCACCTGTTCCAGCCCCTGCTGTACCAGGTGGCGACCGGCGTCCTGAGCGAGGGCGACATCGCCCCGGCCACGCGCGAGATCCTGCGCCGGCAGCAGAACGCGGAGGTCCTCCTGGGCAAGGTGGAGGAGATCGACCTCACCAACCGCGTGGTGCAGTGGCGCTTCCACGACGCCTACCACGAGACCCCCTACGACTCGCTGATCGTCGCCGCCGGGGCCGGGCAGTCCTACTTCGGCAACGACCAGTTCGCCACCTTCGCGCCCGGCATGAAGAACATCGACGACGCCCTCGAGCTGCGCGCCCGCATCTTCAAGGCCTTCGAGATCGCCGAGTTCACCAAGCCCGGCGCCTACCGCGACGCCCTGCTGACCTTCGTGGTGGTCGGCGCCGGCCCCACCGGCGTCGAGCTGGCCGGCCAGATCCGCGAGCTCGCCTCCAGCACCCTGGAGCGCGAGTTCCGCAACTTCGACCCCTCCACCGCGCGGGTGATCCTGGTCGACGGCGCCCCGCAGGTGCTGCCGCCCTTCGGGGCCAACCTGGGCAAGGCGACGCAGGCCAAGCTGGAGAAGATGGGCGTCGAGGTGATCCTCAACGCCATCGTCACCAACATCGACGACCGCGGCGTCGACGTCAAGCACAAGGACGGCAGCATCCAGCACATCTCCTCGGTCTGCAAGGTGTGGGCCGCGGGCGTGCAGGGCAACGAGCTGGGCAAAACGCTCGCCGAGCAGTCGGGGGCGGAACTCGACCGCGCGGGCCGCGTCGTCGTGAACGAGGACCTGACCCTGCCCGGCCACCCCGAGGTGTTCGTGATCGGCGACCTGGCCTTCGTGCCCGGCGTGCCCGGCGTCGCACAGGGCGCGATCCAGGGCGCCAAGCACGCGGCCAAGACGATCAAGGCCCGCCTCGAGAACACCGCCGAGCCCGGCGCCTTCAGCTACTTCGACAAGGGCTCGATGGCCACCATCGCCAAGTTCTCGGCCGTCGTCAAGGTGGGCAAGGTCGAATACACCGGCTTCTTCGCCTGGGTGAGCTGGCTGCTGCTGCACCTGCTCTACATCGCCGGGTTCAAGCAGCGGATCACCACCCTGATCTCGTGGTTCATCACCTTCGTCTCCAACGCCCGCCGCGAGCGGGTCGTCACCAACCAGCAGCTCGTCGGCCGCCTGGCCATCGAGCAGCTCGGCGAGCACATCTCGGGCTCCCTGATGCGGGGCCTGCCCGTCGTGGTCGACCCCGAGGACGACATGGACGAGGTGGAGGTCCCGAAGCCGAAGAAAAAGTCGCACTGATTCACCGTCGCACTGATTTCACAAGCGATTCACAGTTTCAGGTGCCAGAGTGGGGGCATGCCCCCCGTAGCCGAACCCCTCCAGCGCCCCGACGGCACCCCCATCCGGGTGCTCACCGTCGACGACGAGCCCAGCCTCATCGAGTTGCTCTCCATGGCGATGCGCTACGAGGGCTGGGAGGTCTCCACCGCACAGGACGGCACCTCGGCGGTGCGCATCGCCCGTGAGGTGAAGCCCGATGCGCTCGTGCTCGACATGATGCTGCCCGACTTCGACGGGCTCGAGGTGATGCGCCGCATCCGCGCCGAGCAGCCCGACGTGCCCGTCGTCTTCCTCACCGCGAAGGACGGCGTGCGCGACCGCATCCAGGGCCTCACCGCCGGCGGCGACGACTACGTCACCAAGCCGTTCAGCCTGGAGGAGGTGATCGCGCGGCTGCGGGGCCTGCTGCGTCGCTCCGGCGCCACCACGGTGCGCAGCGACACCCAGCTCATCGTCGGCGACCTGATCCTCGACGAGGAGTCGCGCGAGGTGACCAGGGCCGGGGAGCCGATCGCCCTGACCGCCACCGAGTTCGAGCTGCTGCGCTATCTCATGCGCAACCCCCGCCGGGTGCTGTCGAAGGCGCAGATCCTCGACCGGGTGTGGAACTACGATTTTGGCGGCCAGGCCAACGTCGTCGAGCTCTACATCTCCTATCTGCGCAAGAAGATCGACGCCAACCGCGAGCCCATGATTCACACCATGCGCGGCGCGGGCTACGTGCTGAAGCCGGCCGGCTCGTGAGCGCCCCCCGGGCCCGGCGCGGCCACACGCTGGCCCGGCAGCTGCAGCGGCGCGTAACCATCGCCGTCGCCGCGATGGCGATCCTGCTGTCGTCGATCACGGTGCTCACGGCCCGCTCGCTGATGATGTTCTCCCTCGATCAGGAACTGGCCTCCGTCCGGCAACAGCTGAGCAGCGCCATCCGGGAGCCCACCCCCGCCGGCGTCGGCATCCCGGGGGCGACCGTCATGCTGATCCGCAAGTCGCCCGTCGATCCGGCGCTGGCGACGATCGTGCGCGGCGGGAAGGTGAGCACGATCCCGGAGGCCGCCGCGGAGGAGCTGCTGCAAGTGCCCGTCGACCGCCGGTTCCACACCGTCCGGCTCACGGGGCTGGGCGACTACCGCGTGCAGGCGGGGATGGACGGCGCACAACTGATCGCCGTGGGGATCCCGCTGTGGCGGGTCAACGACGATCTCCGCCGGATCGCGCTGGCGGCCGCGCTGATCAGCATGGTGGCGATCGCCGTCACCTCCCTGATCACGCGTGCTCTGATCGACTCCTCGACCCGGCCGTTGAAGGCGTTGTCCGAGGCCGCCTCGGAGGTATCCGAGATGCCGCTGGACCAGGGCGAGGTGGCGCTGACCACCCGGGTGGACGTCTCCATGCTTCCGCCCGACAACGAGGTGGCCCGCCTGGGTGAGGCGTTCAACCACATGCTCAACAACGTCGAGAGCGGCCTGGTGGCGCGGGAGGCGTCGGAGCAGAAGCTGCGGCGGTTCGTCGCGGACGCCTCGCACGAGCTGCGCAACCCGCTGGCCGCGATCCGCGGCTACTCCGAGCTGGCCGAACGCTCCCCGGAGACCGTCAGCACGGATACCGCCTTCGCGCTGGGCCGGATCAGCGCCGAGTCGAAGCGGATGACCAAGCTCGTCGGAGACCTCCTGCTGCTGGCCCGGCTGGATGCGGATGCCCCCGTCGAGCTCAAGCCTGTCGATGTCGTCGAGGTGGCGCTGAACTCGGTGAGCGACGCCCGGGCCGCCGACCAGGACCACCGCTGGCAGCTCGAACTGCCCGAGGCGGCGATCACGGTGCTGGCCGACGCCGACCGGCTGCACCAGGTGCTGGTGAACCTGCTGTCCAACGCCCGCGTCCACACCCCCGCCGGGACCACGGTGACCACCTCCGTCACCGCGGTGGACGGTCACTGCGTGATCCGGGTGCGCGACGACGGCCCCGGCGTCCCCGCCGACGTCCTGCCCCGGGTGTTCGAGCGCTTCACCCGAGCCGACTCCTCCCGAGCTCACTCCTCGGCGCACTCCACGGGCCTGGGCTTGGCGATCGTCGAGGCGGTGGTGCGCTCCTTCGGCGGCTCGACGGAGGTCGCCTCGCGCCCCGGCGAGACCGTGTTCACCGTGCGCCTCCCCCTCGCCGGTTCCTGACCGCGCCTCTCCCTGACGGATAAGTGCGGTCAGAAACGGATTCTGCGAAAAAGGCCGTTGCGAAAGGCGACTGGCCGCACTTTCCCGTCGGTTTCCATCGCCATCATCCCAGCCCTGACCGTCATTCCCGTTTCACTCCTCACCGACTCACAACCAGCTTGGCTAAGAGGGAATCCGACGGATAAGTGCGGCCAGTGGCTCCCGACGGGGCCTGATTTCGCAGAATCCACTTCTGACCGCACTTATCCGTCGGACGGGCCCGTCAGGGGTGGGGTCCGTCACAGCGAGTCGGTCAGGGGTGGACCTTCCAGCGGCAGGTCTTACCCGGCGAGGGTGGCGCCTTACCCGGCGAGGGGCGCCTTACCCGGCGAGGGTGGCGACCAGAACCGCCTTGATGGTGTGCATCCGGTTCTCGGCCTGGTCGAAGACGATGCTGGCCGGCGACTCGAACACCTCGTCGGTCACCTCGACGCCGTTCAGCCCGAACTCCTCGAACAGGCTCCGGCCGACCCCGGTCTCCAGGTCGTGGAAGGCGGGCAGGCAGTGCAGGAACTTCACGTCCGGGTTGCCCGTCCTGGCCAGCAGCTCGGCGTTGACCTGGTAGTCGCGCAGCAGCGCGATCCGCTCGGCCCACACCTCCTTGGGCTCACCGAGCGAGACCCACACGTCGGTGTAGACGAAGTCGACGCCGGCCACGCCCGCGGTCACGTCGTCGGTGATGGTGATCCTCGCGCCGGTCCGGGCGGCCAGCCGCTCGGCCTCGGCGACGACCTCCGGGGCGTTCTGCTGTGCCGCCGGCGCCACCATCCGCACGTCCATTCCCATCAGCGCACCGGAGATCAGCAGCGAGTTTCCGACGTTGTTGCGCGCGTCGCCCAGGAAGGCGAAGGCGATCTGCTCGATCGGCTTGCCGCTGTGCTCGATCATGGTGAGCTGGTCGGCGAGCATCTGGGTGGGGTGCCAGTCGTCGGTGAGGCCGTTGTAGACGGGAACCCCGGCGTGCTCGGCGAGGGTCTCGACGGTGGCCTGCGCGGCACCGCGGAACTCGATGCCGTGATACCAGCGGCCCAGCACGCGCGCGGTATCGGCGGCCGACTCCTTGTGCCCGATCTGCGAGCCCGACGGGTCGAGGTAGGTGGTGTTCCCGCCCTGTTCCAACATCGCCACTTCGAACGCGCAGCGGGTGCGGGTCGAGGTCTTCTCGAACAGGAGAGCGACGTTCTTGCCGGCGAGCCGCAGCCGCTCCCTGCCCTCCGCGCGTTCCCGCTTCAGCTCGGCGGACAGCTCCAGGAGCGAGCGCCACTCGTCGGGGGTGAAGTCGAGTTCCTTCAGAAAACTGCGGCCTTGCAGGCTCATGGACGGCCCTTTCCTCGTCGGCAGGGCGTCAGTTTATCGGGTGCCGCGCCGACGGCCGCGGGCGCCGGCGTCTTCCGGTCAGCGCGCCGTCGCCTCGTCGAGGATGGCATCCATCGCGGCCTCGATATCGGCCAGCGTGTCCAGGAACCCGGCCTCGGGGCCGTACCAGGGGTCGTCCAGAGGGGTGCCCTTCGGCAGCGCGGGATTGAAGTCGTTCAGGAGGGCGAGGTTCTCGGCGTCGGGGGCCAGCCGTCGCAGCCTCGCGACGTGGTGCGGCTCGGCGGCGACGACGAGGTCGGCGGCCTCGATGTCGTCGCGGGTGATGCGCCGGGCACGGTGCGTCGACGCGTCGTAGCCGGCGGCGCTGAGCACCCGGGCGGCGCGCCGGTCGATGGGGTTGCCCTCCTCCTCGTTCGAGACGCCGAAGCTGACGATCTCCAGCTCCAGCCCCCGCTCGGCGGCCCTGCGGCGCGCGACCCGCTCCGCCATCGGGGACCTGCAGATGTTGCCGTGGCACACGAAAACCAGGGTGTTCATCCCGACACCTTATCGACCCCGGCCCCCTCGGCCTTGCGCACCGACAACCCAACACCTCTGGCTGGAGCGACAGGCGCGTACGTATTACACGCACCTGTCGCTCCAGCCAGCTATGTTTCCGTGTCCGCCGCCCCCAGGGCGAAGACGGCCTGTCGGCGGGGCCGGGTACGATGACCCTCATGCAGATCTTGGTGGTCGACGACGATCAGGCCGTACGCGACTCCCTCGCCCGGTCGCTCAAGTATTCTGGCGACGATGTGGTGACGGCCAACGACGGCATCGAGGCCCTCGCGAAGCTCGCCGGCTATACCCCCGACGCGGTGATCATGGACGTGATGATGCCGCGTCTCGACGGGCTGGAGACCACGCGGATGCTGCGCGACAGCGGCAACGACGTGCCCATCCTCATCCTCACCGCGCGCGACGCCGTCGGCGATCGCGTCGACGGCCTGGACGCCGGGGCCGACGACTACATGGTCAAGCCGTTCGCGCTCGACGAGCTGCTGGCGCGACTGCGCGCTCTTACCCGGCGCGCGAAGCCGGCCACGGAGTCGGAATCGGAGTCGCGGGTCCTCACCTTCCAGGACATGACCCTGGACACCCAGCACCGCGAGGTCACCCGCGGGGGGCAGCACATCTCGCTGACCCGCACCGAGTTCGCGCTGCTGCAGGTGTTCATGGAGAACCCGCGCAAGGTCCTCGAGCGCAACACCCTGCTCAACGAGGTGTGGGGCGTCGAGTTCCCCACCACCGCCAACTCGCTCGAGGTCTACATCGGCTACCTGCGTCGCAAGACGGAGGCAGGAAACCGCCCCCGGCTCATCCACACCGTCCGCGGCGTCGGCTACGTCCTGCGTGAAACGCCCCCGTGATCGGTAGCGCCTGGATCCGGATCCGACGCGCGATCGGCCGGCTGGTCTCTGGGCAGTCGCTGCAGTGGCGGATGGCCTTGCTGACGGCGCTCAGCGTCGCTGTTTCCGTGGTGTTCGTCGGCGTGTCCGGTTTTCTCATCACGCGCTGGTCCCTGCTGGACCAGCTCGATCAGGACCTGGTGCGCACCGCACGGCAGGCCGCGGCCACCATCTCCAGCGACATCACGAACCTCGGCGGCCTCACACCCGAGGCCCTGGGGTCTGGCAGTGCGGTGCTGTCGCTGGTGAGCGCCGACGGCGCCGACAAGCCTGCGCCCGGGCAGTCGATCAAGCTGGCCGTCAGCGCCGAGGAGGTGGCGATCGCGCGCTTGCAGTCGAGCACGTCCGTGCGCACGGCGGTGGCCAGCAACGGCGAGCCGTTCCGGGTGGTCTCGGTGCCGATGAGCGTGAGCGAGGTGAACTATTCGGTGATGTACGGGCGCCCGATGGCGGCGACCCAGCGCACGCTCGGGTCGCTGCAGTTGGCCATCATCATCGCCGGCGCCCTGGGCATCCTGGCGGCCACCGTCGCCGCGCTGACGGTGGCGCGCACCGCGCTCACCCCGCTGCGCCGGCTCTCGACGGCCCTGAAAGAGGTCACCACCACCGACCAGCTCAACCCCATCCGGATCTACGGCCGCGACGAGCTGGGCGAGCTCACCCAGTCGTTCAACACCATGCTGCGCTCGCTGCAGCAGTCGCGCGAGCAGCAGCGGCAGCTGATCGCCGACGCCGGCCACGAGCTGCGCACCCCCCTCACGTCGATGCGGACCAACGTCGAGTTGCTGGTGGCCGACGACAAGTCGGGAATGCTGCCCGAGGGGGCTCGGGGAGAGATCCTCACCGACGTCGCCGCCCAGCTGGGCGAGTTCACCGCTCTCGTCGGCGACCTCGTCGCCCTCACCCGCGACGATCACCTCCGCCGCCCTCACGAACCGCTCGACCTCGCCGAGGTGCTGGAGGCCGCCGTCGCCAGGGCGCAGCGGCGCGGCCCCGGCATCGTCTTCGACCTCCAGATCGACCAGGCTCCCGTGCTGGGCGACGCCTCCACGCTGGAGCGGGCGCTGACCAACCTGCTGGACAACGCAGTGAAGTTCTCGCCCCCCGACGGCACGATCGAGGTGACCCTGTACGACGGCGCGGTCACCATCGTCGATCATGGTCCCGGCATCGCGGAGGAGGATCTTCCGCATATCTTCGATCGCTTCTATCGCTCCGACCGGGCGCGCAACACCCCCGGCACCGGCCTGGGCCTGGCCATCGTCGCGCATACCGCGGAGGCCCACGGGGGTTCGGTCAAGGCGGGCAACAATCCGGGAGGCGGCGCGAAGTTCGTGTTCCGGGTGCCGCTGGCGGGCCCTGAGGAGGACCTCGCGCCGTGAGCCGCCAGGCCTCCCACGCGGATCCGGGCATCGCGAAGCCCCCGCTCTGGGCGCCCGCCGAGCCCGGGGAGGCCCCCGAGCTGTGACCCGCCGAACCACTCACCCCGCCAGAGGCCGCGAACCGGCAGGAAATGGCGACGACGCGGAGGGCCTGGAGCCGTGACCCACCGAACCACTCGCCTCGTCAAAGGGGCGGAGCGCCTGACGCCGGCCGTCCGCATGGGGCTGTCCATCGGCGTGGCGACGGGGCTGTACGCGATCTCCTTCGGGGCGCTGGCCGTCGCCGCGGGGTTGAGCGTCGCCCAGACGGCGGCGCTGTCGCTGCTCATGTTCACCGGCGGCTCGCAGTTCGCCTACGTCGGGGTGCTCGCCGGCGGGGGCACCGGCGTCTCCGCCACGGCCGCCGCGTCGCTGCTGGGCATCCGCAACGCCATCTACGGGGTCCCGATGAACGCCCTGCTGCGCCCCCGGGGCTGGCGGCGGCTCGCGCAGGCGCAGCTGACCATCGACGAGTCCGTGGCCACCGCGTCGGCGCAGGACACCCACGACGAGGCCCGGCGCGGGTTCTGGGCCGCCGGCATCGCGGTGTACGCGTTCTGGAACATCTTCACCATCGTCGGCGCACTCCTGGGCCAGGCCGTCGGCGATACCCGCGCCTGGGGTCTCGACGGGGCCGCCGTCGCCGCCTTCCTCGGGTTGCTGTGGCCGCGCCTGAAGGGACGCGAGCCGCTGGCGATCGCGGCAGTTTCCGCAGTGGCCACCGTGCTGATGGTCCCCTTCGCCCCGCCCGGCATCCCGATCGTCGCCGCCGCGGGGGTCGCCGCCGTCATGACCTGGCTCCAGCCCCGTTCCCGAAGTGCGCGACCCCACCACCGGTCCCTGAGGGATTCGCCGACCGGACGAAGTCCGGCGGGGCGAATCGTCTCGGAGGGCGAGAAACACCGAAAGGGGAACCCTCGATGAGCACCTGGACCTGGATCCTCATCGCCTGCGCCATCGCCTTCGCGACGAAGCTCGTCGGCTACCTCCTTCCGCACGCATGGCTGGAGCAGCCGCGCGTGCAGCGCACGGCGGCGGGCATGACCGTCGGCCTGCTGGCGTCGCTGGTCGCCGTCAACACCTTCGTCTCCGGCACGGCCCTGGTCTTCGACGCGCGCGTCGCGGCCTTCGTGGCGGCGGCGATCGCGTTGCTCCTGCGCGCCCCGTTCCTCGTCGTGGTGCTCGTGGGGGCCCTGGCCACGGCGGGGGCGCGAGCGCTGGGATTCTGACCGCCGCCCGGACCGCCTCGGCGGAGGCCACCCCACAGCCGCTCATCGACGAGCCGCGCTCCACAGCGGGTGGTCGTCCCAGTCATCCGGGGCGCCGAGATGCGAGAGGGGAAGGACGGGCACCGTCGGGTAGGTCCGCAGCACTCCTGGCAACAGGTGAGGGTCGCCGACCTGCAGCGCGTCCAGCAGGTACTGGATCAGCGTGAGCTGTCCGAAGGCCCGGTTCATGGACGCTCCGAGGACGGCGAGTTCCGGGTGGGTGTTCGCCCTGGGTAGGCGCGGGGTGAGGGTGTAGACCCGGTTGAACATGCGGCCATGATGAGCGGCGTAGTTGCGCACGATGTTGAGGCACTTCAACCACGATCCCAGCTGGGCCGCCGTCAGCGTCACCCGGGCCGCGACGACGTCGCGTGCGGAGGCCGGCGCCATGTTGTACAGGTGGGTGAGATTCCCCCAGTCGAGAACCTCGACGGCCGCCCACACCGGCAGCCTCCCGCCGTACTTCTGGCGATGGTGGAGCACGAAGTCCTCGTGGGAGTGAACGAGTTCGCGCTCATAGCGCGACTTCCACTTGCGGTAGCACTCGGAGGGGCGGACGGTGCGGGGCTGGCGCGCGGTGGGGCCGAGGAGGTCGGGTCGCAGGTGCGCGAACGGGTCGATCCTGCCCAGCTCGTGACCCAACTGCGCCCGCACGCTCAGCTCGATGGGCGCCAGCACCGCGAGGGTGGCGGCGCGGAGCCTGGAGTCGAAGTCGTAGACGGCGGCGACGTCGCGCAGGGTGGTGCCTTCGAGGAAGGCGTCCGCGCGCCCGCCGCGGGCTTTGCGCGCACGGAAGGGATACCAATATCCGCTGAGGCGGTAGTAGCTAACCCGTTGGAGGAGGCTGGTCACCCACGCGGCATCGTCGACGATCATGCCCCGCTTTCGCAGCAGTTCGATCTGTTCCTCGTAGGTCTTGAACTGCTTGCCCAGAGTCTCCTCAGCGGCCGAGACGGTGAGCATCGCCGCGCCCCTCCCCCACCCGAGACGCAAAACGAAGACCGGCCCTGGACCCCCGGAGGGGCGGAACCGGTCGTGATGATGTCAAGGATACACCACCGGATGCGCGGCGGCATGCCCGCAGAACGCCATCCAGACCGGTACGTGCGCGAGAGACGATCATGGAGCGAGCCTCCCATGGGGGTCTGACGTTTCTTTCCGCGCCGCCCCCAGAGCCGGAACCCATACCGGGCGGGGTATGCTCTTCTCGACGAAGGAGGCAGCATGTCGAGGATCTTCAGGCAGTTAGCGGTGTTGGCGATGGCATTGGGGCTCACCTTGGGGATGGCGGGGTGCGGCTCCGAGCCCACGGAACTCCCCGAGGGCACCGTCCTGATCGACGTGCGCACGCCCCAGGAGTTCGCGGACGGTCACCTCCAGGATGCGATCAACATCGACATCCAGTCGCCGGACTTCACCGCCCAGCTCTCCGAACTCCCGACCGACGGCAGCTACGTCGTCTACTGCCGGTCCGGCAACCGCTCGGCCCAGGCCATCTCGCAGATGACGCAGTTGGGCTTCACGACTCTGATCGACGGCGGCGGCCTGGGCGCCGCCTCCCGCACGACCGGCGCAGACATCGTCACCGACTCCTGAGGCGCGGGGCCACCCGCCACGACAACGGTTATACACAGGTTTTTCCACCAGTGTGCACAAGTTACACCGGTGTGATTGCTCCTCGCGCGCTGCCCGAGATGGTCCTATGGTCGAGTTATCGCCGGTTTTCCGGCCAGGTAGACCTCGACCAGGACGGGCGCGGGACCGAGGCCGAGTAAAGCTGCTGGGGGCGTCGGCTACACAGGCAGGGTGTAGAACTCCAGCGCGATATTCTCCGGGCCGCGGAAGGAGAGGACGCGGCCGTTGAGGCCGTCGACGATCTCGGAGCGGGTCACGCCCAGCTCGTCGAGTCGTCGCCCCCAGGCCTCGACCGCGGTGGCGTCGACCGCGAAACTCAGATGGTCCAGCCCGACGCGGTGCTCGTCGAACGGACCCTCGATGCGGGTCTCGCCGTGGTCGACGAAGGTCACGATCGTGGAACCCAGCCGGCACAGCGCCTTGTCGAGCCCGTTGTGGGTGACGCGAGTGAGGAGTTCGAAACCGAGGACCTCGTGGAACCAATCGATGGTGCCGTCCAGCTCCGTCACCGAAAGCGTCACGTGGTGGATACCGCGAATCCCAGGCGTCTCGTTCATGGCCTCAGCCTAGGCCCGTGGCCGGTCGCTCCAGGCTGCCGGCCAGCACCCGTTGACACACCCGGCCGAACGCCCCTGCGGGAGCTCACAGCCAAGGCCCTGGCGCTGGGAATGGATAGTGTGTGCCTCGTGTTGCTGATGCTCTTCGGGCCTCCCGCCGTCGGAAAGATGACGGTCGGCCGAGCCGTCTGCGCCCGCACCGACTTCCGTCTATTCCACAACCACATGACGATCGAGCCGCTCGCGGAGACCTTCGGACACGGTTCGCCCCAGTTCCACCGACTCAACGACGCGTTTCGTCGTCAGGTGCTTGAGGAGGCAGCAGCCGGCGGGATCGACCTCCTCTTCACCTTCGTCTGGGGCCTGGAACTCGATGACGACCTCGCGCTCACCAAGAGCTACCTCGAGATCTTCGACGGCGACGTGGCTTTCGTCGAGCTGCGCGCCGGCCTCGACACCCGGCTGGCCCGCAACCACACCCCGGAGCGGCTGGCCGACAAACGCTCGAAACGCGACCTGACCTGGTCGGACGACAACGTGCGCTCGATGGAGCAGCACCTCATGTCGTCCGAACATCCCAGCATCGCCGACGAGCTGCTCGCCAGCCACCCGCACCTGGTTCTCGAGAACACCCGGCTCTCGCCCGACGAGGCGGCAACGCGGATCGCGGTCTGGCTGGAAGAGACCCGGCAGGCGCGCTGCGGTTGACCTGGCTGCGCGATCGCCCCGGCCGCTCGACCCTCGCGGCGGATGACTACTCCTCCGCCGCGGCCAGTGCCGCGGCGACATGCAAAGCGGTGGTGGGGAACACGGGCACGGGCGCGTCGGACTGCGTGATGAGCAGTTCGATCTCGGTGCAACCCAGGACGATTCCTTCCGCCCCCGCTTCGACGAGGCGGCCGATGATCTTCCTGTACGCCTGTCGCGACTCTTCGCTGACGACGCCCCGCACGAGCTCGTCGTAGATCACTCGATGCACCGTCGTGCGGTCGTCGGCGTCGGGGATCAGGGTCGTGATGCCATGGAGGGCGAGCCGATCGCGGTAGAACGCCTGCTCCATGGTGAAGGCCGTTCCCAGCAACCCCACCGTCGACAGCCCGGCAGAGGTGATCGCCTCCGCCGTCGTGTCGCCGATGTGGATGAACGGGATGCTGATCGCCTCGACGATCTGGTCGGCCACCAGATGCATCGTGTTTGTGCAGAGCACCACGAGTCCCGCGCCGGCCGCCTCCAGCCCCTTGGCGTGCGACGCGAGGATCCGTCCGGCGGCCTCCCAGTCGCCGACGGCCTGGAGGGCTTCGATCTCGGCGAAGTCGAGCGAGTCCAGGAGGATGGGCGCCGAGTGGTAGCCGCCGAGCCTGTCGCGAACCAGCTCGTTCGCCGTCCGGTACCAGTCCAGCGAGGACTCCCAGCTCATCCCGCCCAGCACGCCGATGGTCTTCATGCCGTCGACTCTATGACTTCTGCGGCGTCCCTCAGAACGCTGAACGTCTTGTGAGCGCACAAATCTCGCTATGCGCCGAGGCCGCCGCTATAGAGCAAGGCCTCGCGGAATAGCGAGATTTGTGCATGCAACGCGCCCTAAGCCGTCGGGCGGGACTTTCCTCGCGGCCGGTTGCTGAGCACCCCAGCCAGCAACAGCACGACGACACCCGCGAACGGGATGGCCATCAGACCGACCCGCAGGCTGGTGGCATCGGCGATCAGGCCGACGATCGGCGGAGACAGCAGGAAACCGAGACGCATCAGCCAGGACACGACGGTCAAGCCGGTGCCGTGCCGGAGCCCCGGGAGCTCGTCGGCCTCGTGCATCGCGGCCGGCACCAGCGTGGCGACACCGAAGCCCGCGGCGGCGAAGCCGAGAACGGTTCCGGCAACCGTAGGAAAGGCGAGAGCGATCCCCATGCCGGCCGCGGCGATGAGCGCTCCGGCCCGGGCGACGGTGCGCTGCCCGAAGCGGTCCACCAGCCCATCGCCGAGCAGACGACCGACGAACTGCGCACCGACCAGGGCGATGAAGCCCGTGGCGGCCAGTGCCGCCGGCGCACCCAGCGACGCGAGGTACAGCGTCGCCCACGAGCTTCCCGCGTCCTCGACGACGGCCCCCATGGTGGCGATCACGGTCAGCGCGACGAGGATCGCGATGGTGCGCGTGGTGACGCCTGCACGAACGGTGGTGCGGATCTCGTCAACGTCGGCGATGGCCTCTTCATCGGCTTCCTCGTCTCTCCCAGGCAGGCAGAACCGCAAGGCGGTCAAGGACACGATCGAGAACAGGAGGCCGGAGATCGCCAGATGAACCCCCAACGAGAGCCCGAGCGCGATCGCCCCCGCCGACATCACGCCCCCGAGCACGGCCCCGATGGACCACACCGCATGGAAGGAGTTGATGATGGAGCGGCCGTAGCGCCGCTGCACCCGCAGCCCGTGGGCGTTCTGGGCGACGTCGGTATTGGCGTCAGCGGCGCCGCCGAGGAACAGTGCGGCCGCGAACAGCAGGACCGACGGCGCGAGTCCGGCGGCGAGCAGGCCGAGGCTGGTCAAGATCGTGCCGGCAACGGCGACCCTGGCGGAACCGAAACGGCGGATGATCGCGGCAGCCGCGAGGCCGGCGATGATCGCGCCGACGGGAAAGGCCGCGATGGCGAGACCATAGGTGGCGTTGCTGAGCCCCAGCATCGCCTTGACCTCCGGGTACCGCGGAATGATGTTGGCGAACAGCGCGCCGTTGGTGAGGAACAGCGCGGCAACCGCGCCTCGGGCACGACGATCAGCCGTGGACGGCGCGGGCGGGGCAGCAACAGACATGAGTACGATCGTACATAGCAAGCCGAAGGAGACCAACTCGCACCGGCAACCACCTGCGACACGGCCACGACGACGCTGAGTGCCGCGACACCCTCCGCGGCGACCAGGGAAGTCAGTTCGCCAGCGGGCCGTCGGCGACGACCAGCAGTCCTCGCGGCGGCGAAGGGACGGGGGTGCCGGCGACGACGACATCCGCCCGCCGCCAGGGCCTGTCCTCGGTGAGGTAGGCCCGCTCGGCCGAATACCAGGTATGCCAGAACGCCACGGTCTCGTCGCGGTCGCCGTTGACGCCGCTGGCGAGGTCGCGCGCGATGCCCCGGCGCTCGGACTCGATGTGATCGGCTTGCATCCACACCGTCATGTCGAGCAGGTCCGCCACCGCGGCATGAGCGGCGCCCACTCCCTCGACGATCAGCACCTCGGTGCTCGCGGGGATTTCGATCGTCCCTTGCCGTCCGTGCTGCGGCCACGCCGGCGGGACGAAGGAGACCGGCTGCCGGCGACGAGCGGGCTCGAGGATGCCGTCTCGGAGCAAGTGGAACCAGGCGAACAGCGGCTCGTTCCAGGCCAGGTCATCGGTATGCACCACCGTGCAGCCGGTCGCGGTGGCGGCGAGCCGATCGGCAAGGGTGGACTTGCCGGAGGCCCCTCGCCCATCGACGGCCACGATCAGCGGTCCGTCTTCGCGACGGTGCGCCCGGATCATGGCCCAGAGCGTCTCGACGGCAATCATGCGCCACCGCGTGGCGGCAGGCTCCTCTTCGTGGAGTCTCATCGCCTCGATCGTCACGAGATGCACCCTCTCGACGGATACCGCACGCATGCATCCTCAGTTGTTGACGACGACATCCTGAGCTCCAATCCCCGGGACAACACGGGAAGGTCACCCGCAGAGATCACGTTAGTAGTCCGTGCGTTGACTCGTTGGCGGATGCGGGGTTCGTCCGGTCGGGCCACCGGGACCCCTCAGGCTCCCTGCGGAGCCCTTCGAGACGGGCGCAGTGTGGTGCTCCGCGCCCCTTTGACGCTCCTTGAGGTGCGAGCGAAGCGAGCCTCGAAAGGAGCCAGCGCAACCTTCCGCAGGGACCTGCCCCAGGACTGCTGTTCGACTGCCGGTCGCCCCTTTCGAGACGCTCGTACCTCGCTCCTCAAGGAGCGTCATGCGGGTGCTTCGTGCGGGGCCGGCGTCATCGTCCAGTGTGTACGAACGTACGCGGGACTGATACGCTGCTCTGCAGGACGGACGCGGCCCAGTCGGAACCTTGCCTCGCCGGGTGGCCACCGCGACCGGCGTACCACCGAGGTCGACGACTCGTCGCTTCACCGGAATGGACGAATCACCGCGTGAGGCCTGAGGCATCCGCCACCGCACCCACCAGCACGAAGACCACAGGACCCGCATGACCACGACATCACTCGACGCGCAGCACTACGCCGGCACCAAGCGCGCCAGCTACACCGGCTACGTGGTGCAGGCCATCGTCAACAACCTGGCACCGCTGTTGTTCGTCGTCTTCCACACCCAGTTCTCCATTCCGCTGGCGCAGCTCGGGCTGATCGCCGCGCTGAACTTCGGAGTGCAGCTCCTCACCGACTTCGCGGCGATGTTCTTCGTCGACAAGGTGGGCTACCGCGTGCCCATCGTGCTGGCCCACGTCTTCGCCGCCGCCGGCCTGATCCTCATGGCGGTGCTTCCCACGACGATGGCCTCGCCCTTCCTGGGGCTGTGCCTCGCCGTCATCGTCTACGCCATCGGGGGCGGGCTGCTGGAGGTCCTGGTCAGCCCCATCGTCGAGCACCTCCCCACGCCGGCCGACCAGAAGGCCTCGGGCATGGCGCTGCTGCACTCCTTCTACTGCTGGGGCCAGCTGGCCGTCGTGGTCGGCACAACCGCCCTCCTCAGCATCATCGGCACCGCGCATTGGGCGTGGCTGCCCCTGGTGTGGGCCATCGTCCCGCTGATCAACACCGTCGTATTCCTGCGGGTCCCCATGCCCGAGACCGTCCCCGACGACGACCGCACGTCGGTGCGCGATCTCTTCGGCACCCCCCTCTTCCTCGCCGCGCTGGTGCTGATGATGACCGGCGGGGCCGCCGAGCTGACCATGGTGCAGTGGTCGTCCTTCTTCGCCGAGAAGGGCATCGGGGTGAGCAAGGAACTCGGCGACCTCCTGGGCCCGGGCCTGTTCGCGCTCCTGATGGGCATCGGCCGCTTCGCCTACGGCATCTGGGGCAGCGGCGTCGACCTGCGCCGGATGCTGCTGGTCTCCAGCATCGGTGCCGCCGCCTGCTACGTCGTGGCCGCCACCTCCCCGGTGGCGATCGTCAGCCTGCTGGCCTCCGCGCTGTGCGGGATCATGGTGGCCCTGCTGTGGCCAGGCACCTTCTCCCTCACCGCCGCCCGCTTCCCGATGGGTGGGGCGGCGATGTTCGCCATCCTCGCGCTGGCCGGCGACGCCGGCGGTGCCGCGGGTCCTGCCCTCGCGGGCGGGCTCGCCGAGGCCGCGCACGGCCCCCTGGCGCCCCTCGCCGCCCTGCTGCCCGACGACGGCGGCTACGGCCTGCGCACCGCGCTGCTGCTCTGCGCCCTCATCCCCGCCGTTTTCGCGGTCACCGTCTGGCGATTCGACCGCCGCCCAGCCGCCTAGCCGTCCGCTCGGAGGCAGGTGTCACTTTCTGTTGGTCTATCCACAGAAAGTGACACCTGCCTCGGGGCGCCTCACCCGCACCGCCGACAAGACCGGATATCCCCAGTCCATCCCCGGCGCTGGAGGGCCACAGCCACGAGACGAGCGACTCTGCACGGATTGCGCACGACGTCCCGCCACCCGAATCTGAGAGTCACCCAGCCCTCGAGGGCGTGGGCGTTGTCACGATCAGCGTCACGAAAGGCCCCAGTACCTTCATGCCCGAGTCGTCCGTCCAGCTCGACGAGCACCCCGAGTTCGAGATAGGCGACGTCGGAGCGCGTCCCGATGCTCACGGAGACCTGACGAGTGCCGGCGGGCAGCCGATGCGCCTTCTCCACGAGCCGCAAGTAGTGGGCCTCGAGCACGCTCTCGACCCCCTCGGCACCCAGGGAGAGAATCTCGTCGATCAGCACACGGTGGCGGAGGTTCGGAAGCTCGGCCAGCCGAATGCGCAGTTGCTTCACCCCGACGTGTCGCGACCGGAGCGCGTCGAGCAGCGTCGCCTCCACCGCGTCCGGGTCCTGCTCCGCGGCGACCTCCAGCGCGGCGTCTTCCGGAGAAACCCGAACAGGCTCCCCGCGACCTGGCCGCACTCCGCGCCGGAACCGCCACGGTCCCGGGACCCTCGTCCGCGCCGGTGTCCAGACGTCGATGATGTCAGGAGGTGCGCCGAACCGGTAGAGATGGGCGGCCGCCCTGCCGCCCAGCACGGCGAACTGGCACCCGAGCAGCAGCCCTCCCCACGCCAACCCCGACCAACTCGGCGTGGCGGTCGTGCAATAGAGGCCATTCGCGACGCGATGGAACCGCCCATCGCGCACCAACCGCCGCAGCATCTCGACGGAGCCGCCCAGGCCTTCGCATTGCCGCAAGGTGAACACCCCGTCCTGCGCGTGGATGAGGGACTCGAGCTCCGGATGAACGACTTTCTTGGGAATCATGTCCCGTTATTGCGTGCGGGCAGCCCGATTTCCCACTTTCCACAGGCAGATGTCAGTTCCTGTTGGTGTATCCACAGAAAGTGACACCTGCCTCGTCAGCGCACCCGGAACTCGGCGTGCAGACCGGCGGTGGCGTCAGGACCGACCCAGACGTCGAAGGTCGTGCGGTCGAGGACCCAGTCCCGGGTGGCCGCGCTCCAGTACCGACGCTGGTCCGGTCCGATCGCGAAGGTGACCGTCTCCGTCGCGCCTGCGGCTATCGGCACCCGGCGGAACGCCTTCAGCTGGCGCAGCGGGCGCGACGAGGTGCCGTGACGCTGGTGCAGGTACAGCTGGGCGACCTCCACCCCGTCGCGCTCCCCGGTATTGGTGACGTCCACGGCGACGGTGACCGTCTCGTCGAGGCCGACGGACGAGGCGCTGACGCGGAGGTCGCCGTAGGCGAAGGTGGTGTAGCCGAGCCCGTGGCCGAAGGGGAACAGCGGCGTGCTCTCCTCGTTCCAGTAGCGGTGCGCCTGATTCCCGGGATCGTGCGAGCGGGTGACGGCATGATGGATGGGCACCTGTCCGACGGTGCGCGGCCAGGTGAACGGCAGCCGCCCGGAGGGCGCGGCCACGCCGAAGAGGAGGTCGGCGACGGCGGCCCCGCCCTGGGAACCGGGATACCAGACCTCGAGGATGGCCGGGACGTGCTCGGCGGCCCAGCGCAGATCCAGCGGCCGGCCGCTCATCAGCACCAGCACCACCGGCGTCCCGGTCGCCACGACCGCCTCGAGGAGCCGCTGTTGATCGCCCGGAAGCGAGAGATCGGAGCGGGACGCGTTCTCCCCGATCATGTCCTGCTGCTCGCCCAGGACCAGCACCGCGACGTCGGCCGAGGCGGCCGCGTCGATCGCCGCCCGGAGCGCGGCCTGCGGATCGAAATCGGCGGGCGCGGAGGGGCTCGGATCCCCCCACACGTCGAAGATCGACGGCGTGCCTCGCTTCGGCTCCGCAACGCCGCGCTCGAACACGACACCGGCGCGCCCGCCCAGGCGCGTCCGGATGCCGTCGAGGATCGTGACCGTCTCGGCCGAGTCGTGGTCGAAGACCCATGGACCGATGGTGTCGCGACGCGAGTCGGCCAGCGGACCGATCACCGCCACCGCGCCCAGGCCGTCGGCGTCCAGCGGAAGGGTGGCGTTCTCGTTGCGCAGTAGCACCGCGGCCTCCCCTGCGGCGCGCCGGGCGACGACGCGGTGCGCGGGATCGGCGAGGATCCGCCGGGCCTCGTCCTCGTCGACGAACGCCGACTCGAACAGACCGAGCTGTTCCTTGGCGCGCAGGATGCGGCGCACGCTCCGATCCAGCCTGTCGACGGGGACGCGGCCGTCCTCGACGGCGGCGACGAGCCGGGAGAACGCCGCGTCGGCGGCGGCCATCTCCATGTCGACGCCGGCCTCGACGGCGCGCACGGCGGCGTCGGCGAGGTCGGCGGCGAAGTGGTGGGTGAACAGGTCCCGCACCGAGCCGGCGTCGGAGACGACGAACCCGTCGAAGCCGAGCGCCTCGCGCAGCACATCGGTGAGCAGCCAGCGGTTCCCCGTCGCGGGAACGCCGTTGAGGTCCATGTAGGCGGCCATGACGTTGCCCGCGCCCGCCTCGATCGCGGCGCGGAAGGGCGGCAGGTAGACGTTCCAGATCTCCTGATCCGAGAGGTCGGCCTCGTCGTAGTCGCGGCCGCCGAGCGCGGCTCCGTAGCCGAGGAAGTGCTTCGGCCCGGCGATCAGGCGGCCCGGCGCCCCGATCCGTTCGCCCTGGAAGCCGCGCACCTGGGCGGCGGCGACCACGGACCCCAGGAGGGGGTCCTCGCCGGCGCCCTCGATCATCCGGCCCCAGCGCGGGTCCCGGGCGATGTCCACCATCGGCGCGAACGCCCAGTGGATGCCGACGGCGCGCGCCTCGCGGGCGGCCACCGCCTGGGCCTCCTCGATGATCTCCTCGTCCCACGTCGCGGCCAGCCCGATCGGCACGGGGAAGACGGTGCGGAAGCCGTGGATCACGTCGTAGCCGAACAGCGCCGGAATGCCGTGCCGGCTCCCATCGATGGCGGAGCGCTGCAGCCGGTTCACGTCGGCGGGATCCTTCACGAACAGCAGCGCCCCCACCCGTCCGTGGGCGAGTTCCTCCTCCACCATGCGGGGCTGCTCGCCCATGTCCTCCGGGGCCGCGGTGAGGTCGGCGTCGGCCGGGAGCTTGAAGTAGAAGAGCTGGGTCAGCTGCCCGATCTTCTCCTCCGTCGTCATCGCGGCGACCAGCGCCTCCACCCGGGGCGAGAACGCGCCGGTGGGCAGACCGTCTTGTGTCATCGGTGGCACTCCTTCGTCGCACGAGGCCCGGTCGCCGTCACTCGGACCGGATGTCAGTACGACCGTACACTGCCGGGCGGGGCCGGAGCACCCGGTTTCCCGTCGCGCTCCGACCCCTCTCGGCTCTGCCCCGTGGACTCCGCAGAGAGGAGCCGAGCGGCGAGCGGGCGCCTATCCCAGAAGATGGCGAAGGGCGGCCTGGTAGAGCTCGACGAAGCGGTACTCCCGCGCCCCAGCGGCGTCGGCATCGAAGCCGTCGTCGGCCGCCCGGAAGTCGGCCAGCGACTCCCCGGGCGCGAGGGTGGGCACCGCCAGCTGATCGACCAGGTTCTCCTCCAGCAGCGCCCGCACGGCGGCATCCGCCCGGAAGGCGCGGGCCTTGTCGGCCAGCATGAGGTAGGTCTCCATGTTGGCCTTGGCGGAGTCCCAGATGCCCTGCATGCCTTCGGTGCGCGATGGCTTGTAGTCGAAGTGGACAGGGCCGTCGTAGCGGGTGGCCTCGGGCGAGAACGGGAAGCCGTTGACCAGCAGATCCACCGTGAAGAACGCGCTCAGCAGGTCGCCGTGCCCGAAGGCGAGGTCCTGGTCGTACTTCAGGCCCTTCTGGCCGTTGAGGTCGATGTGGAACAGCTTGTTGCTGAACAGCGCCTGCGCCAGGCCGTGGGTGTAGTTGAGGTTGGCCATCTGCTCGTGGCCCACCTCCGGGTTGAGGCCGACGATGTCGCCGTGGTCGAGGTCGGCGATCAGGCCCAGCGCATGGCCGATGGTGGGCAGGAAGATGTCGCCGCGCGGCTCGTTGGGCTTGGGCTCCAGGCCGATGCGCAGGCCGTAGCCCTGCTCCTTGATGTAGCCCGCGACGGTGTCCAGGCCCTCCTTGTAGCGCGCCAGCGCGGCCCACAGATCCTTGGACGAGTCGTACTCGGCGCCTTCGCGGCCGCCCCACATGACGAAGGTGGTCGCGCCGCACTCGGCGGCGACGTCGACGGCGTTCAGCACCTTGCGCAGCCCGAAGCGCCGCACCGAACGGTCGTTGGCCGTCAGCCCGCCGTCCTTGAACACCGGGTGCGAGAAGGTGTTGGTGGTGACCATCTCGATGGTCAGCCCGGCCTTGGCCGCCGCGTCGCGCAGCTGCGCGATTCGGGCCGCGCGGACGGCCTCCGGGGCGTCGAAGGGGTACACGTCGTTGTCGTGGAAGGTGATCCCCCACGCGCCCAGCTCGGCCAGCTTGTCCGCGTACTCCCAGGGGTCGAGGGCCGGGCGCGACGGTCCGCCGAAGGGATCGGTGCCCGTCCATCCCACGGTCCACAGGCCGAAGGAGAACTTGTCCTCGGGGGTTGGCTTGCGCATCTGCACTGCTCCTTTACATATGCCGTGCGGCGAACGACATCGTTCACCTTTTGTTGTTTCTTACAACTTAAATGGCGCGGGGAGGAAAGTCAACCCGCTCTCGGGCATGATGGCTGCCAGGACGTGTGTCGGGGTGTCGTCGTAACCCTGCTGCTCGACGCCAGCCCTGCTGTTCGACGCCAGCCTTAGTGCTCGACGCCAGCCTTAGTGCTCGACGCCAGCGTTAGTGCAAGGCGCCAGCCGTATACGGCAGGCGGCTTGCACTATGCCAGGCGTCACGCACTAAGCCAGGCGTCGAGCACCACACCAGAGCCACCATCCGCCCACCTGACCGCCCACGACCACCGAAACCCCTGGACTCATTCATCTCGTGGAGAGGAGACCCATGACCACCCCCGCCGGGATGACCCAATCCTCCGTGCGCTCCTCGAACCTCGCCCTGATCCTCGGCCACATCCTGCGGCAGGACGGGCGGCTCTCGCGCGCCGACATCGCCGCACAGCTCGGCATGACCCGTTCGACGGTCTCCCGCCTCGTCGACGACCTGATCGCCGGGCAGGTGATCGCCGAGCTCGACGCCGTCGCCGGGGCACGCGGCCGCCCGGCCGTGCCCCTCACCGTCCGGCGCGGCAGCACCCAGGGCATCGGCCTTGAGATCAACGTCGAGCGCCTCGTCGCGACGGTGGTCGATCTGTCCGGCGAACCGCTGTCGGTCGCCCGCCGCGACCTCGACGTCACCGCGCTCTCCCCCGGCCGGACGATGGCGCAACTCGCGGAGCTGGCGGCCGACGCGCTCTCGGCGGCGCCGTCCGGCGGCCGGCTCGCCGGCACCCAGCTCGCCTTCCCCGGCCTGGTCGACCGCGGCGGCCGAACCATCCTGCGGGCCCCCAACCTGGAGTCCTGGGAGGGCTGCGCGCCGGCCGAGCTGTGGCACGCGGACGCCCGGACCGCCGCCCTGGAGCTGCGGGTCGCCAACGACATCGACTGCTCAGCCATCACCCTCCTGAGGGAACAGCCCGGCTCGTCGTTCCTCTACGTCACCGGCGAGGTCGGCATCGGCGCGGCCATCTCCCTCGACGGGCACCTCCTCACCGGCCGCCACGGCTGGGCCAGCGAACTCGGCCACGTCTGCGTCGACCCCCGAGGCGAGCGGTGCGGCTGCGGCGCCGTCGGCTGCCTCGAGACGGTGGCCGGCTCGCGGGCGATGCTCCGGCTCGCGGGCCAGCCCGACGTGGACCGGCTGCGGGACGCGCTCGCCCGAGGCGACGCGCAGGCCCGGGCGGTGGCCGAGGGAGTGGCCGAAGCGCTCGGGATCGCGCTGGGCGGGGCGCTGAATCTCCTGGACGTGACGACGATCAACCTGGGCGGGCACCTCGGCCTGCTCGAACCCTGGCTGCGCGGCCCGCTCCGGCGCGCGCTGAACGAGCGGGTGCTGTGGGCGGGGTACTCGGAGATCGAGATCGCCGTCGTCGACGAAGCCCCCCTGCGCGCCGCTCGGGGTGCGGGCCTCGCGGCACTCGGCACGGTGACCCAGGACCCCGCGGCCTGGGTCGACCCGCTCCTCCCCTAGGGCGTGTTGCGAAAGTGGAAATGGCCTACTCCGCGACACCCTGGCACGCCACCTGCTTCGTTGCACTCGTCGCCGGGAGGACAAACTAGCAACTTCCTCCTGCGCCTTGCATCTGACGCACCAGGACGCCGCTCGCTACGACCACC
>DAOLFC010000027.1:0-31976 GCA_035326505.1 Arachnia sp.
GCAAATCCGTGTACACGGGTTCAAATCCCGTCTCCACCTCGGGCGGTTGGCGCAGTGGTAGCGCGCTTCCTTGACACGGAAGAGGTCGCCAGTTCAAACCTGGCATCGCCCACCGAGAACCCCTCCTCAGAAGGGGGTTTCGTCGTTTTCCCCTCGGCTGCCCCACCGCCAACGAACGAACACACGGCCACTAGCATTCGAGCATGAAAGCGGAGTCCTTCGATCCCCGGCGGATCGTTCAGGAACCCGAAGCGGCCGACTACTACGTCGTGATCTTCTGGAGCACCGATCGCACCCACGCCGAGGAGTGGAAGCTCGCGGACAGCGACGTGGAAGAGGTCGTCATATGGGCACGGGAACAGGCGGGCGCGAACTCGTTCGAAGTCTTGGCGCACTTCTCCTCGGGGTACCTCCGATTGAAGGGGGTCGACCGATGAAGATCACACCCAGGGGCGCCCCTGCCCTCCTTGCCCCTTGCGTCAGCGCGGCGTGTCGTAGCTGAACGCGTCGGCGGGAGGCATGGTGTTTCGCCAAAAGTCGAGGTTCCAGGTGAACACCGCGACCGCACAGGTGGGCATGTGCGGGATCCGGCCGTCGGAAAGGTCGTAAGCGAGGCCGGAGAGTCCGGGGTCGTGGGCGACGATCATCACGGAGGGCACGGCGGCGCCGATGGCCTTCGCGAGAAGCTGGCGGCCGGACGCGTGATACAGGCCCTCGTCGAGTTCGACGGGAACGCCGAGTTCGGTGCCGAAGGCGGCCGCGGTGGTGCGGGCGCGCAGAGCCGTGCTGGAGAGGATGCGCTGGACCTCAAGGCCCACGTCGGCGCACCGCCGGGCCATCATCGGGGCGTTGCGGGCGCCCCGGGGGTTGAGCGGCCGGTCGTGATCGGCAAGCCGGCCGTCACTCCAGTCCGATTTCGCGTGGCGCACGAGGGTCAAGGTGATCATGGTGCCTCCTGGCCGCCATTATCCTCTGCCCGCCGGTGATACGCCCGCCGTGGCGTGGACACCGCGGCCTCTAAGCTTGCGATATGGATGGTCTAGCTCAACTCCTCGCCGTACTGATGGCGATGCTGTTCGTTTTCCTTATCATCGGCCTGGCGATCTACATCGTCAGCGCGATCTTCCTGATGAAGATCCTGCGACGCGCCGGCTTCGAGCCCCCTGTCGCGGCCTGGGTGCCGCTGTGGAACAGTGCGGCGATGCTGCAGATCGCCGGCGTCGACAAGCCCTGGATCTGGGTGGGTATCGTGCTCAGCGGGAGCCTGGTCTCCGGGGTGCTCAGCGACACCGGCAGCTCCATCGTCTCGCTGCTGTCCTGGGTGCTGAGCATCGCGGTCCTGGTCGTCAGCGTGATGCTGGTCGTGTGGGTTGCGCGGGCCGTCCAGGCGGGCCTGGGCCTTGACAACGCGGGCGGCGTCGTCCTCGCCGTGCTGATCCCCTTCGCATGGGTGATCTGGATGGGTCTGCGCGCCGACCACGCGCCCTTCTTCGACGCGGAGGCGGCCCGGAGCATCGGGGCGACCTTCCCGCTGTCGAAGTACGTCGCGTCCCTCGGCGGCTGAGGCCCGAGTCGACTCCGCCCTGAGTCGGCCCCGCCCTGAGTCGACTCTGTGTGTTCCCCAGGGGCCGTTTCATTGTCGGTTCGTATTTTGTTCGTTACTTCTTCGTAACTGGGCGAGTTTCTTCGTTCCTGTGCGAGTTCCGCGTTTCGTGGACACCTGTGGACGGGGCCTGTTCGTCTTTGCTACGATCGGCGCAGCTAAGAATCGAACAAAAACTGAAGGTTACCTGTGAAGTTCTTACACCGAGGGGGTTCGTCCCCGCTGTAAGAGAACACCAGGTGCTTTACGACCCGACTGAGACCTGAACCTGGAGGACACCATGGGGCCGTTCAAGCGCAAGGCGATCGGTATAGCCATCGCGACAGCATCACTACTGATGGCGGTGCCGCCATCCGTCGCGGCAGCGACGCCGTACTTCGGCGGGGGAGCGGCCGTCGCTCCGATGGATATCGCCGTGAACCCGCTGCCGACCGATCGTTCCGCTCTGCTGGTGCCGTTGCAGGTGACGCAGCGCGCGACCAGCCAGTACGGCCTGCAGGCCACGGTCACCTGGGACAGCAAGGCCAGCCCTGCCGGCGGATGGATCGTTGCGCGCGATGGTAAGGACACGGGCGGCACGGGGGCCTGGTCGACCATCCTCCCGGGCAGCGCGCGTACCCACACCTTCAACTACCTCGTTCCCGGGCAGACCTACAACCTGATGCTCCGGAGCTCCGGAGGAGACGGCCTGGTGCAGATCGTCGCCGGCAAGCCGGAGGCGGAAAAGCCCGCCGCGGCGAAGTTGAGCGCGACCGTCCTCCAGGACGTCGATGCGCTGTTCGGCAACCGCGCCACGCTGCGCTGGACGTCCGAGGCCACCGACGGGCAGTGGCTGGTCAGCCGCGACGGCAAGGACACAGGTGGTACCGGGCACTGGGAGACCGTCCGCGAGAGCAGCGCCCGCGAGCATGTCTTCAACTACATGGTCCCCGGCGAGACCTACGACCTGACGGTCCGCAACCTTGACGACGAGCGGACCGCGAAGGTCACGATCGTGGTTCCGCAGGCCAAGCCTGCCGAGCCGGCGCCGACCCCCACCCCTTCGCCCACCCCTTCGCCGACTCCGACGCCTACGCCGACCCCTACGGTCGCGCCGGCGCCGAAGCCGACGGAGGAGCCCATCGTCGTGCCGCCGCTGACCGACACCACGCAGAAGCCCAGCGAGCAGCCCACCACGCCGCCCAGCACGAAGCCCTCGGGTAAAGGCTGGCTGTCCGGTGTCGCGACGGCCGAGAAGGGCAACACCAACCCGGCCGGCTACTTCGCCGACTGGCGCGGCTCCGCCGTCGAGATCGGCCAGACCTGGCCGAACACCCTCGACTTCTGGGGCGTACACCCCGGCGTGGCGAACTCCTGGGGCAACTTCTCCGGTCCCATGTCGGTGTCCATCGCCCCGGGTACGGCGAGCGGCAAGCCGATCGACCAGAACGGCCACAAGGGCTGGCGCGGCTGGAAGGCCCTCGCATCCGGCGACAACGACTCCTGGTGGCGTGCCGCGGCCCAGAATCTGAAGAAGCTGCGCGCCGGCAAGGGCACCACCTACGTCTCCCCGATGTACGAATTCAACGGCGAGTGGATGACGTGGTCGGTCAACGGCGACGTGTCGAACTTCAAGGCCGGGTGGGAGCGCATGGCCAAGATCTGGAAGCAGGAGTACCCCGAGTCGGTGCTGGTGCTGCCGGTGGCCTGCAACCGCGGCGTGAAGGACGACATGCTTCCCAACCCCAACAGCTACGACATGCTGGGCTGCACCATCTACAACGCGTGGCCCTGGGAGGAGAACGGCAAGGCGACCATCGCCGCGCTGGAGAAGGCCCGCAAGCAGGCTCAGGCCGTCGGCAAGCCGATCGGCATCACCGAGTGGGCGAACTCCGCCAACGGCAAGACCCCGGGTGGCGGCGGCGACGCTGCGGGCTTCATGAGGGCGATGAACGACTGGATGAAGGCCAATGCCGGAACCGGTGCCGGTCAGCTGGTCTTCGAGGCCTACTTCAACGTCGACGGCTACGCGCTGGATCACCGCCTGGTGGCGCCGAACGGCGCGGTGTCGGGCTCGCAGCGTCAGGCTGCGGCCGAGTACCAGAGGCTCTGGTAACCGAGTAGCCGACGGGTCACCGTCGACGGACAGGAGGGAGGCTCCAGCCCACGTCAGTGGGTCGGAGCCTCCCTCTTTCGTCGCGTTCGGGTCGTTCGCCGACCGCATAGCCGAGACGGGGTCCCTGGAGCCCGCATCGGGCCGTAGGGTTCGGAGACAGTAGCGAACACGTCCCTAAGGGGGTAACTGCATGACCCATCGTCTTGAGACCATCGCGGTACACGCGGGCCAGGAGCAGCCGGATCCGGCGACCAATGCCCGGGCGGTGCCGATCTACCAGACCACGTCGTATGTCTTCGACGACACCCAGCACGCGGCTGATCTCTTCGCCCTCGCCCGGCCGGGCAACATCTACACCCGCCTGATGAACCCCACCCAGAACGTCTTCGAGGAGCGGATCACGGCGCTGGAAGGCGGCATCGGCGCCCTGGCCACCGCATCCGGCATGTCGGCGGTGACCTACTCGGTGCTGAACCTGACCTACGCCGGCGACAACATCGTCGCCCTCTCCACGCTCTACGGGGGCACCTTCGCGCTGTTCGCCCACACGCTGGAGCAGTTCGGCATCACGACCCGCTTCGTCGACCCCGATCACCCGGACGACCTGGCCCGCTACGTCGACGACAAGACGAAGCTGGTCTTCGCGGAGACCATCGGCAACCCGGCCCTGAACGTGATCGATCTGGACGCGTGGGCCGAGGCCGCCCACGCCCAGGGCCTGCCGTTGATCGTCGACAACACCGTTCCCACCCCCTACCTGACCCGCGCCTTCGACCACGGGGCGGACATCGTCGTTCATGCGGCGACCAAGTACCTCGGCGGTCACGGCACCACCCTGGCCGGCGTGATCGTCGACTCGGGACGGTTCGACTGGGCCGCTCACAGCGACCGGTTCCCGGGCCTGACCCAGCCGGACCCCGCCTATCACGGCGTGGTCTGGACCGATGCCGCCGGCCCGGCGGCCTACATCATCCGGGCCCGCACGGTGGTGCTGCGCAACACCGGGGCGGCCATCGCGCCGTTCAACGCCTGGCTGACGCTGCAAGGCATCGAGACCCTGCACCTGCGGATGGAGCGGCACAGCAGCAACGCGTTGACGATCGCGCGGTTCCTGGAGAACCACGACAAGGTGGCGTGGGTGAACTATCCGGGCCTGGAGTCGAGCCCCACCCACGAGATCGCGACGCGCGTCCTGAAGGGCGGCTTCGGTGGTCTGGTCTCCTTCGGGCTGAAGGCGGGACGCGAGGCCGGGTCGCGGTTCGTCGAGTCGCTCGGCCTGTTCAGTCACCTGGCGAATATCGGCGACGTGAAGTCGCTGGTGATTCACAGCGCCTCCACCACCCATTCCCAGCTGTCGGAGGACGAGCTGCGGGCGGCCGGCGTGCCCCCGGAGATGGTGCGCTTGTCCGTCGGCATCGAGCACGTCGACGACCTGCTGGCGGATCTCGAACAGGCTCTGGCCGGGCTGGAGGACCTCTCCTGACCTGACACAATGGGGACGTGACTTCCCATCGCAGCGTCGGACCGGTGGAAACCGAGTTCGCCCAGCTCTTCGACGAGGTCGCACCACTTCCGCTGCGCAGTGGTGCGACCTTGTCGCGAGTGCAGGTGGCGTACGAGACCTACGGCACGCTCAACCCCGGCCATAGCAATGCGGTGTTCATCTGCCACGCGCTGACCGGCGACGCGCACGCCGCCGGCATGCACGAGGGAGCGGAGCGTCCGGGCTGGTGGGACAACATGATCGGCCCGGGCAAGCCCATCGACACGGAGGTCTGGTTCGTGGTCAGCGCGAACCTGCTGGGCGGATGCCGGGGCACCACGGGCCCGTCCTCGGTCAGCCCCGCCACCGGCAAGGCCTACGGTCTCGACTTCCCGCTGCTCGACGTGAGCGACTTCGTCTCCGTCCACCGGGCGCTCGGCCGGCATCTCGGCGTGACCCGCTGGGCGGCCGTCGTCGGGGGCTCGCTGGGCGGCATGCAGGTGCTGCAATGGACCCTCAGCAACCCGGAGGAGATCGGCAACGCGCTGATCTTCGCCGCCTCGTCGCGGCTGACCGCGCAGAACATCGCCTTCTCCGCTGTGGGCCGGCAGGCGATCATGCGCGACCCGGAGTTTCACGGCGGAGACTTCGCCTCCCGGGGCACGATCCCGGACAAGGGCCTGTCCGTCGCCCGGATGATGGCGCACATCACCTATCTCTCGGAGGAGGCGTTCTCGGAGAAGTTCGGCCGCCAGGCGCAGTTCGAACGGCTCTCGCCCAACTTCGGCATCGACTTCGCCGTCGAGAGCTACCTCGAATATCAGGGTCAGCGCTTCCTGGAGCGCTTCGACGCTCTCAGCTACCTCTACCTGTCCCGGGCGATGGACTATTTCGATCCGTTCTCCGACGCGGGATGGCGGCCTCGCGTGAAGGCGGATCCGCCGCGCTACCTGGTGATGAGCTTCGACTCCGACTGGCGCTTCTCCACCGAACACTCGCGCCGCATCGTTCGCTACCTGGAGGGCGCGCGCCTCCCGGTGACCTTCCGCGACATCGCCTCGCCCTGGGGACACGACTCGTTTCTCCTGGAGATCGAGCCCTATCACGCCACCGTGCGCGCCTTCCTGGAGCGCGCGGCGGAGGAGATCGCATGAACGCCCGGCCTGACCTGGAGCTGATCTCCCGGTTGATCCCGGAGCGGTCCCGCGTGCTCGATCTGGGCTGCGGCGACGGGCAGTTGCTGCGCATGCTGATGGACAAGGGCTGCACCGGAACGGGCGTCGAGATCGACCCCGCTCAGGTGCTGGCCGCGATCCGCAGCGGCGTCGACGTGATCGAACTCGACCTGGACAGCCAGCTCAGCGAGTTCACCGACGACTCCTACGACGTGGTGGTGCTCTCGCGCACCCTGCAGGCGGTCCGGCGCCCCAAGGAGGTGCTGCGCGAGATCAGCCGGATCGCGGTGCATTCGGTGGTGTCGATGCCGAACTTCGCGCACTGGCGCAACCGGCTGCGTCTCCTGGGAGGCCGGATGCCGATGTCCACGGACCTGCCCTTCGACTGGTTCGATACGCCCAACCTGCATTTCACGACGCTGGCCGACCTGGAACCGCTCTTCGCCGAGCTGCACCTCGCCATCGACCGTCGGCTCATCCTGGACGACCGCGGGCGCGCCCGGCGCTTCGGCGACCGCGGCGCCAACCTGCTCGGCAGCAGCGCCATGTACCTGCTGCACGCGGCCCGCAGCTGACCGGTCAGCTCAGGGCGGCGATCGCGCGGGTCATCGAACCGCCGAGCCCCAGCCGCTCGCCCAGCTGCCGTGCGGCGTCGAGATCGACGCCCCGGCGCTCGGGCACGGCGATGGGGAGATCCCGGACGCAGGCGACGACCTGCCGCGCCTTCTCGACGTAGCCGGCGGCGGCGAGCAGCTTCGCCCGCAGGGCCTTCGCCATCGAGGACCCGGGATCGCCGGCCGCCTGCACCATCGCATCCAGGGTGGGGTAGGCGGCGATGAGTGCGGCGGCCGACTTCTCGCCGATCCCCTTGACGCCGGGCAGCCCATCGGACGGGTCCCCGCGCAGCACCGCGAAGTCGACGTAGCGCTCCGGCGGGACGCCGTACTTGTCGGTGAGCACCTCCGGAGTGATCACCTCGTGTTTCGCAACGCTGCGCGCCACGTAGACGACAGAGGTGTCCGCGTCGACCAGCTGGAACAGGTCGCGGTCACCGGTGACGACCAGGCTCCGTCCCTCGTTTCCCGAGGCCAGGGTGGCGAGCACATCGTCGGCCTCGTACCCCGGGACCCCGACGACCGGCAGGCCCAGCGTCTCGAGGCACGTCCTGATCAGCGGCACCTGCACGCTCAGGTCCTCCTCGACCTGCTCCGCCGCCGCACCGGCCACCTCGACCACGCGGTGCGCCTTGTAGCCGGGCACCAGATCCACCCGCCACTGCGGACGCCAGTCGTCGTCCCAGGCGCAGGCCACCTCGTCGGGGCGGTACTGGGACACCAGGCGGGCGACGAAGTCGAGGGTGCCGCGCACGGCGTTGACGGGGAGCCCGTCGGGGGAGCGGAAGCTGCGCGGCACGCCGAAGTAGGCCCGGAAGTAGAGATAGGACGTGTCGAAGGCCATCAGGGTGCTCATTCGGCCATGGTGTCACATTGGGTACTCTTCAGACCGTGATTGCGCGTCCGGAGATGCCCCGTTGGCTCACTGTCGTCGTGGCTATGGCCGCGGGCCTGCTGATCGGCCTGGGGCAGGCGCCGATGGGAGTCTGGCCCGCGACCATGGTGGGGATCGCGGCGATGACCTGGCTGCTCGCCGGTCGTACGCCCCGGCAGGCGGCCGGATACGGCTCTGTGATCGGGCTGGCCATGAACGCGCTGACCATCTCCTGGGTGGCCCTGCTGGGGTCCTCCATCGGTTCGCCGATCGTCGGCGGGCTCGTGGTGGTGGCGCTGGTGGCGTTCATGTCGGTCTGGTTCGCCCTGCTGGGCGCCGTCCTGCCGCTGCTCCTCCGGCTGCCGGGGTGGCCGGCCTGGGTCGCGGCCGCCTGGGTCGCGATGGAGTTCCTCTCCGGGAGCGTGCCCTTCGGAGGGTTCGCCTGGACGAGGCTGGCGTACACCACCGTCGACCAGCCGCTCGGAGGCTGGCTGCCCTACCTGGGGGTGAGCGGGGTCGCGTTCCTCGTGGCACTCGGCTCGCAGCTCCTGCTGGTGGCCGCGTCGCGGCCGCGACGGGTCGCCGCGCTGGGGGCGGTGGGTGTGCTGTTCCTCGGGGGAGGGGCGCTCCGGCTGGTCCCCGTCGACACCCCCGAAGAGACCGCGAGGGTGACCGTCGTGCAGCCCAACGTGAACCGCGAGGAGAAGGGCACGCCGAACTACGCCCGCGCCGTCACCAACAACGCCTTCAGCCAGACGATCCTGGCCACCGCCGCCCACCGGGCGCGCGGCGAGGAACCGCCGGACTTCGTCGTGTGGCCGGAGAACGCGACCGACACCGATCCCTACCGCGACGAGGCCACCCGGCGGCAGGTGGAGCTGTCCGCGGCGATCGCCGCGACCCCGGTGCTGGTGGGTGCCGTGACGCTCGGCGACGCGCCCCAGACCAGGGCCACCAGCGCCATCTGGTGGGATCCGGAACTCGGACCCACGGCGCGCTACGACAAGCGGAACCTGGTGCCGTTCGGGGAGTGGATTCCCTTCCGCGACGCCCTGCTTCCACTCTTCCCCGTCCTGCGGCACGCGGGCTACCAGTCCATCCCCGGCGAGAGCCCCGGCGCCATCGCGACGCCGACGCTGCGCTGGCCCGACCTGGTGACGGGGGTCGTCATCTGCTTCGAACTCGCCTACGACCGCACCGTCTACGACACCGTCCTCCACGGTGCCCAGCTGGTGGTGTCGCAGTCGAACACCAACACCTATGCCGGCAGCATGCAGATCCACCAGCAGCTCACCATCAACCGGGTGCGGGCCATGGAGCTGCGTCGCGAGGTGCTCGCCTCGACACTCAACTCCACGACCGCGCTGATCGGCACGTCGGGCGAGGTCCACCAGCCGACGGCGGAGTTCCAGGCGGCATCGCGCAGCTTCGAGATGCCGCTACGGGAGAATCTGACGCTCGCCGTGCGGCTGAGCCGCCCCTTCGCCGCCCTCGCCACGCTCGCGACAGCCGTGGGACTGGTCGCCGCGGTGGTGCTCCGGCGGCGCCGCGACTCGGCGGCGAGTAAGGCAAGTAACATGGAGCGGTCATTCACTTCCTCCGGAGGAACAACCCCATGAACGATGCGTCGTCGCTCGGACCCGTGCTGGTGATCATCCCCACCTACAACGAGTCGCAGAACATCGAGTCCATCGCCAGCCGCATCCGCCGCGCCGTCCCGGAGGCTCACCTCCTGATCGCCGACGACAACTCTCCCGACGGCACGGGGGAGATCGCCGACCGGCTGGCCGGGAAGGACGACCACATCCACGTCCTGCACCGCAAGAACAAGCAGGGCCTGGGGGCCGCCTACCTCGCGGGCTTCCACTGGGGCCTCGACCACGGCTACGACGTCCTCGTCGAGCACGATGCGGATGGCTCCCACCAGCCGGAACAGCTTCCCGCGCTGCTCCAGGCGCTGGAGGACGGCGCGGACATGGCCAGGGGGTCGCGCTGGGTGCGCGGCGGCAGCGTCGTGAACTGGCCGCTCCACCGAGAACTGATCAGCCGGGCGGGGTCGCTCTGGACCCGGGTCTGGCTGGGAATCCCGGTCAAGGACACCACGGGGGGCTTCAACGCCTTCAAGGCGGACACCCTGCGCGGAATCAACCTCGACGAGGTGGCCTCCGCCGGTTACTGCTTCCAGATCGACCTGCTGTGGAGGACGATCCGCAAGGGCTACAAGGTCACGGAGGTGCCGATCGAGTTCGTCGAGCGCGAGTTCGGCGACTCCAAGATGAACCGCAACATCGTGATCGAGGCGTTGATCCGCTCCACCCTCTGGGGACTGGAATATCGGGCCGGCCAGCTGAAGGCCGCGGTGCTCTCGCTGCTCTCCGGTCCCAAGACCCGCAGGAGGTCGGCATGATGTCTCGTCCCGGCGCGGAGTCCTGGCGCCTCATCCTGCTCGTCGCCCCGTTCATCGTCTACGGATTCGTCGAACTCGCGCTGGTCGTCTGGGTGGCCGAGCGGGCGGGCTGGTGGACGCTCGTGGCCCTGGCCGCCACCGCGGCGATCGGACTCTCGCTCCTGATCCGCGAAGGCCGTCGAACGATGGACGCGCTGACGGACGTCACCCGCACCGGCCACCTGCCGCGGGGCAGGATGGCGGACACGACCCTGATGCTGATCGGGGCGGTCCTGTTGATCATCCCGGGCTTCGTCAGCGACCTGATGGGCCTCTGCCTCGTCCTGCCGTTCACCCGGCCCTTCGTCCGCTCGGCGATCTCGTGGTGGGCCGCGCGCGCCATGCGGCGCCACAACGTCGCCTGGACGGGCACCATCGAGGGACAGGTGGTCGTCGACGACGACAGCACCGATCCGGTGAACCCCGTCATCGAAGGACGCATCGTCGAGGACGAGGGTCCCGACGACGCGCCCCGGTGAAGATCAGCCGGGTGAGGATCAGGGGGAGTTCGACTCCCGGAGCTTGGTGAGCTGCTCGTTCAGGATGTCTTCCAGCTCGGGGATGGAGCGGCGCTCCCGCAGCATGTCCCAGTGCGTCCGGGTGGGCTTCGTGACCTTCTCCTCGCCCACGACGCCGTCGGAACGCACCGCCATGGAGCCGCACTTCTTGCACTCCCATTCGGTGGGCAGATCGGCTTCCAGCGCGAAGGTCACGTCGAAGTGATGGCCCTTCGGGCAGTCGAAGCCCAGACTCTGCCGCTGCGCGAACTCGATGCCTTGCTCGTCCTCAAACGTCTTGGAGCCGAGTCCAACACCCCTCAATGCGCGATCTGCCATTTTCGCCTACCTTCTTCTAGAGAAGACAACGTCCCGTCGGTGTCCATCGTTCCCTATCGAGTAGACCACATGCCACGATTGCGGAGAACACCTTTGAGCAAATCGGGGCGATCGGTGATGATGCCGTCCACGCCCCAGTCGATGAGCTGATGCATCGTCTGGGGGTCGTCGATGGTCCAGACGTGGACCTTACGACCGTAGTCGTGGATCGCCGCCACCCGCTTCGGCGTCACCAGCTTCACCGTCATCCCCCAGAAGGAGTGCTGGATGGGAATCTGAAACGCCGAGCCCGTGGCGGGCCGCAGGCCCAACCGCAACGCGATCACGCCGAGCGGGCTGAAGCTGGTGGGCACGTCGGGGCAGAGCCGGCGGAACCGGCGAAGCCGGGAACGGCTGAAGGACCCGACGCACACCCGGCGCGCCGCGTTGTGTTTGCGGATGGTGTCGGCGAGCAACTCCACGGACCGGTCCACCTTCATGTCGATGTTGAATCGCACGTTGGGGAAGTGCTCGAACACCTCGTCGAGGGTGGGAATCGGTTCGCGGCCGCCCACCCGGATCTGCTTCAGCCGGGAGAAGGGGATCGACGAGATGAGGTCCGGCTCGTCGGTGAGCCTGGTGACGGTGTCGTCGTGGAAGAGCACCGGGACCCCGTCGGAGGTGACCTGCACGTCGGTCTCGATGTAGCGGAAGCCGAGCTGGACGGCGTTGTCGAAGGCCCGGACCGTGTTTTCGATGCCGAGATTGGCGGTCAGCAGCGCGCCGCCGCGGTGAGCCATCGCAATGAAGTCCGGAGACAGGAAGGATGCCGCGGGGTTCGCCATGAGCACATTATGCCCGGGGAAGGAGGCGGGGGAGCAGGGTAGCGGCGGTGGCACAATGTCTGCCATGTCTACGGTGCTCTCTATTCAGTCGGCTGTCGCATATGGCCACGCCGGCAACTCCTCGGCCGTCTTCCCGATGCAACGCCTGGGCGTCGACGTCTGGCCGGTTTACACGGTCAACTTCTCGAACCACACGGGCTACGGCGCGTGGCGGGGACCGCTGATCCCCGCCACGGAGGTGGCCGAGGTGGTGCGCGGCATCGACGAGCGCGGCGTGCTGAATGAGGTCGACGCGCTGCTCTGCGGCTATCTCGGAGCGCCGGAGGTGGGGCAGGTGATCCTCGACGCCGCCGACCTGGTGAAGAGCCGCAATCCGGGGGCGCTGTTCGCCGCCGATCCGGTGATGGGGGACGTCGGCCGCGGCTTCTACGCCCGCCCCGGCATCCCGGAGTTCTGGCGCGACCACGTGATCGCGAAGGCCGACATCACCACCCCGAACCTCTTCGAACTGGAGTTCCTCACCGGCACCACGACCTCCACCCTCGAGGACGTGCTGAGCGCCGCCCGGCAGCTCCAGGCGCGCGGACCGAGGATCGTGCTCGTGACCTCGGTGCTGGGGGAGGGCCTGCCCGACGACAGGATGCGGATGATCGCCGTCGGCGATGGGGAGGCGTGGCAGGTGGAGACCCCGCTGCTGGAGCGCACCTTCACCGGGTCGGGGGACCTGACCACCGCGACCTTCCTAGCGCATTGGCTGCGCACCGATGACCTCGGGGCGAGCCTCGGCGCCACCGCGTCGATCGTCTACTCCGTGCTGGAGGCGACCACGGCCCAGGGACATCCGGAACTGCGGCTCGTCGCGTCGCAGGAGGATCTGGTCGATCCCCGTTTCCGCTTCGAGGCGACGCTGCTCGGCTAGCTAGCTAGTTCAGTCCTCCGGGACCTCGCCCCAGATGACCTTGATCTCGGCTCCCAGCTTGTTCAGCCGCTGGGGGAGGTCCTCGTAGCCGCGGTTGATCACGTAGACGTCGAGCAGCTGCGTGGTGCCGCGCGCGGCGAGCGCCGCGAGAAGGAGGCACACGGCGGGACGCAGCGCCGGCGGGCACTTGATCTGCCGGCCGCGCCAATTGGTGGGACCGATGATCAGGAGCCGGTGCGCGTCCATGAGCTGGATGTTGACGCCCAGTTCGGCGAGCTGCCTGAGATGCACGGCGCGGTTGTCGTAGACCCAGTCGTAGATCACCGACTGGCCCTGCGCGCAGGCGCCGATCACGGCGAAGAACGGCAGGTTGTCGATGTTCAGGCCGGGGAACGGCATGGGGTGGATCTTGTCGAGCGGCGCGACCAGGGTCGACGGCTTCAGCGTCACGTCCACCAGGCGCGTCTTGCCGTTGTGGCTGGTGTACTCGTCGGTGAGCTCCATGACCTGGTTCATCTCCTCGAGGAGCGCGAACTCGACCTCCAGGAACTCGATGGGGCAGCGCGAGACGGTGATCTCCGACTGGGTCACGATCCCGGCGGTGAGCAGGCTCATCGCCTCGATCGGGTCCTCGGAGATCGTGTAGTCGACGTCCGCGTCGATCTCCGGCTTGCCGGTGATGGTGAGCGTCGTCGTGCCGATGCCGTCGATCGACACGCCGAGCAGCTCCAGGAAGAAGCAGAGGTCCTGCACCATGTAGTTGCCGGAGGCGTTGCGCAGCACGGTCACGCCCGGGGTGCGGGCGGCGGCCATGATGGCGTTCTCCGTCACGGTGTCGCCCCGCTCGATCAGGGTGACGACCCTGCGGTCCGCGGCGACCTGGTCGACCGTGCAGCGGTAGTAGCCGTCCGTCGCCTCCACCGAGAGCCCCAGCTTGTGCAGCGCGGACATGTGCGGATGCACGGTGCGCGCCCCGAGGTCGCAGCCTCCTGCGTAGGGGAGCCGGAAGTCGGCGAACTCGTGCAGGAGCGGCCCGAGGAACATCAGGATCGACCGCGTGCGCTTGGCGGCGGTGACGTTGATCGTCTCCGGGGTCAGCGTCTCGGGGCGCCGGATCTGAAGATCCTGGCCCTCGCCCACCCAGGTGAGCTCCACGCCGATCGACTGCAGCACCTCCGAGATGCGGTCGACCTCCTCGATCCGGGCGATGCCGCGCAGCGTCGTGGTGCCCGTGTTCAGCAGGGACGCGCACAGCAGGGCGACGGCCGCATTCTTCGACGAGCGCACCTCGATCGTGCCGCTCAGCGTCGTCGGTCCCTCGATCTCGAGGTTGACCTTGCCCTGGGTGGTGGTCTGGATGAGGGGCATGTCGAGGGCGTCGGCGAGCCGGTCGATCATGCTCAGTGAGAGGTTCTGCTGGCCGTTCTCGATGCGGTGAACGGCGCTCTGGACCGTGCCCAGCTCCTCAGCCAGACGCTGCTGCGACCACCCGAGCTGGTGGCGGCCGTCCCGGATCATCCGGCCGATGGACTCACTTGTTGCACTCATTCGATCATCGTATCTCACAAATGAGATAACTTTGCCGAGTTCGATGCGTGAGAAACCGTTCGTGGCGGGGAGCGCGGCACCGATGGCGGGGCTAGAGTTCTGGCCATGAGCTCTCATTTTGACGTCGTTGTTCTTGGCGCGGGCCCCGGTGGCTACGTGGCCGCCATCCGCGCCGCCCAGCTGGGCAAGAGTGTAGGAATCATCGAGAAGCGCTACTGGGGTGGCGTGTGCCTGAACGTGGGCTGCATCCCGACGAAGTCGCTGCTGCGCAACGCCGAACTGGCGCACATCTTCACCCACGAGGCCGACACCTTCGGCATCGAGGGCAGCGTCACCTTCAACTACGGCAAGGCGTTCTCCCGCAGCCGCGCCGTCTCGGACCGGATGACCAAGGGCATCCACTTCCTCATGAAGAAGAACAAGATCAAGGAACTGAACGGCTGGGGCACCTTCGTCGACGCGCACACCATCGACGTGGCCGACGACAAGGGCGGCACCCAGCGCGTCACCTTCGACAACGCGATCATCGCGGCCGGCGCCACCACCCGGATGCTGCCCGGCACCACCCGGTCGGCCAACGTCGTCACCTACGAGGAGCAGATCCTCGCCGACGCCGTGCCGGGCTCCATCATCATCGGCGGCTCCGGCGCCATCGGCACCGAATTCGCCTACGTGCTCAGCCAGTTCGGCGTGAAGGTCACCATCGTCGAGTTCCTCGACCGCATGGTGCCCACCGAGGACGCCGAGATCTCGGCGGAGCTGGCCAAGGCCTACAAGAAGCTCGGCGTCACCGTGCTCACCTCCACGAAGGTGGAGGGCATCGAGGACACCGGCTCGGGCGTTCGGGTCACCGTCAGCCCGGCCGCCGGGGGAGCGCAGCAGGTGCTGGAGGCCGACCGCTTCCTCTCTGCGATCGGCTTCGCGGCGCGCACCGAGGGCTACGGCCTGGAGAACACCGGCGTGCAGCTCACCGAGCGCGGGGCTATCGCGATCGACGAGTTCATGCGCACCAACGTGCCGCACATCTACGCCATCGGCGACTGCACGGCCAAGATGATGCTCGCCCACACCGCCGAGGCTCAGGGCGTCGTCGCGTCGGAGACCATCGCGGGCGTGGAAACCCATCCGATCAACTACGACATGATCCCGCGCGCCACCTACTGCCAGCCGCAGATCGCGTCCTTCGGCTACTCCGAGCAGCAGGCCAAGGACAAGGGCTTCGACGTCAAGGTGAGCAAGTTCCCGTTCGCGGCCAACGGCAAGGCCTGGGGCCTCGGCGAGGGCGTCGGCTTCATCAAGATCGTGGCGGACGCCCGCTACAACGAGCTCCTCGGCGCCCACATGATCGGTCCCGATGTCACCGAGCTGCTGCCCGAGCTGACCCTGGCCCAGGCCTACGACCTGACCGCCGAGGAGATCGGCCGCAACATCCACGCCCACCCGACGCTGTCCGAGGCGATCAAGGAGGCTGCCGAGGGCATCGCCGGCCACATGATCAACTACTGATCAACCTTCAAAATGACATGTGGGTTGGCCCGCGTCCACCGACGCGGGCCAACCCACATGTCATTTTGGGTGCGCGCGGGCGGTCAGCCCGGGCGGTTGGCGGCGAGATTCGATGCTGTGCTGACGGCGGTAGGCGAGTGGCGTCAGGTTGCGCGTCGCACGCCGGCGCCGCATAGCTGGGTCATTCGGAAGATGGTCCTGATGTTGGCGTTCGATCACCTCGGTGCGGTGCGCGCCGAATCCAGTGCAGTCCTGGGCAACGAGCCGTCCCTGGCCGTATCGCGGCATTGCGGTTACGAACTCGACGGCGTGGAGGTGTCCGCCAACGGTGACACACGCGTCGAGCTACAATGCGTCGCCGCCACCCCGGAAACCTTCATCCGTCCGTCCATAGACGTGAAGGTCGAGGGCCTCACACCAGCCTTGCGTCAACAGCTGGGTGCGTGAGAAGGCGGCGCGGGTTGCTGGACCGTGTGCCTAAAAGTCCGATAAGGCACATTATGTCAACTAAGCGGGTTGGACTGCTTAGCCGTTCGCTACTCCACCGAAGTCGGTGGCATGGCGAACGGCTAAGCGATGCACCCATTTCCGAAACTTATCGAAACCGCTTGCGGAACTCGTCTTCTTCCCGCTAGCGTGACGCGGGAGCAGGATTCGTGGCAGAACCCTGTCACAGCGCCGCGACGACGCGGCAGTTAGGAGACATGACGTGACCTGGCGACCAAAGAGGCTTCTCACGGGAATAGCCGCCGCGCTGCTGGTGGGGGCGCTGTTGCCGCCCTCCCCCGCGATGGCGGCGACGCAGAACCCCATCATCGGCGACGGCTCGGTGTACTCGGCCGACCCGACGCTGCTCGTCGACGGCGACACCCTCTACATTCACGCGGGGCGTGACGAGGCCGGCACCACCACCAACGACTTCATCATGAACGAATGGCAGGCGTTCTCGACCACCGACGTCGACTCCGGCGTCTGGGAGCATCATCCGTCGCTGATGCGCCCGGAGGCCGTGTTCTCCTGGGCGACCTCCGGCAGGGCCTACGCGGGCCAGGTGGTGGAAGGCGCCGACGGGCGGTTCTACTGGTACGTCCCGGTGCATGAGGCCGCCAGCACCTCCTCCGACAAGTTCGGCATCGGCGTCGCGGTCTCCGACACGCCCCTCGGGCCGTGGACCGACCACGCCGGCGGCCCGATCGTCTCGCAGAGCATCCTCGGCAACGACGCCCACAACATCGACCCGACCGTGTTCGTCGACGACGACGGCCGGGTGTGGATGTATTGGGGCAGCTTCGGCCGGCTGCTCGCCGTGGAGCTGAGCAGCGACATGAAGACGCGCATCGGCTCCCCCACCACGATCACCAGCGGCGTGACCGGGTTCTTCGAGGCGGCCTGGCTGTTCAAGCGCAACGAGACCTACTACCTCGCCTACGCGGCGAACAACGCCGGGCCGACCAGCACCTGCACGCCCGCGAACTATCACGCATGCATCGCCTACTCGACCGCGTCGAGCCCGCTGGGCCCGTGGACCTATCGCGGGCCCATCCTGGCACCCGTGTCGTCGACCACCAGCCACCCGGCGATCGCCGAGTTCAAGGGCGAGTGGTACCTCGCCTACCACACGGCTGACGCCGTCGGCGGCAACCACTTCCGGCGCTCCGTCGCCATCGACCGCCTCGAGTGGGACGACACCCAGACGCCCGCGCGGATCAAGCCGGTGGTCACCACCCCTGAGCGGGGTCTCAATCTCACGCCGCGCTCCAACGTAGCGCCGTGGGCGACGGCGTCCGCGTCGAACGAGCCCATCCCGACGCAGTACTGGATCAGGGCGCTCAACGACGAGATCATCCGCCCCAATCCCCTGCCCCCGGACATGTGGGGCAGCTGGACGAGCAACCGGCCGGCGCAGCAGTGGATCCAGTACGACTGGGAGCGTCCGGTGCGCCTCGACAAGGTGCGGATCAAGTTCTGGCGCGACGTCGCCCCGGGCACCGGCAACGGCGTGTCCGACCCCTCGTCGTGGGTGCTGCAGTACTGGGACGCCGGCCTGTGGAAGGACGTGCCGAACCCGAGCGGCTACCCGACGTCGACGACGGCGGTGCATCAGGTGACCTTCAGCCCCGTGACCACCTCGCGGCTGCGCGCGGTGCTGAACGCCTCCCCGAACTCCGCGAACCCGCCGCAGTACTCGGCGCTGGCCGTCGAGGAATGGGAGGCGCATGCGGCGCAGCCCGATTCCGTGGCGCCCGTCGCGGTGACCACCGACATCGGCATCCAGCCCGATCTGCCGGACACCGTGACGCTGAACTACGGCTCCGACACCGTGGCCGCGCCGGTGCGCTGGGATGCGGTCGAAGAGGCCGACCTCGCCGGGGCCGGCGAGTTCGCGGTGAGCGGCTTCGCGCAGGGATACGCCGGCGGTCGGGTGACCGCGACGGTGACCGTGCGGGGCGAGCCTGACGGGGAGCAGACCCCCGACACCGTCGCTCCGGAGGTGGTCCTGAGCACCACGGGCACGGCCGGCGGATCGGGTTGGTTCGTCTCTCCGGTGACCGTGCGCGCCACCGCCCAGGACGACCGCGACGTGCGCACGCGCATCGAGGTGGCCGTCGGATCGGGGGCCTGGCAGGCCACCGAGAACGTCCGCTTCGTCGACACCCTCGTCTCCGGCGACGGCACGCACACGGTGAAGGCTCGGGCGACGGATGCCGCCGGCAACGTGTCGGAGGTGGCATCCACCGAGGTCCGCATCGACACGGTCAAGCCCACCGTGCAGGCCTCGCTCGCCATCGCCACGCGCGCCGTCACCGCGATCGCCGCCGACACCGGTTCCGGCGTCGGCGCGGTCGAGTACGCGATCGACGCCCCCGCCGGGTGGCAGCCCTACACCGGGCCCGTGACGGTCGATAGCGAGCGACGCGTCGTGTACCTGCGGGCGCGCGACGTGGCAGGCAACATCTCGACGCTGGCGAGCGTGACGGTGCCGCTGGCGCCGGATGCCCCGCTGCACGGCAACATCGCCCCGCTGGCGACGCCGACCGCGTCGTACACCTCGGCATGGAACAGTGTCACCGCGGTCAACGACGGGTCGCTCACCGGCGCCCAGTGGGGCACCTGGCCCGTCGTCGGCGAGCAGTGGGTGAAGCTGGAATGGGACCGCGTGGTCACGATCGACCGGGCGGGCGTGATGTTCTTCCGAGACTCCACCGACGCCTCGGGCGTGGGCATGATCCCGCCGCGGTCGTGGAAGCTGCAGTACGTCGACCTGTCCACCGGGCAGTGGGTCGACGTGCCCACCGGGGACACGTACGGGCGCGCCTCGGATGCCGTGAACGAGATCTCCTTCACGGCGCCGGTGACGACCACCGCGCTGCGGGCCGTCATGCAGGCATGGGGATCGGCCGAGGCCGGCGGTTCGAGCGGCATGTGGGAGTTCCAGGCCTGGGCGGCCGAGCAGACCGAGCCGGAGCGCACCCTGGATGTCGCCGTGGCGGTGACCTCGCGCTGCGTGGCCGGCAGGGTGACCCTGGCGACGACCACCACGAATGCCGACGAGATCCCGGTGGCATTCGCGGTGTCCACGCCGTACGGCGGCAAGACCGTGGCCGCTCTGGACGCCGGCAAGTCGGCGAGCCAGGCGTTCTCCAGCCGTCTGACCACGATGCCCGCCGGCACGGTGACCGTCGTGGCCTCCGGGACGATCGATGGTGAGCCCCTCACGCGCGATCTCGTCGTCGACTACGACGCGCGAAGCTGCGGCTGAGGCCGTGGATACGTGGGGCCGGGCCTTGTCCTCCTGCACGCCGGACAAGGCCCGGCCCCACGCCCCTTATATCGATAGAATTACGCAGGCCGTAGATAACTTTCGGCCTTTTCGAAACACCGTGCGACGATGCCCCGGGTTTTCCTCCGCGGCGACGTCTCCCGGGGATGGAGCACATCACATGACAAGAAAGAGAGTCGCGCTGAGCGCGCTCACCGCCCTGGCCGTCGCGGCCTCGGCCCTTTCCTGGAGCACCCCTGCCACCGCCGCCGATCCGGTCGTCCCGGTCGCGGCCGACGGGGCCGTGCCGGTCGACCCGGCCTTCGACGGCCCCCGCGTCACCCGGATCCGGGTTCTCGAGGAGGCCCCCTTCCTCGAGATCCACTGGGATCGCTACGTCGACGAACTCGCCGCGGTCAACGCGGCCAATCTCGTGCTGCGCAACGGCACCCGCGTGGTCCCCCTGAAGGCGCACGCCGCGTCGGGAGGCACCGACACGATCTTCTTCGACCGGGACAACCAGCAGATCGGGGCCTCCCCCGCCAACAGCATGGCCCGCCTTCCCGCCGATCTCCACATCGCCAGCATCGGCTACGTCGGCGCCATCGATCCGGGCCTGCCGTTGACCCTCGAGATCGACGGCGACGCCATCGCGGATGCCTCCGGGCGCCCGGCTCAGGACGCCGTCTACACCGGGGTCCCGAAGGTGAGCTACTACACGCAGTCGGTCATAGCCGCCGGGGGCATCGTCGTCAAGGCGAACGAGCGGGTGGCTGCGTCCTCGCTCGCGCTCGCCGCGGCGCAGGTCGACGTCCAGTTGTCGCGCACCGGCACCGGCATCGCCGAGACCATGGTGGCGAACGGCTGCTCGCTGGCGGTCTACGGCGCCCGGGAGAACGCCTACCTCGTGCCCGAGCACCGCGGCGGATACAACCCCGCGATGTACGACGTCGAGGGCTACGGCGGCAGCCCCTGGAACGGCTGCGTCTCGTCGATCTCCGAGCGCAACGTGCTGCGTACGCGCGGCGCGTCCGACCCATTCCTGAACACCGGCTATCGCGACGAGAACATCCTCGTGCATGAGTTCGGCCATGCCGTGCTGTTGGTCGGCATCGAGCGGCAGGCCGATAAGACGCTGTTTAACGCGTTCCTGGCCGCCTACAACAACGCGCGGGACACCGGCCTCTGGCCGAACACCTATGCGATCTCGAATCGCGACGAGTACTTCGCCACGCTCTCGACGATCTGGTTCAACAACATGGCGGAGGCGCCGAACTGGGCCGACGGCGTACGCAGCCCGATCAACACCCGCGCGGAACTGCGCGCCTACGACCGGCAGGCTTACGACTTCTTCGCGTCGATCTATCCTTCGGGCGCGGCGATGCCGGCTCCGTGGGACGTGCCCTCCCCCGACCTGCACCACGGCGGGGTCACCCCCTCTGTGCCGCTCGCCGTGACGGCGACGGCGACCGCACGGTGCGTGGCCGGGAAGGCCTATCTGGCGGTGACGGTGAACAACGGATCGGACGAGGCCGCGGACGCCACGGTCGTCACTCCGTGGGGCTCCAAGACCTTCGCCGGCCTGGCGGCCGGACGATCCCAGTCGGTCGCGCTGAACACCCGTGCGACGACGCTGATCGCCGGCAGCGTGCCTGTTACTGCGGTGGGTGCGGACACGGAAGCCGACGCCTCGCTCTCGGCGACCTACCCGGCGATCGCCTGCAGCTGATCCACCCCGGCCCGGTCGAGCGGTGCTCCGAGTGAGCACCCCTCGACCGGGTCTTTCGCGTTCGGTATCTCGACGACATCGGAGTCGTAGGGCACAGCCGACCCGGAGCTGATCGGGACGGGCACGTCGGTCCATGACGCGCCCTTTGTGCGGACAAGTAGCCCACGACGGATCCGCAAATTTCCTGAGAAATCCTGACTTCAACCTGGACATGTTAACGTTAACTAGCTATGTTAGCGTTAGCATCGCATCGAAAACGACGGACAGGTCCTCGTTCGGCGACATCAAGGTCGCCGTGGACATCGGATGTCGTCGCCGTGCCGATGCGCAAGCCGGATCCAGCCCTGACCGGCTCGTCCCAGACGATGGAGTCACTCAATGCCTCGAAATGGTGCTCTCGCCGCAGTCCTCGTCGGCGCGCTCGTTCTCACCAGTCTTCCGGCGGCAACGGCCGCCGCCAGCCCACGCATCGCCTCACCGACGACGGTCGCCGCGTCGTCGGAGGAGTCCCCCCGGGAGGCGGTGAACTTCAACCGCGACTGGCGATTCATCCGACAAAACGTCCAAGGCGCCCAGACGGTGGGCTTCGACGACTCTTCCTGGGTGGACGTGGCGCTGCCGCACAGCTTCGACGCGCCCTACGACGTCGGCGGCTCGAACGGCGGGCAGAGCTTCTCTGTCGGTGCCGGGTGGTACCGCAAGACCTTCGAGGTGCCGGCGAGCTGGGACGGCAAGCGTCTCGAGCTCGACTTCGAGGGCTCGTTCCAGATCACCGATATCTGGGTCAACGGCGCGCATGTGACGACCCACAGAGGCGGCTTCACGGGGTTCAACGTCGACATCAGCGAGCACGTGCATCCCGGCGACAACGAGATCGCCGTGCGCGTCGACAGCAGCTGGCAGCATGATCTCGCACCTCGCGCCGGCGATCACCAGTTCACCGGCGGCATCTACCGCGACGTCACCCTGAACGTCACCGATGGCGTCCACGTCGCCTGGTACGGCACGTTCGTGACGACGCCCGCACTGACCAACCCCGATTGGGACACCTCCAATCCGGCGTACTACCGCAACATCGATCTGTCGCAGTACCCCTCACCGACCGAGCTGCAGGCGAACATCGACGCGAAGCGCTCGAACGTTCTGATCCAGACCGAGGTGGAGAACGAGAGCCCGGGCGCGGCCGAGGTCGCGGTCGTCCATGAGGTCAAGGATCCCGACGGCGAGGTCATCGCGACGTTCGAGTCGGAGCCGCAGACGCTCGCGGCCGGCGAGGTCGCGACGATCGACGCCGCGAGCGGCGCGCTCGGCGACACGGCGGCGATGCTGTCCGACCTTCGTCTCTGGTCGCCCTCGGATCCGGCGCTCTACACCGTCGAGACCGCCGTCGTCGTCGGCGACCAGGTCACCGACACTTTCGACAGCACCTTCGGCTTCCGCAGCGCGCAGTACCGCAAGGACGGCTTCTACCTCAACGGCGAGAAGACCCTGCTGTTCGGCGCCAACGCCCATCAGGACCAGGCGGGCTGGGGCAACGCCGTCGCCGACAGCGGCTTCGACCGCGACGTGCAGATGGTCCGCGAGGCCGGCATGAACTTCATCCGCGGCTCGCACTACCCCCACGACCGGGCCTACGCCGAAGCGACCGACCGCCTGGGCGTCATGTTCTGGTCCGAGAGCGTGCTGTGGGGCATGGGCGGCCAGGCCGGGAAGGATGCGGCCCCGATCGGGCAGCCCAGCGACTGGCTCCGCGACGCCTACCCACAGAATCCCGCCCACGAGGCAGCCTTCGAACAGAGCAACCTCGACGCACTGGAGGCGATGATCCGGGTGAACCGCAACCACCCGTCGATCATCAACTGGGCGATGGGCAACGAGGTCTTCTTCACCGCGAACGGCACCCAGGCCAAGGCTAAGGCCCTGGTCAGCAAGCTCCGTGACCGGTCGCATGAGCTCGACCCGACGCGCAAGGCCGGCATGGGCGGCGTGCAGCGCAACGGGTTCGACCAGCTCAGCGTCAGCGACATCGCCGGCTACAACGGCGACGGCGGCGACATGGAGAACAGCTGGATGGCGAACCTCGTCGCCGAGTACGGCTCCCACACGTCCGACCGCCCGGGCTCCTACGCACCGCACTACGACTACGTCGCCGATCCCTCGGACTCGCAGAAGTTCAAGCTCGAAAACGGCAGCGCTGGTCTCACGATCTGGGCAGGGTTCGACCACGGCTCGGTCGGCGGCGCCGGACTGGCCCGCATGGGCATGATCGACTACAGCCGGCTGCCCAAGTTGCAGTGGTACTGGTTCCGTGAGAACAAGGCCCGGTGGACCGGTCTGACGCAGGTGGCCGACCCGGTTCCGGTTCCTCGTGAGACCTCCGTCTCCGGAACGGCGACGAAGATGACCCTGGCTCCGTCGAAGTACTCCTCCGACACGATCACCGACGACGGCCGCACCGACACCCAACTCGTCCTCACCCTGCAGAACGCCGCCGGACAGTGGGTCAACGACTCGCGCGAGGTCACCCTGACGGTCACCAGCGGTCCGGGCATCCTGCCGGGCGGCAAGAGCTACACCTTCCGCCCCGGCACGACGATGTTCGACGGCCGCGCCGCCGTGTCCTTCCGCTCGTACTACGCCGGCACCTCGACGATCACCGCCAGCACGCCCGGCCTGCCGGATGCGACGGTGCAGATCACGACGACGAGGGTCGTCGGTGACGCGGGTGAGACCGAGCCCGCCGACTTCTGGGACGCCACGCTGTGGGGCGCTCAGACCTCGGCGATCGTCGATCCGGTCGCCTACGGCGGCGTCAACAAGGCGTTGTCGCGTCCCCTGACCGCCTCCTCCGAGCAGGCCGGCAACGGCCGGGCGCTGGCGGCTGACGGCGATTCCGTGACGAGTTGGGTCGCCGCGGCCGACGGGCCGGGGCAGAGCATCGCCTCGTTCCTCGAGGTCGCCCAGAACGTCTACAAGATCCGTCTCGACTTCCCCGGCGACGCGCTTCCGTTCACCCTCGAGGTGCAGGGCGAGGGCACCGGCTGGACCACGGTGGCGTCGTACACGGCGGCAACCGTCGGGTCCCGCCCGCTCGAGGAGTCCCTTGACGGGCTCTCCGCGACCGCGGTGCGGGTGTCGTTCCCGAACCTCACCGCCTCGCAGCGCGCGACGCTCGCGGAGTTGCAGGTCTTCGGCAACGACGCGGCCCAGAGCCCGCAGTACGCCGCGGACGGCGTCTACGTGTCGGACATCCTCGACTACGCGAACAAGGTCACCACTGGATGGGGACAGAAGGTGAAGGACACCTCGGCAAGCGGCAACCCGATCCGCGTCGGAGGGACTACCTATGCCAAGGGCGTCGGGCTGCACGCCCAGAGCCTGGCGATCGTCGACCTGAACGGAAAGTACTCCCGTCTGGCCGGCATCGCCGGCATCGATTCGGGAAGCCCCTCCGGTGACGCCATCTTCGAGATCTACGCCGACGGACAGCTGATCTTCTCCCGGCAGCTCGCCGGATCCGCGACGGGGCCGTTCAACCTCTCGGTCAACGGCGTGCAGCAGCTGCGTCTGGTCACCGACCCGAACGGCGCCAACAGCAATGATCACACCGACTGGGCGGACCTGCGCCTCCTCGGCGCGATCCGCGACATCACCGCCGCGGGCACCGGCGTGACGGCGTCGTTCGTCGGCATGACCGACCAGCTGCGCGCCGGCGAGGACTACCGCGCGTCGGTCACTCTCGCCAACACCGGCGACACCGCCCGCGCCCTCACCGCCGGCGTCATGCTCTACGACGCGAGCGGCGCGCTCCAGGAGATCCGCACACAGAACGTCCAGATCGCCGCGGCCAAGTCCGGCACCGTCGATCTGACGATCCCGATCGGAAACGACATCACCGGAGGCTACGCGACCATCGGCGCGTGGGACAGCGCAGACCTCGGCGCGGCATCGTCGTTCGCTCGTGTGAGCGCCGATCCGGATCGTCTCACCGGCGGCTCCCCCGCCGAGATCATCTGGGCCGAGAAGGTCGACGGCGAGAGCGCCTCGCTGCAGAAGACCGGAACCTGGGCGCTCTGGCCGACCTCCGCGGCATACGCCGGGACGGAGACCTACACCGAGACCGCGGGCGCGACCCTGTCCTACGCCTTCACCGGCGAGTACGTGCGCGTCGGCGCCAAGTTCGACGGCAGCCAGGTCGGGTTCGATGTCTACGTGGACGACGTCAAGAAGGACACCGTCTCGACGCGCGTCACCGACGGCAGCAACACCTACCGCGTCGCCTGGACGTCGGATCGGCTCGCCGCGGTGCCGCACACCCTGAGGCTCGTCACCACGGGCAAGGCCGGCGTCGACTATGTCGAGTCCGGCTCGGCAGCACCCGGCGAGACCGGGGAGACCCCGGCCTACCACGGGCTGCTGCAGGCCGTCGCCGAGGTCATCGGCCTCATCGATGACGGGGTGATCGCCGACGCGCAGGCCGCGCCTCGGGCGGCGCTCGCCGAGGCCTTCGCGGATGCCTACACGGTCTACCGCAACCAGGCGTCGACGTCCGGCGACTACGACGAGGCCGAGACGGCGCTGCGTGCCGCCATCGACGCGCTCGGCGCCGGCAGTGGCGAGCAGGCCCTCGCCCTGGAGGTGTCCGCCACCCTGCGGTGCGTCGCCGGGAAGGTCCATGTGGTCGCCACGGTGCGCAACACCGACGACGCCGACGCGACGATCGCCATCACGACGCCGTTCGGCAGCAAGACGAACGTCGCCCTGCCCTCCGGCAAGGGGACGTCGGCCGCCTTCAACAGCCGATCGGCCACCGTCGCCGCCGGCTCGGTCACGGTGTCCGGCACCGCCGAGGGCCGGATCGCCTTCGACGGCACCGCCGGGCATCCCGGAACCTCCTGCTCCTGATCATGACCAGTCTTCGTATCCCCGACACCGAAAGCCCCAGGCATGACAATGCCGCCCTCGTCACCGGAAGGCCGAGAGAACACATGACAACAAGCCACCCACGCGTCCCTTGGGTCGTCGCCGCCACCGCGGCGGCCTCCACCCTGGTCCTGCTCGCCGCCACCCTGCTGAACTCCTCTCTGACCTCCGGAGCGACTCTCGTCGCGGCCGCGGAGGGGGATACGTTCTCGGCCCCGGGGGTGAGCGTCGCCGGGACTCCCGTCGACACCCTGTTCGGCATCACCGCGTCCGCCTCGACCGGCGCCCCCGGCGAGGTCCGGATCGGCGACGGCGACGTGCCCGCGATCGATACCGCCGCCTCCGGCGACCTCGCCATCCCCGCGACCGTGACGCACTCCGGTCTGACCTACAAGGTCACGGCCATCGCCGACAACGCCTTCCGTGGCGCCGTCGGCCTCACCTCGACGGGCCTGGCCGCCAACGACAGCGTGGAGAGCATCGGCGACTTCGCCTTCGCCAACGCCTTCACGCTCGCCGATACGGGGCTGGCCGCCAACACGACCGTGCGCAGCATCGGTGTCGGCGCCTTCGGGAGCGCCCGCGCGCTGCGCCACGGCGCGCTGCCCGCCGGCCTCGACGACGCCCCGTCGATCCCCTTCACCTCGGCCACGAACCTGCAATCGGTCTACGCATCGTCCGCCCTGCCGACTGCCGTCAAGCTGGGCGTGAAGAAGTCGCTGCCGTTGTACTACCGCAGCGGCGCCGAGGGATGGGACACCACGGCCGGCACCTTCGCGGAGCTGTCCCTGTACGGCCCGAAGCCGAGCGAACTGGTCCCGCTGTCGGCGGTCACCGTTTCCGGCGGCGAGGCCTCCGTCGGCGACGGGGCGAACCCGTACCACGCCGCGACCGGGCTCTTCGCAGGCCCCGGGGTCGCGTCCGGGTCCGGAGCGGGCCGCGCCGCCGACACGGTGACCGTCACGGCCTCCGACACCGCAGCCTTCGCCGGCTGGGAGGTCACGGGCATCGAACTCACCGCCGAGCAGCTGGCCTCCCCCACGGTCACCTTCGCCATGCCGTCGTCGGACGTCGTGTTCGAGCAGGCGGGATCCTCCGGCGTCACCATCACGGCGACGACGACGAGCCGCTGCGTGGCGGGCAAGGCGTACCTCGTCCTGACGCTGCGCAACGACGACACGCAGCCCGTCACCTTCGACGTGACCACCCCCTATGGAGGCAAGTCCATCGCCGACCTTGCCCCGGGGCGCTCGACCAGCGCCACCTGGAACTCGCGACTGGTCGCGATGCCCGCCGGCGAGGCCACCGTCTCCGCGACGAGCGACGACGGCCGCACGGCCACCACCACGGTCTCGTTCGGCGCCTTCACCTGCGGGGTGACGGAATGAGCAGCCGCGATTTCGACAGCATCGGCATGACTATGAGGACCAAGACGATGACCCGACCGACCTTCCGCGTGCGCGCCCGGCGTGCCGCCGTCGCGATCCTCGCGGCGACTTTGACGACCCCGTTGGTCGTCACCCCGGTGGCGGCCTCCGCAGCGACGATTCCGTCCGCGAACCAGCAGCTCGCGCTGCGCTACGACGAGCCGGCCTCGGCCGGATCCCGGGTGACCATCAGCGGCGACCCGTTCGCCAGCACGACCGAGAACCAGATCTGGCAGCAGCGCACGCTGCCGATCGGCAACGGCAGCATCGGCGCGACGGTGTACGGCGAGATCGGCAGGGAGCGGCTGGCCTTCAACGAGAAGACCCTCTGGACCGGCGGCCCCAGCACCTCGCGCCCGGGCTACAACGGCGGGAACCTGGCCGACAAGGGGAACAACGGTGCGGCGCTGCGGCAGGTGCAGCAGCTGTTCGCCTCGGGGCAGGACTCCGCCGCGCGCAGCCTCGCCCAGAGCGCCCTCATCGGCACCTCCACCGGTTACGGCGCGTATCAGGGCTACGCCGAGATCGGGCTCGACTACGGCTTCGACGCGTCCGGCGCGACGAACTACTCCCGCACCCTCGACCTGGAGACGGCGACGGCCACCGTCGACTTCGACCGGGGCGGCGTGCATTACTCGCGCGAGTTCTTCACCAGCTTCCCCGACAACGTCCTGGTCTCTCGGCTGCGCGCCTCGCAGACCGGCGCGCTGAACGTCGCCATCGACTTCGGCTTCCGGCTCGGCGGCGCCACGAACGTCGTCGACGGCGACACCCTGACCGTCTCCGGGCAGCTCGCCGACAATCAGCTCAAGCACAACGCTGTGGTCAAGGCGGTTCCCGTGGGAGGCGGAACCGTATCGGCCGACGGGACGAAGCTGCGCGTGGCCGGCGCCACCGAGGTGATCCTCTACATCACGGCCGGCACCGACTACGCGGACACCTTCCCGTCTTACCGCACCGGGCAGTCGGTGGCCGAGCTGGCGGCGCAGGTGCGCGGACGAGTGGACGCTGCCGCCGACGACGGCTACGACGTCGTCCGGAAGCGCCACCTCGCCGACTACACCGAGCTCTTCGACCGCGTGGATCTGCGTCTCGGCTCCGAGGTGTCGACCGATCCGACGGACGACCTGCTCGCCCGCTACCGTGCCTCGACCGCCACCCCTGTCGAGAAGCGCACGCTCGAGGTGCTGCTGTACCAGTACGGGCGCTACCTCGGCATCGAGTCCTCCCGCGAGGGCACGCTGCCGGCGAACCTGCAGGGCATCTGGGCGGATCGCTCCTCCGGCGGGCCGAGCCCGGTGCCGTGGGGTTCCGACTACCACATGAACGTCAACCTGCAGATGAACTACTGGCCGGCCTACTCGGGCAACCTTCCCGAGACCGCCACCGCGCTCGTCGACTATGTCGATGCGCTGCGCGCCCCGGGCCGCGTCACCGCGAAGATCTACGCCGGCGTCGAGAGCACGGCCGCGAACCCCGAGAACGGGTTCACCGCCCACACCCAGAACACGCCCTTCGGCTGGACCACGCCCGGCTGGCAGTTCACCTGGGGCTGGTCCCCCGCGGCCGTGCCGTGGATCCTGCAGAACGTGTACGAGTACTACGAGTACACCGGCGACGAGACCTACCTGCGTGACGTCATCTACCCGATGATGAAGGAGGCCACGAAGTACTACGACCAGACCCTCGTCGAGGATCCTGCCAGCGGGCGGCTCGTCGCGTCGCCGGCCTACTCCCCCGAGCACGGCCCCATCACCGGCGGCAACTTTTACGAGCAGCAGCTCATCTGGCAGCTGTACCACGACGTGATCGTCGCCGCCCAGACGCTGAACGTGGACGCCGGCCTGGTGTCGGCCTGGTCGACCACCCGCGACCAGCTCTACGCGCCGGTCGAGATCGGCGCCAGCGGCCAGATCAAGGAATGGTTCCAGGAGACCACGCTGGGCAGCGTCTCCGGCGCGCAGGCCAAGCACCGTCACCTGTCGCACCTGCTGGGCCTGTTCCCCGGTGACCTGATCTCGGCGGAGACGCCCGAGTACCTCGAGGCGGCCAAGGTGTCGCTGAACGACCGCGGCGACGCCGCCACCGGGTGGGGCATCGCGCAGCGGCTCAACTCCTGGGCGCGGATCGGCGACGGCGACCGCTCGCTGCAGATCATCGAGCAGCTGTTCCGCACCGGCATCTACGCAAACCTGTTCGACACCCACCCGCCGTTCCAGATCGACGGCAACTTCGGGTACACCGGTGGCGTCAACGAGATGCTGATGCAGAGCAATGTCGGCTACGTCTCGATCCTGCCCGCGCTTCCCGCCGGCTGGTCCTCGGGCAGCGTGCATGGCCTGCTCGCTCGCGGCGACTTCGAACTGGGCCTCGACTGGAGCGACGGTCGTGCCACCAGGATCGCGGTGACCTCGCGCTCGGGCGGCACCTTCGTCGCCAACTACGGCGGCATCGCCCTGGCTACCGTGAAGGATGCCAACGGTGCGGTCGTCAGCCCCACCGTGATCGATCAGGACCGGATCTCGTTCCCGACGACCGCCGGCCAGACCTACGTGATCACCGGGCTTCCCCCCGCGGGGACGTTCGCCGCGACCCCCACGGGCGTCCAGGCGCTGCGTTCGGGTGATGAGACCGTCGAGGTGCGCTGGGCAGACGGCGGCGAGAACACGACCTTCCGCGTCGAGCGCAGCACCGACGACGGAGACTTCGAGACGATCGCCGCGGCGGCCACCGGCACGGCTTTCGTGGACGACGATGCGCCGGTCGCGCAGTCCTACCGCTACCGGGTGTCGGCGACGCTGGGTGGCTTCACCACCCGGCACTCGGTGGCCGTGCAGGTCCTCGACATTCGTGGCGTCGGCTTCGTCGACGATCGCAGCCCGCGCCTGACGTACACGGGAGGCTGGGCGAACTACGACCACGCGCAGCACTACAACGGCACGATCAAGCTCATCGAGCAGGCGGCGGGCGGCGAGTCGATCTCGCTGGTCTTCGCGGGCACGGGCGTCTCGTTCGTCTCGCCGAGGTTCACCTCGTTCACCTCGGTCGACTTCTACATCGACGGCGCGAAGGTCAACGCCACGCCGTACAGCCTGTACGCGACGGCTTACCAGGCCAGGCAGGAGACGGTGATCGTCGACGACCTCCCCCAGGGGGTGCATGAGCTGAAGGTCGTCGTCACCGGCGCCGCGAGCCCCGCGGGCGGCAGGAAGATCGAGTTCGACGGGCTCCGGGTGCTCGACACCACCGTCGTCCCGGTCGATGCGATCGCGCTCCAGTCGAAGACCGGAGCGCTCGCGATCGGCGCCGCCGGCGGCACTCTCCCGCTGACGGCATCGGTGGAGCCCGCTGACGCGACCAACACCGGCGTGGTGTGGTCGTCGAGCGACACCTCGGTCGCGACCGTCGACCAGAACGGCGTCGTGACCGGGCTCGCGAAGAACGGCACCGTCACGATCACTGCGACGGCCGCCGACATGTCCGGCGTGACCGGGACGACGACGGTGCGCGTGTTCGGAGACCCGGCCACGCTCACGACCGTGGACGACGCCTCGCCCAGCATCAACTACTCGGCGGGCTGGAAGGTCTGGAACCAGGACGCGCGCAACCTCAACTCGACGCTCCACTACGTGGACGACGTGGAGGGCGCCGTAGTGACCTATGCCTTCACGGGCACCGGGATCGACGTCTATGGCACGAAGAACGACACCAACAGTCGTAGGACCTGGGGTGCATTCATCGTGGCCGTCGACGGGGTGGACCGCGTGACGGTCGCGCTCAACGACAGCCCCGACGCGCACCAGGTGCTGCTCGCGTCGATCACCGGCCTGACCAACGGTGCCCACACCGTGACCGTGCGGAACGCGAGGGCGGCCGAGGGCGGATTGAAGGCGGAGTTCGACTACTTCGTGGTGCGTTCCCCCCTCGCCACGGCCGATGAGCGGGCGGCGCTCCAGACCCAGCTCGAACGGGCTGCGGCGCTCGACCAGTCCGCCTACCCGAGCGAGGAATGGGCGTCCTTCGCGGGCGTGCTCGCCACGGTGGTCCCGACGATGAACGACGAGAACGCCACGGAAGCGCAACTGCAGTCCGCGGTCGACGATCTGCGCGACGCCATCGACGGCCTCGGCTGAGCGCGTCTCCCCTCTCGGTGGTTGGTGTCGACATCTCATCCCGCCCGGCACGTCCTCGCTGGTGACAGCGTTCGACACCAA
>DAOLFC010000028.1:0-31696 GCA_035326505.1 Arachnia sp.
AGTTCAGGAACCCGCGGAATATGCCCCACCCTCCACCAAAGCGGGAACGGTCCAGGTCTCGACCTCCTACCTCACTCCCAACCTCCCCGCAGTGACGGGCAAGGGCAAGGCGACCGCAGCCCTCATGATCCGCACCACCTCCACGTCGTCGTACACCTCGCTCGGCGACGTGCCCCGCGGCACCGTTCTCGACCTCACCGGAACGGTCCAGAACGGCATGGCGCAGGTGATCTGGGAGGACAACGTCCGTTGGGTGAACAACCGCTACGTGACTCCCGTCAAGGCCTCTTCCGGCGCCTCGTCGAGCGCACCCACCGCTTCGTCGCCCTCCGGCAGCGGCTCCCGGGGCGACATCAACAAGGGCTGGTCGAGCGGTCTCGAGAAGACGAACGCCGCCGTCCAGACGATCACCTGGCATGTCTGGGACAACTATCCCGAGATCAAGACCATGTACGGCTGGCGCAAGGACAACACCCCCGATCACCCCGCCGGTCGCGCCGTGGACGTGATGATCCCCAACTACCGGTCGGACAACGCGCTCGGCTACGAGATCGCGGAGTACTTCAAGGACAACGCCAAGCAGTTCGGCGTGAGCTACATCATCTGGGACCAGAAGATCTGGAGCGTGCAGCGCAACAAAGAGGGCTGGCGCGCGATGTCCGATCGAGGCGGCGATAGCGCCAACCACAAGGACCACGTCCACATCAACACCTACTGAGCTTCATCCGCCGAGGCTCCGCTGCCTCACGAGCCGGCTCCGGACGACGCGCCACCCCCGGGTGGCGCGTCGCGCGTTCCCGGATCCACCGAGCAACTGAACGGAATCGACCTCGCTCGTGGCGGACGAGCGCTATCCGCGCGGCCGACCGACGGAGCGACGGATGATCAGGGGCATGGGGACCAGCTCGTGGGCAAGTTCGCGCGTGCCGAGGATCATCTCCATGGCGATCTGCGCCATCTCTATATAGGGCAGGCGGGCAGTGGTAAGGCCGGGGCGCAGGTAGGCCGCCAGTTCCTCGTCGTCGAACGACACGACGGAGAGGTCGGAGGGCAGTGTCATGCCCAGTTCCTGGGCGGCTTGGTAGATGCCCAGTGCGGCGCTGTCGTTGCCCGCGATGAGCGCGGTGAGGGTGGGATGCGCGGACAGCATCCGCAGCGCCTCCTCGTAGCCGACGGTCGGATCCCAGCGCGGTACCGTCACTCGCGTGGGTGAGGCCCCGGCTGCCTGTAGGGCATCGTCGATTCCTGCGAAGCGGTGACGGATGGTGGCGGAGACCCGGGGGTCGCGGATGTCGTCCAGGTCGCCGACGATGCCGATCCGGCGGTGTCCAGCGTCGAGGAGCACCTCGGCGATCCGTCGCCCGGCGCGGTACTCCTCCGGAAGGACGCTGGCGTCGTCGCGCGCGGTCTGACCGTTGATGATCACGAGTGGGACGTCTCGGGGAACCGGGGGGAGGTCGACGAGGCGGGCCGCCATGAGGCCCACGAGGAGTCCGTCGACCCGCTGGTCCAGCATCGAGGCGATCGCTTCCTCGAGGCGCCCGGGCTCCCCTTCGGTCTCGGCGATCAGCACGGTGTGATCGTGGGCCCGGGCCGTCCGCAGCGCCCCGTGGATCATTCCCGAGGCGAAGCGGGTCACCGTGACCTGGTCGGAGATGAAGCCGATCGTGCGGGTCTTTCCCCAGCGCAGGCTCTGGGCGGCGGGATTGGGGCGGTAGCCCAGTGCCTCGGCGGCGCTCCGCACCCGAGCGGCGGCCTCGGGGGACAACCGAGAGCCAGGGCGTTCGTTGAGGATCATGCTCACGGCCGACTTGGACATGCCGGAGGCCTTCGCGACGTCGGCAAGGGTGGGTCGACGGCTTGGCTCCGGCATGCCGCACCCCCTCGCTCGTTGTCGACGTTTCCCCAGCCTACGCAGATACCGGACGAAGTCGCGGAAACCTGTTGACCTGACTCCTAGCAGGTGTTAGTTTCGTCGTGCTGAATGCATTTAGCATGCAGTATCACTCACCGGCTCGCAAGGCCGGTTCTCCAACGAAGGAGGAAACAAAGTGGCAGACCTAAGTCGCAGGGCAGTCATAGGACTGGCCGGGCTCGGCGCGGTCGGAACGGCGATCTCCTGGCCACGGCTCACGGGGGGTGACATCCCCGGGCGCCGTGACGATGCGCTCACGATCGCGCTGTTCGGTACGCAGCAGGACGCGGCGGCGCGCCAGGGACTCGTGGACGGGTTCCGGGCCATCCACCCCGACGTCGCCGTCCGGATCGTGGCCATCCAGGGCCAGGACTGGGGCGATTACTTCGCCAAGATCCTGACCATGATCGCGGCGGGCACCCCGCCGGACGTCGTGACGGTGGCCACGGAGGGCACCCAGCTGTTCGCGTCGCGGATGGCCCATCCCATCGACGAGTACGTCCAGCGGGACGCGGCCGACATGCAGGAGTACTTCGACGACGTGCATCCCTCGCTGATCGAGGCCTTCATGTACAAGGGGAACCTCTTCCAGCTCCCGGACAACTTCAACGCGGCGAACGTGTTCTACAACACGAAGGCGCTGGAGCGCTCCGGCATGGGGCGCCCCGACGACAACTGGACCATCGACGATTTCTTCACCCTGGCCAGGGCGATGAAGGACGGCGCAGAGGGCAACTTCCTGCCGTACTTCTGGAACAACCGACTCTGGGGCGGCGTCGTGCCGTGGCTCTACATCAACGACACCAGCTTCCTCACCGAGGAGAAGGCGTCCGGCGGCGAGTGGCTGTGGGAACGGTTCTACCCCAACGAGGCGCCGCGTGGTGGCGGCTTCCTGTGGGAGGGCGCCAATGCGCTGCACGAGCAGACGATCGAGAGCTTCGAGGTGCTGCAAGCGCTGGTGGAGGAGCGGCTCGCCGCGAACCCCGCCCAGGGCGGCGGCAACGAGCTGGTCGCGCTGTTCTCGCGCGGTTCGGTCGGTATGACCGCAGCCGGCGGGTTCTGGGCGCAGGGCCTCCACGACGCCGGCTTCGCCAACGAGGACTACGACGTCACGTTCTTCCCGAAGATGCGCAGCCAGCGGCACCAGTTCGGCGCCGGCGGCTACGCGATGATGGAGACGTCGAAGCGCAAGGAAGAGGCGTGGCAGTGGATCAAATACTGCGTCTCCGTCGAGGGGATGTCGATCGCGCATCCGAAGCCCGACTCGTCTCTGCCGAGGAGGACGCTCAACGACAAGCTCTACGGCGCGGGCATCGGGCCGAAGCACTGGAACGTCTTCTACGACACGCTCGACAAGTTCCCGACCACCGGCCCGATGCCGGCACCGCCGCAGCAGGCGGCGGTCGAATCGGCCCTCGTCAAGAACGTCGTGTCGACGATCACCAACGGCAAGGCCGGCGTGAAGCGTGGTCTGGACACCATGCAGCGTGACCTTGAGATTGCACTGGGAGGACGCTGATGTCTGCGACTGCAACCAACAACCGGCCGAAGCGTGACGCGCTGTCTCGTAAGAATGGCAAGCTGATCTGGATCTTCCTCGCCCCGACGCTGGTCGGGCTCGGACTGTTCAACTTCCTGCCCATCATCGGCTCCACCGTCCTGGCCTTCTTCCGCTGGGACATCATCACGGCGCCCGAGTTCGTGGGATTCGGCAACTTCGCCAACATGGCGACCAACCCGACCATCCGGGTGTCGTTCCTCAATACCATCGGGTTCGTCGCCGTCGCGGTGGTCATTCAGCTGGCGGTGGCGCTGGGACTGGCGCTCCTGGTGCAGTCCAAGATGCCCGGCTGGCTGCGCAACTTCTTCCGCTCCGCGCTGTTCTTCCCGCTGATCCTCTCGGCCGCCTCGGTGTCGTTGATCATGAGCTACCTGTTCAACCAGGAGTTCGGCCTGATCAACCATGTGCTCGGCTGGATCGGCATCGCCCCCATCGGATGGCTCACCACGGGATTCGGCGCGAAGGTCGTCGTGCTCATCGTCTACGTGTGGCAGAACTTCGGCCTGACCTTCCTGCTGTTCATCGGCGGCATCGCGGGCATCCCCAAGGAGGTCTACGAGGCGTCGTCCATCGACGGTGCGACCGGTGCGTCCCAGTTCCGGCACATCACGCTCCCGCTGATCAGCCCGACGACGCTGGTGGCGTCGGTCATGGCGATCATCAACGCGCTGCAGATCTTCGACCAGCCCTGGGTGCTCACCCGCGGCGGGCCCGGCGACGAGACGCGTACCGCCGTGATGGTGATCTATGAGTCGGCGTTCCGGCAGCTCGACTTCGGTGGCGCCTCCGCCATCGGCATCGTGCTGACGCTGTTGATCATGGTGGTCACGGCACTCCAGTTCAAGCTCAGCCAGCGTTTTGTCTTCTACGGGTGAGGGATCCGGCATGTCAATGGAAGCAGTAGAAAAGAAGTCTGCCGGGCTCAAGCTGGGCAAGATCGGCAAGTACGTCCTCCTCGCGCTCGGCGCGTTCCTCACCCTCGGCCCGATGGTGTGGACGGCCTACACCGCGCTGACCCCCACGAACGTGGAGACCGGCGAGACCATGGTCGGGTTCTCCGCCTTCAAGGACGTCTTCGACCGGGTTCCGTTCTGGCTGTTCTTCTGGAACAGCGCCCTGGTGACCCTGCTCGTCGCCGTCGGTCAGATGCTGAGCGCGGCGATGGCGGGCTACGTGTTCGCCCGGTTCCAGTTCAAGGGCAAGAACGTGCTGTTCGGGCTGGTGCTGGCCACCATGATGGTGCCGATGCAGGTGACCATCGTCCCGGTCTTCATGCTGATTCGCGGCATGGGCCTGGCCGATACGCTGCTCGCGCTGATCATTCCCGCTCTGCCGACCGCGTTCGGCACGTTCCTCATGAGGCAGTACTTCATGGGTCTGCCGGCGGAGTTAGGTGAGGCGGCGGAGATCGACGGTGCAGGCCCCTGGAAGACGTTCTTCGGCATCTACCTGCCGTTGGCCACTCCGGGCCTGGCGATCGTCGGCATCCTCGCGTTCAACTACCACTGGAACGAGTTCTTCCGCCCGCTGATCATGACCATCAGCGAGCAGAACTTCACCCTGCCGCTCGGCTTGGTCTCGCTCCAGGGCAACCTCGGTACCGGAAGCGTCGCGACGGTGCTCGCAGGCGTCGTGCTCTCGATGATCCCGGCTCTGATCGTGTTCATCTTCGGACAGAACCCGCTGCGGGAGGGCTTGACCGCTGGTGCGGGCAAGTGAGCACCTTCCGATAGAGAGCCTGCCGGACTCGGCCGGGGGACTACCACCTCGGCCGAGTCCGGCAGGTTTGTCACATCTTTTCGGGCGGGTACGCTGTCTTTTCGGATCGGCGCGCCGCACAGTCGCCCGATCTCCCTTTTCCTCGTCTCTTCTGCCTTCGAAAGTAGGACATTGTGACCTCCGCGCCCGCCCGCCCGAACGCCTTCGGCGGTATGCCGCGCATTCACTTCGCGCCGAAGCGCAACTGGCTGAACGACCCCAACGGGCTCGTCTTCCACAACGGTCGCTTCCACCTGTACTACCAGTACAACCCGAACGGCTCCGATCACGGCTACATGAGCTGGGGCCACGCGTCGAGCCTCGATCTCGTCTCCTGGGAGGAGCATCCCGTCGCGCTGCGCTACGACGACGACCAGCAGATCTACTCCGGGTCGGCGGTGTGGGACGGCGAGGGCACCGCGGGCTTCGGCCCCGCCCTGATCGCGCTCTACACGGCCCACTCGGAGCGCCGCCGCCATCAGGCGCAGGCGATCGCCTACAGCCACGACGACGGGCTCACCTGGACCGCCTACGAGGGCAACCCCGTGCTCGACCGCGACTCGGGCGACTTCCGCGACCCCAAGGTTCTGCGCTACCGCGGCGAGGCCGGCGACTATTGGGTCCTGGCCGCCGTCGAGGCCGTGCAGCAGCGCGTGGTGTTCTACCGCTCCGACAACCTGCGGGACTGGAGCCTGCTGTCCGAGTTCGCCGCGCCCCAGGTGGGCGAAGGCATCTGGGAGTGTCCCGACCTGTTCCCCCTCGATATCGACGGTGTGCAGAAGTGGGTGCTGATCATCAGCCTGGGCATGGCGCCGGCGGTCGGCGGTTTCGGCACGATCTACTTCGTGGGCTCCTTCGACGGCGCCACGTTCGTCCCTGAGGGCGACTACCGTCTTCTCGACCACGGCCGCGACAACTACGCCGGCGTCTCCTTCGCCGGGCTGCCCGACGACGAGCGCACCCTCATCGCCTGGATGAGCAACTGGATCTACGGCCGGGAGCTCCCGGTGATTCCCGACGAGTCGCGCCGGGGATCCATGACGCTCGCCCGCAGGCTCTCACTGGCCACGGTGAACGGGGTGACGGTGCTGCGTCAGCGCCCTGTGGTGCCGGCGGTGACGGTGGCCGGAGAGGCTGTCGGCGTGAGAGCAGACGGCCCGGTCGTCCTGCCCGTCGCCGCGTCGTCGTGCTGCCGGATCGATCTCGAGCTGGATCTGGGGGAGGCCCTCGGGGCGTCGATCCGCTTCCGGCACGACGAGGCCGGACAGGGCGGCGTCGTGCTGGGCTACGACGGCTCCAGCGGCGAGGTGCGACTCGACCGGTCCGCCGTGGGCGCGGGTTTCCCCGCCAGCTTCCGCGCCGGCCAGGTGGTGCCCACCTCCGGCGGTCGCACGGTGGCGCTGACGATCTGGACCGACCTCACGTCGGTGGAGATCTTCGCCGCCGACGACACCGCGACGCTCACCTCCCTCGTCGACGTCGCGGCCGGCGAACTGATCACCGCCGAAGGTGTCGGCGGAGAGATCAGCGTCACCCTGACGGTCTCGGTTCCGGAGTAGTGCAGCGAGTCTCACGGAACCGAGCCCCTCGGATCCGAACTCCACGACCCCACCGCCAACGAACCAACGCACATGACCGCCGGAGTAGTCAGCAGGATCGGCCGTAGCTCCACAGCTCGGCGCCCCGGTCGTCGCGGATGACGGCGACCGGGTGCTCACCGTCGAGCAGGAGTTCGACGGTGAGCAGGTTGCCGTCGGCCTCCGCCTGGTAGACGTAGTGCGTATTGGTCAGCGCGAGCGTCTTCGTCGTGGCGCGAACCAGCCAAGGATGCCGGCGCCGGAGCCCGATGAGGGCCTGGTGCGCGCGGAACATGTCGCGGCCGAAGGGCAGGAGCTCTGCAGGAGACTCCGGCAGCGGCGGGCGCACCGCGTCGTCCCCGTCGGCGCGCTCCTCCTTGACGCCGGTGGCGCCCTGCTCGTCGCCGTAGTAGATCGACGGGATACCGCCGACGGTCATCAGGATGGCCAGCGCCAGCACGGCCCGCTCGGGTCCGACGGTGGAGGCGATCCGGGTGACGTCGTGGTTGCCGAGGAAGGTCTGCGGGACGAAGCTGTGCAGGAAGTCGTTGTGCCTGCTCAGCGTCCAGTCCAGCTCGAAGAAGTTCGACTCCTTGAGGCTCGACCAGATCGCCTTCCACAGCTCGTACTGCGTGACGGTGTCGACGCCGGAGTCCCTCACGAAGGCCGCGTAGTCGCCGTGGATCACCTCACCCAGGAACCACGCGCGAGGGTGGTGGGCGCGGACGCGGGGGAGCACGTCGGCCCAGAAACCGGCGTCGACGGAGTAGGCGGCATCCAGCCGCCAGCCGTCCGCCCCGAGGGCGAGCCAATGCCGCATCACGTCGACGGTGTAGTCGCGAGCCTGCGGCGACGCGTGGTTGAGCCGCACCAGCGAGCCGTGGCCCTCGAAGACCCGGAACTGCGGACCGTCGGGATGCTGCCAGTCGATGTCGAAGAGATCCGCATGGCGCCCTCCGGGACCGGCGGCCAGGGCCTCCCTCGCCGCGGGATGGTTCCGGCCGACGTGGCTGAACACCCCGTCGAGCACCACCGCGAGCCCGCGCGCATGGCAGGCGTCGACGAGAGCGGCGAAGTCGGCCTCGTCGCCGAGGCGGGGGTCGATGCGGAACTGGTCGGTGCTGTCGTAGCCGTGCGTCGAGGACTGGAAGACCGGCCCCAGCAGGAGACCAGAGGTGCCGAGCTCGGCGGCGTAGTCGAGCCAGTTCAGCAGCCGCGTCAGCCGGTGCCCCGGTGCGGGGTGAGGGTCGCGGATCGGCGCGCCGCACGCGCCCAGAGGATAGACGTGCCACCAGATTGCGTGCTCGCTCCACGACATGTCCCGACCTCCGACGATTCCGGCTACCACAAGAGCAATCAGCCTATCCGGACCGCGGTGGCGGCGGGGTCTCGCGTGGGCGCACGCACTATTGTTGCCCCATGAAGAAGCCGTCGGGCGGCGTCCGGTTCCTCGCCGGTCTGCTGCTGGTGTTGGGAGCCCTCGGGGCCTCCGCGAGCCTCGTTGCCATCGAGGCCCGGCAGATCGTCGCCGACCCCGACCTGATCGTGGCGGCCGCCGGCCCGCTGGCTCGGGACCCCGAGTTCCAGGAGACCGTCGTGGTCGCGATCTCGACGCCGGTCGTCGATGCCGTGCGCGACGCCCTGCCGTTGTCGCTGCCCGGTCTCGAGGGACTCGTCGCGTCCGCGGTGGGCGAGGTGGTGTCGTCGGAGCAGTTCGCCAGCCTGTGGGAGGAGACCCTCCGCGTCGGTCATGCGCAGCTCACGCGCACCCTGACGAGACCCGACGAGGCGCTGTTCACCGTCGACGATGCGGGCGTCATCCAGCTGCAACTGCGGCCGATCGTTGCGACCGCCCGTCAGCAGCTCGTCGAGACCGGCGTGCCTCTGGCCGACCGGATCCCGGACGTCGAGGGCGAGGTGCGGATCACGCAGTCGGATCTCGCGGCCCGGGTTCCCGGCTATCTCGTCCTGCTCGATCGGCTCGCCGTGCTGCTGCCCTGGGTGAGCGGCGCGCTGCTCGCGGTCGCCCTGCTGCTGCCCGGATGGCGGCTGCGCCGGCTGGGCGTGGCAGGCTTCCTGGTCGCCCTGTCCGCGGTGGGGGTGATCGCCGGGATCGGCTGGGCAAGCCGCCTGGTGGTGGGCATCGCCGCCAGATGGGCACAGGCCTCGACGATTCAGTCCGGCCTCGACCTGGTGACGGCCTCCCTGCGTTCCGGGCTGTGGTGGATGGCCGCCATCGGCGCCGTGGTCGGCGTGGTGGCGTGGATCGCGTCGAGTAGATCCGGTGGCGTCTCCGATCACTGACCGTGCTGGAGGACCAGGGCGTCGAGTTGAGCGCGGTGATCGTCGATGAAGCGCTGCTCGAAGGCCACGGTGATGTCGTGGCGGCGCTCGACGTAGTCCATCCCCTCGGCGCAGGTGGCGTCGGCGATGGCCGTCGGAAGCTCGCGCGTGGCGAAGAAATGCTCCCGTTCCTCGTCGCTGGGCTCACGGTTCTGGTCCGGCTTGCCGTCCGAGTCCCGCGGCCACAGGTCGTCCAGCTCGTTCTCCACTGTGATCGCGGCGTCCTGGCGGAGCGCGAAGGAGAAGCCCTCGGCGGCCATGCACGTCGACCACTCGGCCTCGAGCGCGGCCATGTCCTCGTCGTTGTCCGTGGTGGGGGCGGCGTCGTAGATGGCGTTGACCAGCTCGGCGAACGCCGGGTCCTCCTGGGGGCGCGGCTTTCCGCCGCGCACCTTGTGGTCCGCCCAGCCGACGCAGCCGCGGGCCTTCCACTCATCGGGGTTCGGTTCATCGGAGGGCTCCCGGAACATGTCGCCGTACAGCGCCGTCTCCCACGCCTGCCGTTCCGAATCGCTGAGCGACGCGAGGTAGTCGGACTCGGCGAGGCCCACCGGGTCGTCCTCCGGGTCGCCGGGCTCCGCCTGCGCGATCACCGGGCCGTGGACGAGGCCGAAGGCGTACTTCTCCGCGAAGGCGACGGTGCCCCGCTCGCCCCAGCCCTCGGGGTAGAACTCCTTCGTCCGCTGGATGTCCTCCAGCACGTCCTCGGCGGTGGTGGGGGAGAAGAAGTACTCGAAACCCTGCTCGCGCATGCATTGGGCGCGCAGCTCGTCCTCGCGGCTGCGCTCGGCGGCGACCTTCTCGGCGTCGGCGCTGGACAGCCCGCCGACGATCGCGCGATAGGGGTCGAGCGGCATGGCGAAGGTCTCCTCGATGGACTCGATCGCGGTCTCCGTCGCTGACGTCGTGGGCGCGGAGTCGAGTGGCGGGGCATCCGGCGACTCGGTGGCCGACGGGCCGGCGGGGGAGCAGCCGGCGAGCCCTGCCAAGAGGAGCGGCGTCAGGAGGGCGGCTCGGGCGGATCGGGGGGACATCATCGGGTCTTCTCTTTCTCCGGATGACCTCTCCGGTCCGTGCGCAGGCACAGGCCGGTGAGAGAGATGGCGTGAGGGGGGTCAGCGGGTGGCGATGGTGACGGGGTCGATAACCTCGCCCACCGGGGTCAGGACGAACTCGAGCGTGAGATTGATGTGGGCCGAGTTCTGCAACTCCGGGTCATCCAGCGTCTGGAACCAATCGATCAGCGACTCGTCGTAGCCCCAGAGCACGACCGAGACCCCGGGCTCCTCCCGATCGGAGGCGACGCGGACGATGGTTTGGTCCTGCATCGACTCTTCGAAGAGCCTGTGGATGTCCTCTTCGGTTTCCGCGTCGAGGCCGCTTGTCGTGCCGACGCAGATCGGCCCGCCCCACGTCTCGCCCAACCGTCTCTCCAGGGTCTCGATGTCCGTGTCCGGATCGACCTCGATGTTGAGGAAGTCGTTCTTGCCGTCCACCCACCATGCGAGATAGCCGCGCTGACTCTTGGCGATGTCGAGCGCATCGTTGAAGGCCCAGCTTCCCACCACCCATTGGTCAGGGTCGCCGGTCTTCGTGAGGATGGGGCTGTCGCAGAGCGCCGACCGTGTGCCGTCCCCGTCGGTCGGATACTGCTCCTCGGGCTCCGGATACTGCGCCTCGCGCTCAACGGGGCGACTGAGCGTGAACGAGCCCGAGGGTCCATCGTTCAGGTCGTAGGCGCCGAAGATGCGATAGGCGGCATCGGTCCAGCGTTGACCGTCGACCTCGTGGTAGTCGACGTCGTTCCACGAGAAGTCGCCCTTCAGCACCGGTCCCGCGCAGACGGGGACGAGGCCCTCGATGGAGGCGACATCGGTGGCGCACAGCTGGGCGCCGTCGCCGTCGTCTCCGGAATGGATCGCGACGATGCCCGTCAGCTCCCGCATCCCCACGGGCGTCGGCGCGGGGCTGACAGGGGCGGCCGCGTCCGGAGCGGGCGAGGCCGGCAGCCCCACCGGGGAGTGGGACGGCTGGGCCAGCACCTCGGGCGCGACGGGGATGTGAGTCAGCCCGCCATACCACCCGTTCGCCAGGTAGGCGGCCGGGACGCCGAGGCCTACCGCCAGCACCGCCGCCGTGGCGATGCCCCGGCGCATGTGGCTGCGGCGTCGCGCCCGCGGGGCCCAGCCGTCGACGCGGGGATCCTGCGGCGGAAGCGCCTCCAGTGCGCGCTTCAGCTCTTCGTCGTTCATCGGGCCTCCTCCTTCAAATGGGACGATCGGCGCAGCGCCTCGCGCGCCCGGAAGGAATGCGACTTCACGGTGCCCTCGGACATGCCCAGGCGCTCCGCGACCTCCGCGACGGTGCAGTCCTCGAAGTACCGCAGCACCAGCACCGCGCGCTGCGCCTTCGGCAGTTCGGCCAGGGCTCGAAGCAGGTCAAGACGCTCCGAGCGCGAGCCGTGCTCGGCCTCTGGAAACTCCGGCAGGGCCTCGCTGGGCAGCTCCCCGTTCCAGCGTCGCCGCCACCACGACACGTAGGTGCGATACAGCGCGGTGCGCACGTAGGCCTCGAACGCGCCATCGTCGCCCCGGTAGTGCGAGTACGTCTTGGCGAGCACCGTCTGGACGAGGTCCCCGGCCTTGTGCGAGTCGCCCGTCAGCAGATACGCGGCACGCCACAGCGCCCGTCCGCGCTGGCGGACGAAGTTGTCGAATCCCGTAGGGCCGCTATGCACCGTTTCCCTCCTGGCAGGTGAAACGCGCATGCCCCCAGGTTAGGTTGCAGCGACTTCGTCGGTGGGAGATCCGGGGACCATGCCGGCGGGCAGCCAGAACGGTGCTCCGTCGAGGGGCTGCGGATGGCGCTCGAACCCCGCCCACCAGGACTCGGCCCCGGGCGGCAAGGCGCCCGTCGTGGAGCCGGCGACAAGGGTGCGCAGTTCGCGTTTGAGCCGGCTCAGCTCGGAGAGCACCTCCGGCGTGGGATCGACGGCATAGCGTTCCTCCCACGGCACGCAGGCCATCCGGTGCCGGATGATCGTCGCGTGCCGGGCCTGTTCGGCCTCGTCGAGGCCGAGAACGCGTTCGGCGGCGCGCAGCCAGCCGTAGTCGCGGTTGATCGTCAGGAGGCCCGGATGCACGGTCATGGAGGTGTGGACCTGGATCTCCGGGTGGATGACGATGGCCCCGGCCGAATAGGCGTAGGCCAGCTCGTCGCGGCCGGCCTCGTCGATCAGGATCTCGGTGGAGCGCATGACGATGCTGAAGAGGTCGGCGTCGGCCATGTTCTTGCCGCGTTCCAGGCCGATGGCCTGCGACGAGACGATGTAGTTGCGCGACGCGCCGAGGTGGCCGATGGCCAGCTCCGCCGGCAGATTCTCGCGCGCTCCGCCGTCGACGTAGGTCTCGTCGCCGATCGGCACCGGCCGGAACACGGCCGGGATCGCGCACGACGCCAGCACGCCGGTGGTCAGGTCGGCGGTGTGGTCTCCGGCGGGCCGGTTGTCGCGATCGACCAGCGCTCCGGTCTCCGTCATGTAGCGCAGTTCGCCGGACTCGAGCGCCACCATCGCCAGGCGCAGCGTCACCCCGGAGGCGGCCACCTTCTGAGGATCGAAGGTCTCCGGCGCGAGCAGCTCGGTGAGCACCGGTCCCGGACGGTAGAGGGAGCGGGAGCGCTCCGCCCCGTGCCAGATGGCGTTGAGTTCCGTGCCGATCCGGGGCAGCTGGCGCAGCCCTCCCATCAGGCTGGTGAGGGTGCCCAGGGACCACTCGGCCCGCAACTCCTGGTCGGGATTGAGCGCCCAGTCCCAGGGGTCTCCGGGCGTCTCGGGGGAGAGCGGCAGCGCGGGATCCGCCTTGCGGAACGGCAGCAGCGGCCGGGCGGGCGGCTTGGGTGCTTCGGGGGGCTTGGGGGTCACCAGATCCAGCCAGCTGGGGCCTTCATCCTGCAGTTTCGCGAACCACGGCCGCGCGGTGAACATGTCGTCGGAGGTGGTCATGGCCAGCCAAACGTCGCCGATGTGGTCGACCCATCGCCGCTGCTCGTCCGCGGTGGCGTACTGCGCGAGGCCTGCCGCCAGGATCGCCCCCGCGGAGGCGCCGACGAACGCCGTCGGTGTGAATTGGGGGTCGTGGCGATAGAGATAGGCCAGCGCGCCGATCTGGAAGCTCGCCCGCGATCCGCCGCCGGACAGGACGCACGAGACCACCTCGGGTTCGGGCTTCACCGCGAACCACGGCAGCCCGAACCATCCCCACCGGTTCCCGTTAGCCATGGCCCGAGTCTATGTCCTGACGGACGATGTGCGTGACGGCGTGAACAGGCTTGCCGGGCCGTCGGTCGGTACGGAAGAGTGGGGTGGTGACCGAAGCAAAAACGGGTAACAACCTGATCAAGTTCGCGTGGCTCTCCATCGCCGCCGCCGTCGTCACCATCGTCCTCAAGACGGGCGCGTGGCTGGTCACCGGCTCCGTCGGCCTGCTCTCCGACGCGGCGGAGTCGCTGGTCAACCTGGCCGCGGCGGTCATGGTGCTGTTCGTGCTGAGGATCGCGGCGAGGCCTGCGGACAAGAACCACCACTTCGGCCACACCAAGGCCGAGTACCTCTCCGCCGCGGTGGAAGGGGTGCTGATCCTCGTCGCCGCCATCTTCATCATCTACTTCGCCGTTCAGCGACTGCTGAATCCGCAGCCCTTGGAGCAGCTGGGTCTCGGCCTGCTGATCTCCGTCGTGGCGGCGGCGGTGAACGGCGTCGTCGCGGTGGTGCTGATGCGGGCTGGCACACGGTACAACTCGATCACCCTGCGCGCCGACGGCAAGCACCTGATGACCGATCTCGTCACGTCGGTGGGCGTGCTGGTCGGCATCGGGCTGGTCGCCCTGACGGGATGGGAGTGGCTCGACCCGGTGACGGCGATCCTGGTTGCGGTGAACATCTTGTGGACCGGCTGGAAGCTGCTGCAGGAGTCGTCCGGGGGCCTGATGGACATCTCGTTGCCCAAGAGCGACAATCAGCGGCTGCGAGAGATCCTCGCCGAGCACAGCTCCGACGAGGTCCAGTTCCACGCCTTCCGCACCCGCGAGAGCGGCCGGTGGCAGTTCATGGAGATGCACATGCTGGTGCCCGGAGACTGGTCGGTGCAACGGGGCCACGATGCGATGGAAGACCTGATCGACGTGATCCACGAGGAGTATCCCGACCTCAAGATCTCCGGCCACCTCGAACCCATTGAGGACCCGCGCTCCTACGACGATATGCACCTGTAGTAAAGAACCCCTGGCAGCCGAACAGCAGTCTCGGATGAGGTTCGCACGCAGGGGCAGAGTTCTACGAGTAGGGTGACGGGCATGTTGCGTTCGTTGTCCGTCGCGTGTCTAGCGGGGCTGTTGGTGGCGGGATGCGCGCCGATTGGGGATGATGTCCCATTGCCTTCCCGAGCTGAAGCGTCCGTTGACGATGCGGAATTCGTGGGGGAAGGGGTCGTGTACGCCGACTTGAGCGAACGGTTTCTCGTCACGGTGTATCAGACCCGGATCGTTGAAGATCGGGGTGGGGACTACTTGGTCTATTCGCTCGCGATCAGCAACGAATCGGACCAGCCCTACGAGGACTTGGTGGTCACGGTCATTCCGACAAGTCAGATCGATCAGTATCTTGCCGCCGGCGCCATCCCTGTTCCGATGTCCCCGGTTGATATCGCGGCCAAAGGGGCGGTCCCCGGCCCCACTGAAGGCGTGGGGGTGGATGTCTTCGCCGAGCGCCTTCTCAGCGACGACAAGTTCATGAAAGACGCCGGGCTGAGACGCGAAGACCTCTGGGAACTGGCGGAGGAGTACGAAATCACGGTGACCTGGAAGGGCGGAGGCGAGGAGAACTACCAGCTCTCCAGCCCCGTCGTGGACGAGACCTCCCACTGACCGTGACGAGAAGAGCCCGCTTTCTGAAGAGCCCGTTTCTTCGGGGGCGGGCTTCCTCTCCGGTCAATGCCCAGGCCGTGGAGAACACATGCACTTATAGGCGGTGGGCGGCGGGGCCGGGGCGGGTGACCAGGGTCGTGGCGCGGGCTCCGGGCTCGGGGAACTCGCGCCGGTAGGCCGCCAGCCAGCGTTGCGCGAAGTCCTCGGCGCGATCCGTCTCGATCAGCGCCCAGACGGAGCCGCCGAAGCCGGCGCCGAAGCCCGACGATGCGTGGGCGCCCAGCTCGCGGGCCAGGGTCTGGAGCAGGTTGGTCTCCGCGATCTGGTTGCCCAGCGCCGCGTCGGCGTTGCGGTGCGAGAGATCCGCGGCCTCGCCCAAAGCAGCGAGATCGTGTGCTCGGAAGGCGTCGAGGGCGCGGGGGATCACGATCTCCGACTCCGTGACGAAGGCCTCGAGCCGGGCCACCAGGTCGGGATCGGACGAGGCGACGGCGCGCAGCCTCTCCAGGCCGTCCTCGGTCGCCAGTGCGTCGGCGAGGACGGCGTCGTCGCGTCCGGTGGCCCGGTTCCATTCCTCCACCAGCCGGCGGGCGAGCAGCGAAGCGTCGTTGTACGACGTCAGCGCCGCGCCGGTCTTCTCGGCCAGCACTCCGCTGACCGCGATGACGAAGCTCCAGTCCGCCGGGAACGCGAGGGTGGAGCGCTCCTCGATGGGGCAGAAGCGGAACTCCGAGAGCCGATTCTCCCGGCAGCACAGCATGGCGGTGTGGTCCTCCGAGCCGCCGAAGGTGCCCACCCCCTTGAAGCCGGCCAGGTCCCTGAAGGGCATCCCGTTTTCGATGCAGGCCAGGTAACCGGGCAGGTCGGTGTCGGTGAGCATGGCGGCCTTCCAGCGGGCATCGTCGCGGATGCCGTTGTGGTCGATCAGGACCAGTGCCGTCGCGACCACCAGCGCCGACGACGAGGACATGCCGGAGGCGAGGGGAAGGGTGGAGTCGACGGCGAGCCGTGCGGGCCGCAGTGCCCCGAAGTTGAGCGTCAGCCTGTCGACGACCGCCTGGACGTAGTGCCCCCAATGACCGGCCGGCAGGCCCGGATCGGTGCCGGCGGAGATCGCGATCTCGCCGGCGACGGCGGTGGAGGTGGCCAGGACGCCCTCGCCCCCATGCTCGGTGAGCTCGTGCTCGGTGAGCACCACGGTGATGCCGCGGTCGACGGCGGCCAGGATCGACCGGCCGCCCGCGTAGTCGGTGTGCGTGCCGAAGACCTCGAGCCGGCCGGGCACGAACCAGCCGATCACAGCGTCACCTTCTTGTCCCTGAGCGCCTCCGCCACCGACGCGATGTCGCCGCGGCTGGACAGGTCCAGCACCCCGGCCCGCGCGCGTACGACGCGGTAGGGGTCGCCGGCGGCGATGGCTGCGCGGACCGCATCGGTGATCTCGTACTCGCCCCGGGCCGAGGCCGGGATGGCGCGGGCGGCGGGGAAGATCGCCGGCGTACACAGCCAGCAGTTCATGGAGACGACGGCGCCCTCGCCCAGGCGTTCGATGTCCGCCCGGCCGGGCTTCTCGACCAGCTCCGCCAGGTGGCCGTCGGCGTCGGCGGTGGCCAGGGCGAAGGCCGCGATCCGGTCGGGCGCGATGTTCGACCGGGCGAGCAGCGCGTCGCGCTCGAAGCCCACCAGGGCCGATCCGGGGACCCCGGCGAGCAGGGCGAGGGCGTCGGCGGGGTAGTAGTTGTCGGAGTTGATCACGAGAATCCGGTCGTCGCCGGCGAACTCCTCGGCCGCGAGCACCGCATTCGCGGTGCCCAGCGGTTGATCCTGCACGGCGAAGCCGATCCGCACGCGGGTCTGCGGGAGAGCGCCGTAGTAGTCGCGGATCAGGGTGTGCTCGGGGCCGATCACCAGGCAGACATCGACGAAGCCCGCATCGGCGAGGGCAGAGATGACGTGATCGAGGAAGGGCCGGCCGATGGAGATCATCGCCTTGATGCCCGCGTCTGCCGTGGCGGACTGCGCGGCGCTCAGGGCGACGCCCTCAACCTCCTTGCGCATCCGGGTACCGAGCCCGCGGGCGAGAATGACAGCCTTCGTCGGGGGTCCGTACCGCGTGCTCATGGACCCCAGGGTAGGACTTTCAGAGTCGGCTCCCCGAGCAACGCTCGTTTCGTGTGATCAGCGCGGGTGATCAGCGCAGCCCGCGCAGGAAATCGTCGTCGTCGTCCGGCGCGCGGTAACCGTCGGGCGGCCCCTGCCGGATCGGCCGGCCAGCCAGCAGCCAGCAGATGGGGCCGATCACCGGAACCGCGATCACCGCGAAGGCCCAGAGCCACTTGGGCATCACCCGCACGTCGTACTTGCGTGACTGCGCCACCTCGACGGTGCAGTAGATCGTCAGCATGACGACAGCAAGGATGAGGAGTACGCGGGCCATGGACCGAGTCTACTCGCGCAACTCTCCGCCCTCTCGGTAGGTTGGGGAGATGCTCACCCCCGCCGCCGTCGACCGGGCCGTCGCGAGGATGCTGCGCGGGGAGGAAGGCCTCTGGCTGGCCGACGGCGCGCCGCCCGTCGGCTGGCGCGGCGACGGCGCAGTGGTGCAGACGTCCGGCTCGGCCGGGGCCTCGAAGCACGTCGTGCTGTCGCGGCGCGCGCTGGTCGCGGCGGCGGAGGCCACGACGTGCTGGCTGGGCGGCGCGGCGACGTGGCACCTGGCGCTCGCTCCCCGCTACGTCGCGGGGCTGATGGTTTTGGTGCGGGGCCGTCTCGGCGCGGGGCTGCGGTTCGCGTCGTCCGGTCTGTCCGACCTCGATCCCACCCCCGGGCCGAACGCCATCTCCGTGGTCCCCACGCAGCTCTATCGCGCCGTGCGCCACCCGGGCACCGCCGCGATGCTCGCCCGCTTCGACGCCGTCCTGGTGGGCGGGGCGGCGCTCGCGCCGGAGCTGCGCGCCCGGGCCGAGGAACGGGGGATCCGCGTGGTGGAGACCTACGGCATGAGCGAGACCTGCGGGGGCATCGTCTACGACGGTCACCCGCTTCCCGGCGCGACCGTCCGCACGGTGCCCGACGACCGCGCGCCGCGCGGATACGGCCGGGTGGTGCTGGGCGGGCCGACGCTCTTCGACGGCTACCTGGGCGAGCCCGATCTCACCGCCGAGGTGCTCGTCGACGGCGGCCTGCACACCGGCGATTGGGGGCGCGTCGAGCGCGGGAGCCTGGTGGTCGGCGGACGGCTGGACGACGTCGTCGTGACGGGCGGGGTCAACATCGATGTCGCGCTGGTGCGGGCCGCGGCCGCCCGCCTGGACCCGGACACGGACGTGATCGCGGTTCCCGACGACGAATGGGGCGCCCGGATCGTGCTGGCAGCGACCGCGGGCGACCTGGCGTCGTGGCGCGAGCGGCTCGGCGCGGAGCTGCCTCGCCCCGCGCTGCCGCGGCAGCTTCTGGTGCTCCCCGCCCTGCCGCGCACGGCCGGGGGGAAACCCGATCGCGCGACGCTGCGCCGGCTCGCGCGCGAGAGCGCGGGCCCGAACGCGAAGTAGAGTTCTCCTGCCATGACTGACTCCATACGCCCCTGGGTGATGGGCGCGCGCCCGCGCACCCTGCCCGCCGCCGTCGCCCCGATCCTCGCCGGCACGGCCGTCGCCGCCGTCGCCGGAACCGTCCGGCCGCTTCTGGCCGTGCTGTGCCTCGTCGTGGCGCTGGCGCTGCAGGTGGGCGTCAACTACGCCAACGACTATTCCGACGGCGTCCGCGGCACCGACGACGACCGGGTGGGGCCGACGCGACTGGTGGCGTCGGGCCTGGCCTCGCCGCGCGCGGTGAAGGCGGCGGCCTTCCTCAGCTTCGGCGCCGCCGGGCTGGCAGGCCTGGCGATCGTCGTGCTCATCGGGCAGTGGTGGCTGCTGCTCCTGGGGCTGGCATGCATCCTCGCGGGCTGGTTCTACACCGGCGGCAGCAAGCCCTACGGCTACCTGGGGCTGGGCGAGATCTTCGTCTTCGTGTTCTTCGGGCTGGTCGCCACCGTCGGCACCGGCTACGTGCAGACGCTCTCGGCGCCCGCGCACTCCTGGCTGGGCGGGGCGGCCGTCGGCGCGCTCGCCTCGGCGATCCTGGTGGCCAACAACCTGCGCGACATCCCCACCGACACCCTGTCGGGCAAGCGGACGCTGGCGGTGCGCCTCGGCGACCGGGGGACCCGGACGCTGTTCGCGGGCCTGTGCGCCCTGTCCGCTGCCGCCGTGCTCGGCTTCGCCGCCCTCACCACCTGGTGGGCCCTGCTGGGGCTGCTCGGCTGCGCGTTGCTGCTGGGACCGCTGCGCATCGTCCTGGGCGGCGCCACCGGCCGAGGCCTGATCCCCGTCATCCAGGCCACCGGTTTCGCGGAGATCGGGATCGGCCTGGGCCTGCTCGCCGGAGCGCTGATCGCGTGATCCCGGTGGTCTACGACATCGCCCTGACGGTGCCGTTCCGCGGGCTGACCCGGCGCACCGGGGTGCTGTTTCGCGGGCGCGCCGGATGGGCCGAGTGGAGCCCCTTCCCGGAGTACCCCGATCGGGAGGCCGCCGTGTGGCTGCGGGCCGCTCGGGAGGCCGCGGATCGAGGCTTCCCCGATGCGGTGCGCGACGTGGTGCCGGTCAATGCGATCATCCCCGCGTTGGGTCCTGACGCGGCGGCGGAGCGAGCCCGGGCCGCCGGCTGCCGCACCGCGAAGGTCAAGGTGGCGCAGCCCGGGCAGGGCCTCGACGAGGACGTGGCGCGGGTCGCGGCGGTGCGGGAGGCGCTGGGCGCCTCGGCCCGGATCCGCATCGACGCCAACGGCGCCTGGAGCGTGGAGGGCGCCCTGGAGGCGCTGCGCGAACTGTCCGGGTACGGACTGGAGTACGCCGAGCAGCCCTGCGCCACCGTCGAGGAGCTGGCGGAGCTGCGCCGGCGCCTGGCCGCCGCGGACGTGCCGGTCCCGATCGCGGCCGACGAGTCGATCCGGCGCGCCGAGGATCCGTTCCGGGTGCGTGATCTCGCCGCCGCCGACCTCGCCGTGCTGAAGGTGCAGCCCCTGGGGGGTGTCCGTCGCTGCCTGGCCATCGCCGAGGAACTGGGCATGCCGGTGGTGGTCTCCAGTGCCGTCGAGACCTCCGTGGGGCTCGGCGCCGGCGTCGCCCTGGCCGCCTGCCTGCCCGAGCTGCCGTTCGACTGCGGGCTCGAGACGGGCCGTCTCCTGTCCGCCGACGTGGCGGCCCACCCCCTCGTCCCGGTGGCGGGCGAGCTGGGCATCGCGCCGCCGTCCGTCGACGAGGCCAGGCTGGAGGCGGTGCGCGCCGACGAGCCGACGACATCGTGGTGGCTGGAACGGCTGAGCCGCGTCTCGCGGCTGGTGGGGGAGGGCTGATGTCGAGCTCGCTGCTGGCGGCCGTGGTCGTCGAGACGCTGATCGCCTCCGGGGTCACCGACCTGGTGGCGTCGCCGGGATCGCGCAACGCGGCGCTCCTGCTCGCCGCGCATCAGGCCGAGCAGCGCGGCAGGGTGCGGCTCCATGTGCGCGTCGACGAGCGGGTCGCCGGCTTCCTCGCGCTCGGCTTGGCGAAGGCCTCCGAACGGCCGGTCGCGGTGATCACCACCTCCGGCACCGCCGTCGCGAACCTCGCCCCGGCCGCGATGGAGGCGCGCGCGGCCGGGGTGCCGCTGCTCGCCCTCACCGCCGACCGGCCCGCCTTCCTCGTGGGCACCGGCGCCAACCAGACCGGCGACCAGGCGGGTGCCTTCGGCCCCGCGGGGCTGGCCGTGGTGCGGCTGTCGTCCGCCTCGGGGGATGAGGCCGCCTGGAGCGCGGCCGTGCAGCGAGCGCTGGCCTCGGCGGCAGGCCTGCGCACCCGCCAGCCCGGGCCGGTCCAGCTCAACCTGGAGTTCGCGCCGCCCCTCGCGGACGCCATCCCGGAGGTCGCCGTGCGCGTCGCGCGGATCGACGGTGCGCGGCCCGGCCGCGTCGTGGAGTTGGACGGCAGGCCTGCGACGGTGGTGCTGGCCGGCGACGCGACGCCCGGCGCGGGCGCCGAGGCCCGGGCGCTGGCGGAAGTCGGCGGGTTCCCGCTCCTGGCCGAGCCATCGAGCAACGCGCGCGCCGGCGATCACGCCATCGCCTCCTACCGGCGGCTGCTCGCCGGCGACCTGGGCCGGCGCATCGAGCGGGTGATCTGCGTCGGGCATCCGACCTTGTCGCGCCCGGTATCCGCGCTGCTCGCCCGGGGCGACGTCGAGCTGATCGTCGTCTCGGATCAGGCGCGCTGGCACGATCCCGGCCTCAACGCCGCGGTGGTCGCCGACCGGGTGCTCACCGAGCCCGGCGACCCCGAATGGCTGGCGCAGTGGCGGGTCGCCGACGCGCGGGTCCGGGACGAGGAGGTCGTCTCGCGCACCTGGGGTGGCCCGCTGGTCGCGGCCCGGGTGCTGGCGTCGATCGGACCGGACGAGAATCTTGTGCTGGGCTCCAGCAACGCCATCCGCGACGCCGACCAGGCGCCCATCCCCGCCCGGGCTTTCCCGGTCTACGCCAACCGCGGCCTCGCCGGCATCGACGGCGTGGTCTCCACCGCGGCCGGGATCGCCCTGGCGAGCGGACGCCGGACGACCGTCCTGCTGGGCGACCTCACCGCGCAGCACGATCTCGGAGCCCTCGTCCGTCCCCCGCTGGAGCGGCGGCCCGACCTGCGCGTCGTCGTGTCGCACGACGACGGCGGTTCCATCTTCTCGTCACTGGAGCAGGGGGCGCCGGAGTTCGGGCACGCCTTCGAGCGGGTCTTCGGCACGCCCCAAGGCCTCGATCTTGCCGCCGTGGCGTCGTCGCTGGGCTGGGACGCCGTCGAGGTCCGCGACGTGGAGGCGCTGGATCGCGAGCTGGGGGCCGGCCGCGAGTTCATCGTCGCCCGCATTCCGCGCGAGCGCCGCTGATTCCCGCCAAGCAGATGTCACTTTCTGTGGGTACACCAACAGGAAGTGACACCTGCCTGAGATAGGACCGTCGGTAGTACCCTGGTGGCATGAGTGTGAAGCTGAGCGTCAGCCTCGCGGACAGCGACGTGGCGATCCTGGAGCGGTACATGAAGAGCACGGGAATCACCTCGCGCTCGGCCGTCATCCAGCGTGCGATCCGTCTTCTTGGCGATCCCGGCCTGGGCAATGACTACGTGGCCGCATGGGACGAGTGGCAAGGCTCCGATGACGCGGCGTTCTGGGAAGCCGCCAGCGGCGATGGGCTTGCCCATGCGCAGGGGTGAGATCGTCCTCTGCGACTTGAGTCCCGCGAGGGGAAGCGAAGCGAACAAGCTTCGCCCCTGTCTGATCGTCAGCAACGACCGTGCCAACACCGCCTCGGAACGCATCGGGCGCGGCGTGATCACCGTCGTACCCGTCACCAGTAATGCCGCCAAGGTGTATCCGTTCCAGGTCGTCTTGCCTGCTGAGGAAACAGGGCTGCCCGTCGACTCGAAGGCGCAGGCGGAACAGGTTCGTTCCGTCGACGTCTCCCGCCTCGGCGCCAAAGTCGGTGGAGTGCCGCCGCGCCTGATGGTCGAGGTGGACGACGCCCTCAGGCTCCATTTGGCGCTCTGAAACCCGCGATCCGACTCCTCCTTGGCTCTCGCCTCTGGGGTTGGTGCGGTTTGACCTGTGCAGCGCGGGTGATCCCGGGGCCAGCCGCACGGGGCGCCCCGCCGGGAGAGAGTCTCGGCGGGGCGCCTCTGGCGGGACCCGATAGGTGCGATCCGAGTGGGCCAGGGCATCCGATCTGAAGTATGGCGTGCCATTCTTCTCAACGCGCCGCCGGAGCAGATTGGCGGACATGAAGCGATGTTTAACGGAGGGGTCCTGATATCGAATCAGCAAAGAGAGCCGGGCGCTCAAAACGGATGGGTACTAATAGTGGCGCCGGCAGGGGTGAGTAGCTCGACTATCGGCCCGGCCAGGCAGTCGGCATGTACCAGCCAAGGTAAGTGGCTCCAGGCCACGACTGGCCGACAATTGAGATCTTCGGCGCTGTCGTCACATATTGACCGTTCCCGAGCGAAATCATCACATGACCGTAGTAACCGTTGATCGGTGCTGCCGCGTAGAAGGCTACCGCACCCGCCGGCGGGGTCCCCGTCTTCGTTACTTGGCCGCGGACGGCGTTGTAGTGGGCAATGGCCGACCCATAGCGGCCTGTTGTTCCCCAGGCCTGCTCGACCCACTTCTCGCACCAGCCGTTCCATCCGGTGGCGCCGACCTGGGCCTTCGCGTAGTTCGCTACCCTCTGCGCCTTGGTCGTACTTGCCGGAGCCGACACGCATTTCCCAGCAGTTGCTGCACTCGTCCCCGTGTACACGTAGGCATCGGTGACATAGCCCTTCAGGGACCCGTAGGTGATGTAGTTCCAGAGCGTCGTGGCCCCGTAGGGGCCGGTCATCGAGCTGCCGGAGGTCGTGCAGGTGATGGTGATGGTCGCCCCGTAAGGGATGGTCCCCAGTACGGAAGCGGAGGCCGATGCACTCGAGCGGACGATCAGGCTCGGGCTCGCAATCACTCGCCCGGACGCTGCCCAGGCGGGCAACCAAGAGGTTCCGGCCAAGACGACTGCCGTAAGTAGCGAGGCCATCAGAGCCCTCATGTGAAACCGCCTTCGACCAGAGTTCTCCCTGGTCCGCGATTTGAGTATGGTCTTGCGCATAAAAACACCTTTCCCCTAAGCGGCCGACTATGGCCGAAAGTTGGTGATCGTTCCCTGGTGATCACCGTGCGCATCCAGCCAAATCCAGGATTGTGGGTGGCTGGCCCCAGGTGCAAACTACTCCTACAAAGCCAGGTACCGCAAGTGGTTTTCTCGATGATTTATCGACCCGAGTCGCCGAGGTTTCTGGCTGCCAGGCTTCGCACATCTGAGCCCAGATTCGCCGCCGTTGGCTCGGAGATTCAGGCCTGGACCGATGCCTCGCGAACTACCTCGTCACAGGATGCCGGGAGATGGTTAGGACCCGGCGTCGAGGCGGTCGAACCATTCGCGCAGGGCCAAGGTGGCTCGGACGTCGTCCTCGTTGTACTGCAACAGACGCAGTGTCGCCGCGCCGCGGACGGCGGGATCGGGATCGGTGCTGGCCTGGGCGAACCAGGTGATCGACGCCAGGCCGCCGGGCTCCTCGTCGCGCCAGTGGAAGCCCGCCCCCTCGGTGGCGACCGCCTTCAGGCCCAGCCCGTCGACCCCGACGAAGTTGTCGCGGGTGTAGCGGAACAGATCGACGAAGTGCTCGGGAATCAGGTCGACCACCGCCCGCAGGTCGGGGTGTCCGGAGCGGGCGGCGAGCTGGCGCAGATGCACCGTCTCGTAGTCGGAGTAGTGGTACACCAGCAGGTCCGGATGCTCGGCGTGCAGCGCGCGCAGCCAGGTGGCGAAGGCCTCGGCCAGGCGGCGCTCGTCGTCGAGGTCCAGCGGCTCGAAGCGGGAGAAGTCGACGTAGTGCGGCCGGGTGCCGCGCTCCGACACCAGCGCGCCCCACAGGTAGACCAGTCCCGTGCTGCTGGTCTCGATGTCGAGATCCACCTCGACGGCCGCCCGCGGCACCGCGATGGGATCCGACGAGACGCGCTCCAGCGCGACGTCGTTGGCCAGCATCCGGGCGCGCCGGGCGGCCTGGCGGAGACGCTGCTCGGAGCGGTCGCGGTGCGTCGTCAGGGGCAGGTATCCGGGGAGGAGAGCGTCGAGGTCGGCCTCGGCCAGCTGGGTGACGGTGTGGATGCCCATGCCGGCCAGGGCCTGCAACTCCCGCACGTCGAGCGGCGCCTTCGAGATCCGCAGTGACAGGTCGTCGCGATCCATCTTCGGCAGGCAGACCTGCCACCACGGGCACCACTCGCACTCCTTGACCCGGATGGGGCGCACGACCGGGGGCGCCGGATCGTCGGGGAGGCGCGCGGCGGCGCTCTGCGCGACGTGTAGCCGGAACTTGAACTCGTGGTCGTAGCGCTCCAGCGCGGAGCGCAGCTTGTAGCCCGCGGACCGGGAGAAGGTGCGCAGGAACTTGTCGGTGAGCAGCAGCCACACCGCCTGCGGCTCCGCCGACGGGTTGTGGCCCTGCCCGATCACCCCGGCCCGCGGCGTGGCGGAGGCGTGACCGGCGGCCTCTAGGAGCCGCCAATGGTGGGCCAGCTCCAGCAGTACCCCCTCGCGGTAGGCGCGGAACCGCAGGCCCGGCAGCGCGGCGAGCCGGGCGACGCGATCCAGCGACGAGGACTGGAGCTGGGTGGCCCCCGTCTCCTTCTCCGTCACCCGGTAGGGCTTGATCTTCAGCGGCCAGTAGCCGGGCGCCCCCGTCGGCGCGGCGTCGCCGAGCACCAGGGCGTCCGGGCTGCCGATCCGCCCGGCCGCGGGATCGGCAGGCAGCCGCGGCCCCACCACGACGGGCACCCCCTCCGCGAGCGCGGCCAGGGTCAGCTCCTCCCGCAGAGCCGGGTCCAGCTCGCGCAGGTCGAGGGCGTCCGGGTGCGCGGCCAACCGGCCCAGCACCAGCTCCCGGTAGGCCCGTCCGCCCTGGAACGACTCGCGCAGCGACTCGTCATCGGGCACCACCGGCTGGGCGACCGCCGGGTCGAAGGCGTTGTAGGTCTTGACGGGACAGCTCCGCGCGGCGTACGCGTCGAGCACGATCCGTGGCGTCAACTCCAACGCTCAGCGCTTCCAGCCGCGATGCAGCGCGACGATGCCGCCCGACAGGTTGCGCCACTCGACGCCGACCCAGCCGGCCTCCGCCATCACGTCGGCCAGGGCCTGCTGGTCCGGCCAGGCCAGGATCGACTCCGCCAGGTACTGGTAGGCCACCCGGTTGCTGGACAGCTTGGCCAGCGCCGGCAGGGCGAGCGGGAGATAGTTCTTGTAGACGTAGCGGAAGGCCGCGTTGGTGGGGGTCGAGAACTCGTTGACCACCACCCGCCCGCCGGGCTTGGTGACCCGGCGCATCTCGCGCAGTGCGGCGGCGGTGTCGTCGATGTTGCGCAGCCCGTAGCTGATCGTCACCGCGTCGAAGGTGTCATCGGCGAAGGGCAGCGCCAGGGCGTCGGTGTTCACGAAGTCCAGGTGGGGGAACTGCGCGAGCCCCTGGCTCAGCATCCCGAAGGACAGATCCGCGGCCGTCACCTGGGCGCCGTGCTCGGCGATCGCGGCCGACGAGCGCGAGGTGCCGGCCGCCAGATCGAGCACCCGCTCGCCCGGAAGGGGCGCGATGGCGGCGACGGTGGCGGCGCGCCAGGCGCGGTCCTGCCCGCCGCTCATCACGGAGTTCATGAAGTCGTAGCGTTTGGCGACGCCGTCGAACATGCGCTGCACGTCGCCGTGGCGCTTCTCCAGGGTCGCCCTCGCCTCACTAACCATGAGGAGCAGCCTAACGCCCCTCACCGACGGTGGCCTACGGACGGGGGCGCACGGACGGCGGCGCGCCGCCGCAGGTTCGTCAGCCGTTGGGCGATGGTGGACAATGGGGCGCGTGGCTAAGAAAGACGTCGTGCTCGAGGTGGAGAACCTCAAGAAGGCCTACGGGCCGGTGACCATCGTCGAGGGGTTCAACCTCATCGTCAAAGCGGGAGAGGCGGTGGCACTGACCGGGCGAAACGGCGCCGGCAAGTCCACCGTGCTGCGCTGCCTGGTGGGGGCCGACCGCCCCGACGAGGGCACCGTCAAGATCTGCGGCAACCGGATGAACGAGGCCGACCCCCGCATCCGGAAGGACCTCGCCACCGTCATCGACGACCTCGACTTCTTCCCCGACCTCGCCGTCGTCGAGCATCTCGACCTGCTGGCCCGCGCGCACGGCCTGGAGGACCCCGATTCGCTGGTCGACGAGGTGCTCGACGAGGTGCAGCTCGTGCCGCAGGCCGGCCAACTGCCCACGACGTTGTCCTCCGGCCAGCGCCGGCGCCTCGCGCTGGCCACCGCCATGGTGCGCCCGCGGCGGCTGCTGGTGCTCGACGAGCCGGAGCAGCGCCTCGACGTCGAGGGCGTGGAGTGGCTGGGCCGCCGGCTCCGGGCGGACATGAACGACGGGCTGGCCATCGTGCTGGCCAGCCACGAGCCCAGCCTGATCAAGGCGATCGGCGCCCGCGAGGTGCGGTTGGCGGGCGCCCGGTGAGCGGCGAAGTGCGTGACGACGCGGCCGACCACGCCAAGTACGGTCCCATCGGCGAGGTTCACGAGCGGGAGCTGAAGCTCCTGATGCGCGACTGGCGGCGCGGGCGCGCCGATCGCTCGATCTGGCAGGCCCTCTCCGACGGCTATGTGATGGCCTTCTCGGTGATCGTGCTGGGCGCGATGCTGGTCAACGCCATCTGGCAGGCGCAGAGCAGTGCCGCCGGGTGTGACACGGGGGAGTGCATGGCGGCCCGCGGGCTGCTGCCCTGGGCGGCCGTCGCCGGCGTGCTGGCCATGACGCTCGCCGCGTGCCGGATGTTCGGTCCCATCCTGGCGAGCGCCGCCGAGGGCTTCTGGCTGATGGACGGCACCGCTGATCGCCGCCGCCTGTTGAGCGGGCGCCTGGTCTCGGCCATCGTGGTGGCCTTCGCGGGCGGCGCCGTCCTGGCCGCTCTCGTCGCCGCCCTGGTGGGCGCGTCGCTGCCTCAGGTGGGGCTCTGGGCGCTGTCGGCGGGCCTGGGGGCCGCCGGCCTGGCCGCGCTCGCGGCGGCGGAGCAGGGGGTGGAGCGCCGCTGGGTGATCCGCATCCTGCAGTGGCTGCTCGGAATCCTCGTCGTCGCCACGCTGGGCCTGCTGGTCCTGGCCGCCGCGGGATGGGTCCAGCCCAGCCGGCTTCCGGCGCTGAGCGTCGAACTCGCGCTCGTCGTCGGCGCGGTGGGCGTCCTGCTGCTCCTGGTCGGCGGCGTGCTCGGCTACCGCCGCCTGCGCAACATCCGCCGCCAGCGCCTCACCTCCGGCGGCGCGCTGCTGACCGGCGTGCAGGGCGCGGCCTTCGCGCTGGAGTTCGCGCTGATCCGCGACATCCTCGTCGAGCACCAGTCCCGGGAACGCGGCCACGTGCGCCCCACCCGCGGTGCGGGCAAAGGGGCCACTGCTCTGGTCATGCGCGACGTGCAGCGGCTCTGGCGCTATCCCAAGTCCCTGCTGATGCTGCTGCTGTCCGCCGTCGTCCCCTATGCGGTACACGCCCTCGGCATGACCACGATCAGCGTCACCATCGCCGCCATCGTGCTGATGGTCGCGCTCGTTCCGTTCATGAACCAACTGCGCGTGATGAGCCGCACCAAGGGCCTGCAGCGGTGCTTCCCGTTCTCCGCCACCAAGGTGCGCCAGGCATGCATGGTGGTGCCCGGCGCCCTCGCCCTGCTCTGGGCCGGGCTGATCATGCCGTCCTTCCTCGGCGTGGCGGGCGGCGCTCAGGGCACCCCGTACGAGGCGATCACCTCGGGCCTGGTGGCCGCCCTGGGCGGATTCCTCGGCGCGGTGCGATGGATCTCGGCGAAGCCGGCCTCGTACCAGGGCCCGCTGGTGACCACCGGTTTCGGCGCCATGCCGCCGGGGCTGATGTTCTCCATGCTGCGCGGCATCGACATGATCGCACTGGTCACGCTGCCGCTGGTGCTGGGCCTGCCGCTGTGGGTGAGCATCGGCGTCGCGGCCATCGCCTTCACCCTGCTGAGCTCCGGCCTCGACCGCGACGCCATGATGGATCAGCAGGCCGAGAGCAAGCGCCTCATGGAGGAGCAGAAGGCCGCCCGGGCCGGTCTCGGCGGCACCGGCGCCAAGAAGATCCAGGTGCAGCGCACCACCAAGCGCTGAAAGGGCCCGGCCAGGGGGGCGATACCGTGGGTGGCGAAAACGCCGGGGCGGGCTCGCATCAACGGCCGGTTTCCTCACCCCAGGTCGACGCAGCCCCTCGTGGCTGAGACCCGATTTGGCTCTGACTGGTCAGGTTTTGCGATCTGTTGACTGAGTTCTTGGACGTCGACCGGACGTGGCGTAGCGGTGAGGGGGGCAGCAATCGGTAGCGGTGCTGCCACCAGCGTGGCCATCTCGGCCTGGATGGTGGCGGTGGCCATCCTGGGGGTATGGTCCATTCCAGAACTCCTGGATTAGTCAGCAAACACCTACTTCATCGGAGCAGCGCTCCTAGCCAGAGGGACCCGAAGCAAGAACCCGTCCCTGCGCGAGTGAAGTCGGCTGAGATGTGGAGCACAGCGGTTCCGCGAGGGTCTTCCGGCCGCAGCTTCGTGCAGGACTCGGCTCGAGGGACCGAGCGAAGCACCTCAAAGTACCCCTGCGTCACCCCTGCTCCGAGGTGCAGCAGCAAAAATAGCTTAAGGGGGTAGAGACGTGAAATCACACGATAGGTCGATCGTGAGCCCCATCGCCTTACGTGTGCTGGCGAGTTTCGCGACCCTTGTGCTCGCGGACTAATCGGCCGCGCCCTTGATGTTGCCCTCGTTGACAAACCTGGTGTCTGTTGATGCCGTCCGGTTTCGCTGTTTTCGGATATCGACGAGCGGTAGCGTTCGCTGACTTAGCGGTGAAACATCGCAACTGTGTCCATGGTGTTCTCTCCTCGCTAGGGCGAATGTTCTGCAATTCGGGGGCCCTTGTTTGGGGTTGAGAGGAGGGGGCGTGGTGGCTTTCAGGGCTGACGGGGTTCCGAGCCCCTGTGGGTATTCTGGCCCCTCCTGGTTCGCGAGCGGAATCATCTTCGTGGCCGTCTTCTCTTACAGAGTCGTCGAATGTTGGTCACCCGAATCAAGTTCCGATGGCATCCGTGTCGCCGTTCCGATGGTCGCGAGCTTGGTTGGCCTCAGTTGACCGCGCAGTCTCCCCGGGCCGGGGCTACAGAGTATTCATGTCGATCTTCAGTCCTCCCGCCTTCATCTCCTTTGCAAGTGCTACTTTCCAGCCGTCGTTCTCCAGGCTGAAATGAACGTAGCCCACGCCCGAGAGGTCGGTCGGCAACTCGACTCCGTGTTCGTATAGCGCGGCCGTTCGAGATCGGCCGAGTGCGCTCACGAAGAATCCAAACTCGAAAACTACGTTTTGTCGCGCCCTGGGGTGACTGGGTCCTCCACGCAGCCCGCCTTCATCGTCTCCTGTCAAGAGAATAATGGCAAAAACTGCGTCGCTTGCTTCGTCGAGGAACTTCTCAAGTATGGACCGTCCTTGTTGTGGCCGTTCCTTCAGTAACACGGGCTCATATCCAATTCTCTCCACGAACCGCGCTACAGCCTCGGTCGCGAGCGATCTCCCGTGGACGAGGAAGACTTTGCCGTGATGCGCTTCCCTGCTGGTGATAGTTTGTCCAGCGCGGTCGAGAAGTGTCCCTCTTCTGATGTCAGTAGAGGGGGTCGGGGAGGCTTCTGTGCTGATGGCGGAACCACGGGCTACCTTAAGGAATGTGCTCTCCTGTCGGGTGGGTTCCTGGTTCTTCCGCTCTATTTTTCGTGCCAGCTCGTCAGTGGCGTTCTTTAAAAACAGCTCGTAATCTTTGTACGACTTCTTTCGTGCAACGTCCAGTGTCTGCTGCAAAAGCATTTGTCTGTCGGATTGTGGCGGCGCAGGTATGGTGAGGCCGTGGGTGAGGAGCAGGTTCTCGAGGCCAGTGCGCGTGAAGTAGTCCGGCGCGAGCTGGACGAAGAGTCCCTCAAGGCTTGAAAGTTGGCGATCTGGCATGTATAAATCTCCCTAGTCGGTAGTAGTATGACACAGAGACTTGTGGCGAGGGGGCAACCGTGCGAACGATCATTACTGTGACGTCCAATGAGTCGAGTGCGATCCTCGGTCAGTTGAGGGAGTCAGGTGATCCGCTCGACGGAGATCAGCTAAGGCAGCTGTATGAGAGCTTGCCGAAGGGTATGGAGTCGAAACCAGGACCCGAGGATCCAGATATCCGCGAGGTGCTCATGGAGAACGATTTTCGAGAAGGGGAGAGCGTTTTTCACAGAGCAGCTGATGCTTTGGCTTTGATGCGTCAGGCATCGGATGGCGAACTTTTCTTTGATCAGATTGTGGGGGCGTTCTCCGTGCCTGTTCGGCATGCGGAGGTTCATGGGATAATTTCGCAGACGCCGGGGCGGAGCGTGATTCGGCTTCGTGGGGCGCCTATGTTCCTGTATGAAGGGACGGAGATTGTCCTTCGTGACTTGGCTCGAGCTGTTCCTGGTTTGACCGCGAGTTCCTTCACATGTCTCTCCAAGGAGCGTGGAAGCGATTACAGATTCGAGAAAGGGTACATCCGCTTGGTTCGCGGCGGAAAAGGTCTGACGGTGCTTAGGCAGGCCTCCGACCAGGGGTTGGTCGACCCATTGATAAAGGCCCTCGGTTGGATAACGATTCTAAGCTTTCTGGTCTCCTTGGTGCTTCATTTTGTTGTTGCACCTAACTCACTCGGTCATCTGACTCGCGAAGATTGGGGCTGGCTTGAAGGCTGGGTGGGCCGCCTCGGAAGTGCCGCAATCTTTGCGATGTTGAGTGGAGTTGGTCTGTCGCTGACAACGATTCAAAGGCAAATAAATAGGGACGGTGTCTATTTCGAGCTTCGTTGGGGTAAATAAGCGGCTCTTCACAATTGAGGGTGGGACCGTGCTGGGCGGACGGGTAGACGTGGGGAG
>DAOLFC010000176.1:0-5926 GCA_035326505.1 Arachnia sp.
CACCGTCGTTCAGCTCGACCTCAGCCGCCGGCACCCCCTCATGCACCAACCCCACAATCCCCACGGCCAGCACCAACGCACACACCCCAGCAACCTCAAGCCGCCGACCCCAACCACGCACCACAACCCCCAAGAAAGCAAAAACAGGTACCAAGCCTCATCCCACCACACCCCCACCAGCCCACGCCATGGGCCCCCCGACCCATCGCCGAGCCCCCCACGACGCTCCTTGAGGAGCCCTTCGAGACGATGCCCGCTGCTTCCCGGTTTGTCTCACGATCGTGCGCAGGGCGGGCATCCCTCAGGGACCACGAGGAACGAGCGTCTCGAAAGGGGCGCGACCTTCGGCGGGGATTGTTGTTCGGCTGCCGGATACTCCTTTCGAGGCTTCGCTTCGGGGCTCGTTCCTCGCCCGGCGCTCGCACCTCAAGGAGCGTCAGGAGGAGGAGCGTCCTGCAGGCGGGGCCTAATAGTGGCACTCGTCGGTGATGTCGCTTCTCTGCGGGAAGTTGTCGGCGACCACCCAGTTTCGCGAACCATCAGAGACGCGACCGGAGCCCCAGTTTCCGTTGGAGTCGACCGTGGCCCAGAAGGTCATGGAGCCCTGCTGGCCCTCGAACGGGCAGCCGACCCGCGAGTTGGGGTTGTACCGCTCGAGCCTCAGCAGGATCTCCTTGCAGGTCGAGCCGGGGGCGAAGTAGCTGGGACACGCCGCGACCGCGCCGCGCTCGAACGTCGCCTTCGGGTTTCCCCACGTACTGGCGCAGGCGTTGTCGGACCAGGGGCCCCACTGTCCCTCGCTGTTCTGGGCGCGCGCCCGGATGCAGTGGGTCTGGTTCCTGCCGTTGCCCTGCGCGCGAGTTCCGGTCCGCCCCACCTCGCCGCCGGGCTCGAGCTGCACCCTGGCGATCGCGCGCCCGTTGCTCGTCTCGGGCATGCTCCACTCCTGGGTCACGTCGTTCGCGTTTCCGCGCGCCGAGACGACCGGCGCGACGGGCGGGGAGAAAGCGTTGACGGTCGCGCTCGCGGCCGGGCCTTCCGCGGTCTCGCCGTTGACCGTGCTGATCGCGCGCACCTGCACCGGCACGTCGCGGCCCAGGACCAAGGCGGAGCTTTCGATGATCTGGCCCGGGGTCACGCTGCCGCTCGCGCCTCCCGCGTCCCAGCGATAGCTGATCTCCGACTGCCTGGCGCCATTCCCGGCCGCCGCACCGAAGTCGAAGCGAGCCCTGGCGCCGTCGCGCGTCGGCGTCACCGTCAACCCCGTCGGCTGCCCGGGAGCCTGGAAGGCCCGCACAGCGTTGGACGGCGACGACCACTCGCTCCACTTCCCGTCACGGCGGGACTTGTTGGACACCCGCACCTCGTAGGTCTTGTCCTCCTCGCCGACGGTCATGTTCACCGCCGACGACATCGCCGGCCCCTCGTAGAGCAGGTTCTGCGTGCCCACCTGACGCATCTGGAACAGGAAATCGGTGTCCCCGTTCGAGTTGCCCGGCGCGGACCAGCTCACCGTCGCCCTCAGCGACACCCCGGCGGCGCTCGTGTCCTTGCGCACCGTGGGCGCGCCCTGATTCGACGGTGCCCCCGCGGGAATCTGCGGCGACGAGGCCGGTCCCTTCGGCGCCGTCACCCGCGAGTCCAACTCCGTCAGCCTGTTCTGCGCCGTCAGCGTGAAGGTGTAGGCGGTGCCGTTGACCAGGTTGTCCCAGGTCCTCGCCGTGCCGGAGACGCTCTGCCGGGTGCGCCCCAAGGCGTCGGCCGGGGTGATCTCGACGATGTAGCTCGTCACCGGCGACCCGCCGTCGGGCACGGTGGCCGGGGCCCAGGTCAGGTCGATCTGCCGATCACCGAAGTCGGTGACCGGCGCGACGGGCCTGCTGGGCACCACGTCGACGAAGATCTCGTTGCTGGGGGCGGAGGCCGCGGAGTCGTCGATGTCGCGCTCCTTCACCCTGGCCGCCACCCTGAAGGTGTAGGTGTCGTTGTTGGCCAGCGTGTCGATGTCGCAGCTGGTCTGCAGCCCGCAGTCCTTGCTCTTGGTGTTGTCGTCCCAGAACACGGTGAACCCGTCGGGCTGCCCGCCGCGCCAACCGGAGTGCGTCCAGGAGACCCGGGCCGTCCGGGAGCCCACCGCCTCCGCGGTCACGTTCCCGGGCGCCAGGGGCACGTTCTTGACCACCAGGCGGATGGCGCCGGTGCGATACCGGCTCGAGTCGCCGGTGGCGTCGGCCACCGTGTAGCGGATCACCACGTCCTCGGCTGCGTCGCTCGCCGTCCCGGAGTCCTGCGGCGTCACCGCGATCATCAGTCCACTGACGCTCATCGCCGCGGCTCCGGACTTCTCCGGCTCGCCCACCAGCGTGATCGCGCCGCCCTGGGCGGCGAAGGGGTTGGTCACATAGTCGGCCAGGTTGAAGGTCTTCTGCACGCCGACGCGCCCATCGGGATCGGTCACGTCGGTGACCGACATCAGCGGCCTCGTCGAGGGCACCAACGTGACGGGAACCTCCATCGTGAGCGGGTCGGTGCTGCCGTCGTGGACGGAGACGACGATGCCGCCCGCCTCCCCCGACTTCGTGTCGGCCGGCACGGAGACGCTCAGGCTCTGGCCCCGCACCGAGGCCGCCACGCCCTCCGGGGCGGAGACCACCGCGAAGGCCATCCGCTCGTTGTCGCCCGGATCGGGATCGTCCACCATGGCCGACAACGACACCTCGACGGGGGCCTCGCCGGGCGCGACCCGCACCCCTCCCGGGCGCAGCACCGGCGGGTTCGGCGTCGACAACTCCGAGGCCTCCACCACGATGGGCAGGCTGAGGGTGGCCGTGAGGCCTCGCGGGTCCTCCACCGACTCGCCATCGGTCACCTCGAAACTGAGCGAGGTGGTGCCGTGGAAGTCCGCGTCCGGGGCGAAGACGATCGTCCTGTCGTCGATCACCGTCGCGCCCCGGTGCGGGGCATCGGGGCTGCCCCCACGACCGGCGACCACCGAGTCGACGGTGGTCAGGATCGCGTCGTGACCGGGACGGGTGAGCACGAAGTCCCCCAGCGTCACCCGGAGCTCCCCGCCCGCCTTCACCCGCGCCGGCACCTGGGCCGGGTTCAGCACAGGCGGGATCTGGTCCCGTCCGGGCACCACGATCGCGGCACGGGCCGTCTTGCCGTCCGGATCGCGCACCGCGTACAGCAGGATCTGACGCTCCGCGGCGACGGGCACCGTCACCGTCGCGCCCTTCGCGACGGCGGGCGCCTCCACCTCGACGACGAGATCCTGCGTCGCGCCATCCGGGTCGAGATCGTTGTCCAGCACCGGGACCTCCACCGACTCCACGCCCGCGATCGCGTCCGCGGACACGTAGTCGTCGCGCGCGATCGGGGCGATCAGGGGCGCGTTCTCGTCGACCGTGACGGTCACCACGCCCACCGCCGTGGCCCCGCGACCCTCGGGCCGGTCGCTGATCGTGTAGTACAGCTGGTGGATGCCCTTCTTCTTCGGCGTCGTCACGGAGATCCTCTTCTTCGTGACCGTCGCCTCCGGCTCCCAATCGTCGTCCAGGAACTCCAGCGATCCCGCGACGATCTCCACCGGGTCGCCGTCCGGGTCGAGATCGTTGTCGGCCGCCGGGATCTCCAGCCTCACCCCCGGCCGGGCGATCACGTCGTCCGGCACGGCCACCGGCGCCTGATTCCGCGACGGCGCGGGCGCGATGCCGACGCGGACGAGGCCCTCGGCCTCGGCACCGAAACGGTCCGTGACCCGGTAGGTGAACACGTCGGTGCCGACCTCCGCCTCCGACGCGGTGTAGGCCAGGACGTTGCCCCGCACCTCCACCGCGCCCAGGGACGGGCCGGTGCCGCCGATGCCCAGCAGCTCGACGGAGTCGCCGTCGGGATCGATGCCATCCAGGGGGATCGCGATGTCGGTGCTCGCGCCGCTGAAGGCGCGTCCCGTCACCCCCCGCGGCGACGGCCGCTGATTGCCCTCGTCGAACCCGCGAATCGAGACGGTCACCGTCGACGAGGCGATGTTCTGCTGCGAGTCCTCCACCGTGTAGATCGCCTCGGCGGTGCCGGCCTTCGCGCCGGCCCGGAAGCGCACCTGATCGCCCGAGACGAAGAACTCGCCGAGCGCGGCATCGGAGCGCACGTCCAACTCGGGCCGCAGGGTGATCGGCAGGTCGCCGGGAGAGTAGTCGTTGGCCAGCACGCCCACCGTGACGATGTCCCCGGCGCGCACGACCGTCGTCTCCGGCAGCGCCACCGGCGGCTGCACGGTGGCCTGCGGCTTCAGCGGCACCACCAGCACCGACGCCGTGGCGCTGGTGGTGCCGTTGCTGACGGTGTACGCGAAGGTCTGCGGCGTCTCCAAGCCCGCGGGGGCGGTGACCCGCAGCAACGAGTGGCGCACCACCTCGGCGTTCAGCCCCTTGGCGGAGCCCATCGAGACGCCCTGGATCACCAGCACCCCGCCGGCGGGATCGAAGTCGTTGTTCAGCGGCTCCAGCACCACCGTGCCGGTCGTCGGCAGCAGCGCCAGATCGTTCTCCGCCGCGACCTGCCCGTCCACCGTCGCCGGATCGATGACGTCGACGCGGATCTTGCCCTTGCTGGTGTGAGAACCGTCGCTGATGGCGTAGACGACGGTCTGGGTGCCCGGAGCGGTGGCGGTGAACTGCGCCGTGTTCTCGTTGTAGTCGGCCACCAGCTCCACGCCGGAGGCGGGGTCGCCCAGCTCCACCAGACGCAGCGCGTCGCCGTCGGCGTCGGTGTCGTTGGCCAGGGGATGCAGCGTGACGCTCTCGCCCACGTTGGTCACATAGTGGTCGTTGTTGGCCACGGGCGGCGTGTTCGAGGTCGCCGGCGTGACCTGCACCGTGAGGTCCGCGGCCGCCGACTCCGAGCCATCGCCGACGACCACCGTGACCGTCCGCTCGCCGGGACCGTTCTTGCCCTGATCCTGAACCGTGAGGTGCCCGTCGGGCCGCCAGGTGACCGACAGCCCCTCGTCGGCGGTGACCTTCTCCAGGTAGACCGGATCGCCGTCCGGGTCGGTCCAATCCGGCAGCACCGCGTAGTCCACGCTCGCGCGCTCAGCGACCTGGATGGGCCGGGACCGCACCCTCGTCGGCGCCTCGTTGGTGCCGTTCGGGGAGACCTTCACCGTGACGGTGGCCACGTTGCTCAGGTCGGCGCCGTCGAAGGCTTGATAGGTGAAGGAGAACTCCGAGACATCGGCGGGCACCTCCACGCGAGCGGCGCGACCGTCCTTGGCCAGGCTCACCGGAATGCCGCCGGGGTGGTCCTTGATCACCGCGGTCAGCACGTCCCCGTCGGGATCGATGTCGTTGAGCAGGACGGGCAGCGTCGCGGAGGCTCCGGGACGAACCCCCATCCGGTCGTCCTTGGCGACGGGCGGCGACTGCTCCTCGGAGAACTCCTGGAGCTGCGACAACTCCGTCTCCGCGGCCTCCTCGGACTCGGTCTCCCCCTCCTGCTCCTTGATCTGCTGGGCGATGGGGGCCCAGTCGTCCACGCGCTCCAAGCCGTCGTCCACGGGCAGGTACACCGCGCCATCGACCAGATCGTTGATCACGATCGCCCTACGATTCACCCGGAACCTCGGATCCGTCGCCTCCGCCAACTCCGAGAACTCACGCCCGACGTTCAGCGTCTCATCGGCGCAGTGCCGCAGGTAGTGCCCCGTGCCCTTCCACAGGCCGTAGGCGCAGTCCCCCAACACGGCCGGCCTCGCTGGTTCGCCGCCGGCGGGGACCTCCTCCTGGGAGGGCTCATCGCCGTTCAGCGGCACCCGCCAGAGTCCGTCCGACGATGCCACCAGCACCTCCGGGGTCCGCTCACGCGACTGCCACAACGACGGCTGCTGCAACACCGCGTGCTCACCCAGCCCGGGAATCTCCGTCGC